>JBBDUG010000001.1:0-2226 GCA_040904025.1 Minisyncoccota bacterium
ATTGCTGATGAACGATTTGATTCTATGGGATTAGAATTATCTTTTGGTGCACACGTTGAAGAAGTAGATGAATTTGATTCTTCGAGCATCGAATCAAGAGTTAGTGATCTACATGAAGCTTTTTCAGATAAAAGTATAAAAGGAATCTTTGCGGTAATAGGGGGGTTTAATTGCAATCAGCTTTTGCGATATTTAGATTGGGATCTTATAAAAAACAATCCAAAAGTTTTTGTTGGTTATTCAGATACAACAGCTTTGCAAAATGCTATATATGCAAAAACTGGTCTAGTTACATACTCCGGACCGGCATATTCGACATTTGGACAGAAACTGCATTTTGATTACACGCTAGAATACTTTAAAAAATGTCTATTTAATGATGAAGAGTTTAATATTTCACCGAGCGATTCGTGGAGTGATGACAGGTGGTATCGTGATCAAGAGAATAGAGAGTTGTATAAGAATGACGGTTGGCTTGCTATTAATGATGGGAAAGCAGAGGGCACTATTTTAGGTTCAAATATTTGCACTCTCAACCTCCTTCAGGGAACCGAATATCTCCCAGATATATCCAATTCAGTTTTATTTTTAGAAGATGATGCTGAATCTAAGATATTTAATTTTGACCGTGACCTACAGTCTCTTATCCATCTTCCTAATTTTAGTTCGGTACAGGGTATTGTCATTGGACGATTCCAAAGGGCAAGTGAGGTGAAAGAAGAACAATTGATACAAATTATTAAATCAAAAAGGGAACTGAGCGACATACCAGTACTTGCAAATGTAGATTTTGGGCATACTGACCCCATGATCACTTTTCCAATTGGGGGAGAAATCAAACTATCAGTTTCTTCTGGTGAAGCAGAAATGAGGATTATAAAACACTAGACGTTGTATTGGGATGGTAGGTATCATCAATACTTACATAGCCTATTGAAAATAAAATACGCTATAATATACATATGTCACGCGGTCTTAAAATTCTCCTGATAATCCTTGTCATACTCATCGCTTTCTTTCTTGCAAGCGGTGTTGCATCACGACCAGCTCCTATCTCTGGGGAGCGTGCTTCTGTTATCGTCGGTGGGCACACACTCTCACTTGAGATTGCAGATGAGTGGACTGAACGAGTACGCGGTCTCTCTGATAGAGAAGATTTTGATGAAGAGACAGGGCTTCTTTTTGTATTTGAGAAGTCAGATCATCACGGTATCTGGATGAAAGATATGAATTTCTCTATCGATATAATCTGGCTTGAGAGTCTAGAGGGCAAGAAGGGGCAAATGCGTATTGTTGATATAGAGGAGAATGTAGATCCCGATACATATCCAACAACATTTCGTCCAGATAAACCTGCCGTATATGTCATCGAATTGGCTGCTGGTGTGAGTAGAAATATTGGATTAGAGGAAAGGGATATACTTGATATAGCATTCAAAGATGTACGTTAAGCCATAGAGAAGAGCAGACATTTTACAACCTATCAACCCCGTCCCTTATTACATTATCCACAGTCAGTTTAGGTGACTCGTCATGTACAATGTTAAGTCCATTAGATACTTAATCCCACTTTATCGATATGGTATATTCCCTCGAGCCCACTAGTAGTAAAGAGAAAGAGTCTGTAGATACACAGACAAAGACATTAACAACAACAAAAGAACCGGAAGAAACGGTGCTTGATACCGTAAAAAAGGTCATGAAGCGTGATGGTTCTATTGTCGACTTTGATATTTCTCGTATTGAGAAAGCGATCCTCTCTGCCATGAAAGCGGCAGAAGAGGGGAGCGCAGAGGAAGCAGAGCTTGTTGCCAAAAAGGTCTATTCAGATCTTCTGCGCATCAAGAAACGCTATCGCACCTTCATCCCTCCGGTTGAGGGTATTCAGGATGCGGTAGAGAAAGAACTCATCCTCTCAGATTATGTAAAGACAGCGAAGTCGTACATTCTCTATCGGCAGGAGCGAACAAAAGAACGCTCACAGCAATTGCGTGTTTCAGACGAGGTTAAACAGAGAGTAGAAGAGAGCAGGCAATATTTTAAAGGATCATATAATGAGTTCATCTTCTATCGTACATATTCTCGATGGCGTGATGATCTTGGACGTCGTGAGACATGGATTGAAGCGATCGACCGCTTCATGGACTACATGAAAGAGAACCTTGGGAACAAGCTCTCTGAACAAGACTACTTTGAAGTACGCACTGCGATGCTCAATCAGGAGGT
>JBBDUG010000002.1:0-11060 GCA_040904025.1 Minisyncoccota bacterium
AATCAACCAGTGACAGTGAAAGTACTGGTTCTCAGTATGATGACAGCTCATACACGCTTTCCTGTACGGGACCTGGGGGTACCCGCTCTGATACAGAACAAGTTGATGTTGGAGAAGAACCGGTTGACCCTCCCTCAGTCTCTCTCTCCGTCTCACCATCTTCGGTAGACTACGGAGACCCCTCAACTCTCTCTTGGACAGCATCAGGAGAGATAGACAGCTGTACTGCAACTGGTGACTGGAGTGGATCTAAATCAACCAGTGACAGTGAAAGTACTGGTTCTCAGTATGATGACAGCTCATACACACTCGAGTGTGAAGGGCCGGGAGGTAGTGACTCTGATACAGAAAATGTAACTGTGGGACCCGAACCAGAACCTAACTCAAGCCCTGACGCAGATAACGACTCATATACCGTCTTTGAGAACTCATCCAACAATAGCTTCAATGTTCTCTTAAATGACTCTGACTCTGATGGAGATAGTCTGAGTATTACAAGTATCACGGATCAGCCCGATAATGGATCTGCCTCTATATCAAGCAACCGTATATACTACACCCCTAATAATGGATACACTGGTAATGATTCCCTTCGATACCGCGTATCAGATGGAAACGGAGGTACTGACACTGCTCAGGTCTCCATAACTGTCCAGGCAGCAGAGGACTACTCTATGCAACTCTCTCCATCAGATGTGGAACTCTCTGAGAACACAAGCGGTACCTCTGATACTGTTACTGTTACAATAATACGACTCAATGGCTTTGATGGAACTGTGAATCTCTCCATTGACTCAGGAGGCACATCACCAGAACTCTCAGGAGTAGGATACAGCTTCGGTGACTCTACACTCACCGGATCAGAGACTCAATCCACACTTGTTGTGACTGTAGATGATCTTCTTGATCCCGGCACATACACTGTCCGTGTACGTGCCCATACAAGCGAAGAACCCGGAACTCGTTATCGCTCCTTTGATATCAATGTCGATTCTCCTATAGATCCTGAATACGAGGAGTTTTAGAAGAATTGTCAATTATGCGGTATAATGTGTGGGTTAGTTACTTTTATGGCTAATTCAGATGCATCCATACTCGGCTTTATAGGCCTTATACTGCTATTTTTGCTCGGTGTCGCTCTATTCATGATTATCGGCTGAAAGCAAAAAAATATAAAAAGTAGAGAATGATCTCTATAGGCAGCACGTATGTGCTGTCTCTATTTGTTCTTTTGTAAAAAGTGCTAGTATAGAAATGTTATTAACTACATTAGAGAGGTATGAATAAAACAGTTGGAACAATTATAGCTATTGTCGTCATTATCATCCTCGCCTTCTTGATCTTTGGTAATCGTGCCGAAGCCCCTGAGGCACCAGTTGAAGATGATACTCCTCGCGAGGTTGTAGGGGGGAGTGGGACATATGATGTTGATGCTACAGCGAGTGAATTCGAATGGGAGGCTGGTAAGACTCTCGTCGTCAACTACAAAGATAGTGGAACAATTGAATTAGAGAGCGGAGAAGTTGTTGTCGAAGACGGAACTGTAACCTCAGGAACACTTGTCTTTGATATGACCACTATTAGTGCAGTCGAGACTTCGAAGGAGCAGGGGGCTCTTGATCGCTTGTCTGCACACCTTATGTCCGATGACTTCTTTGGTGTCGAGATGTATCCACAAGCGACATTTGAAGTGACTGATGTGGAGTTGGTGGAGGAGACAACATATTCCGTGACTGGTGATCTTACCATTCGCGACAATACAGAATCTATTACTTTTCCGGCAGAGATATATGCCGAGGGAGATGATTTAATCATTGATGCAACCATGACTGTTGACCGCACGCTCTTTGATGTACGGTTTGGATCCGGGAAATTCTTTGAAAATCTCGGAGACAATGTGATTGGTGATGAGTTTATCCTCGATGCCCGTGTAGTCGCTACTCCTCAGGAATAGGGGTTTTATACAAAGAGCCGCCTTCTGGGCGGTTTTTTGTATGTGTACAACTTTTATCTGTGTCAGAGGAGGTGGTGATATAATATGGATAGTATGAAAGCAAAAGATCTTCATGTTTATATACTCCTCGGGTTGATATTGTTCTCAACGTGGCTGTTTGGAAAGATTATGTGGCCCTATATTACCGTTATCGCGATAACGGTGGTGGTTGCTGTTCTTGCATACCCACTCTATGAGTGGTTTAAGAAGCATCTTTCATGGGATGGGCTTGCCAGCTTTATCACCCTACTTTTGGTGACGATTGTTATCCTTATCCCACTTGTTGTATTCGGGGCTTTGGTGGTGGATGAGGCTATTCACTTAATTGCCCAACTTCAGAGTGGTGGGGCTGGTGGATTGACTGATATCATTGTGCAGATCGAGAGATGGGTACAGTCAATCATTCCAACTGCAGATGTGAGTGTAGAGCAGATCGCAAGTCAGTGGTTCACGCTACTTGCGGGTAATCTAACGGGTATATTCTCCTCTGCATTGCATGCCTTTGCATCTTTCCTTATCGGTCTTATTCTCTTCTTCTATCTCTTGAAGGACGGCAAGAACTTTCGTGATGAGATTGTTGCAAAGAGTCCGTTGGGCAAGACAGAGACGAAAAAAATACTTGATCGCTTTACCGTGGTGATTCATTCAGTGATTCGCGGAAACCTCGTTATTGCCCTTCTACAGGGTATTCTTGTTGGGTTGGGGTTCTATATCTTCGGAGTACCTAATGCGGCGTTGTGGGCGGGTGTGGCGGCTATCATGGCCCTTATACCCGCCATTGGAACCTCTCTTGTGCTTCTGGGGGGATTAATTTACATATTTGCTAATGCGGGGCCGCTCGCGACACTGGGTCTCTTAGGTTGGTCTGCCGTTGTTGTTGGATTAGTTGATGATGCACTGAGGCCATATTTGATAGGGAGGGGGGCACATATTCATCCAATCCTTATCCTCCTCTCTGTTGTAGGGGGATTGGCGGTATTTGGTCCGGTTGGATTTATTCTCGGACCCATCGTCCTCTCCCTCTTTATCGTTGTTTTTGAGATGTATCCTGAAGTTGTGAAATAATGAAGCGTCGAGAATTAAAAATATTGTTATACGGTGGTGGACTCTGGTATCTCGGAGAGGGTATGTTTGGACCGCTCCTTGCCATCTTTACCGAACGCGTAGGCGGAAGCGTACTTGATATATCTTGGGCGTGGGCGATGTATCTTGTTTTCTATGGTGTACTCTCGATCCTTCTAGGACGTGCTTCTGATCATATGCATAAAGGGCGTCTGATGGTATGGGGATATGGTTTAAATGCAGTATTTACCTTTGGATATCTTTTGGTTTCCAACCCGGTGCAGTTGCTTGCAGTACAAGCGGGACTTGGTGTGGCTGCTGCGCTGGCCACACCAACCTGGGATGCTCTCTATGATGAATATTCTGATAAAAAGGTGGATGGTATGGCGTGGGGACTTGCCGGTGGGACTGCCAGTATCGTTACTGGTATCGCTATTGTTATAGGGGGTGCGATTGTGGAATATAGCTCATTTACTCTTCTCTTTGTTACCATGGGGTGCATTCAGGTTGTTGCAACGGTCTATCAGGCGAATATATTGTGGTTGATGAAGCAGCGGAGATAATTGAAAAGCAGGCTAAATATGCTACTCTAACTGGTGTTTGTCGGGGTAGCTCAGTTGGTTAGAGCGTCACACTCATAAAGTGAAGGTCGTGGGTTCAAATCCCACCCCCGGCACTATAAGTGCTTGATGGAGTCAATAACAAACTTTTGTTCACAGGTGTGGTTAGTGTTATCTACTGTCATTTGTTATACTGAAGAGAGTGGCCATTCAAAGAAAGGTGAATAAAGATTTCTTTAAAATTTGGAGCTCTCAAATGGCGTATGTTCTCGGATTTTTTGCCGCTGATGGCTGCATCACGGTGCATGCAAATGGTGGAGAGTACATTGATTTTCATATCTCAGATGGTGAACTACTGTACAAGATCAGAAATACGATGGATTCGGATCATCATATAAAAGAACGTCGGTGGAAGAAAAATGAGAGTATCTTATATCGAATGCAGATAGGGAGTAAGGAAATATGCAATGATTTGCGTTGCTTGGGTTTTCGCGAGGGGAAAACAAACCATATGCCTTTTCCTAACATTCCCCTCGAACACGCGGGTGATTTTATAAGGGGATATTTTGACGGTGATGGACATGTGTGGACAGGGGCGATTCATAAAAAGAGGAAAACTCAGTTGGAAGTAATCCAGACTAAATTTTCTTCATGTTCGCATGATTTCCTTGAGGGTCTGCAGACTTACTTAAGAGAGAATTATGGAGCAGGTGGAAGTATTTTGAAAAGAAAAAAGAAGAATGTTTATGTCTTGCAGTATAGTATCAACGACTCATTATTGCTGTATGATTTGATGTATGGTAATCTTCAAACTGATCTTTTTCTGGAGAGAAAGAAAAAGGTTTTTGATAAGTTTATAAAGAAGAGAAAGAAAATTGACAATGCGGCCGTGGTGTAGTCTGGTTTAACATGCGTCCCTGTCACGGACGAGATCGAGGGTTCAAATCCCTTCGGCCGCGCATCAGTAATATAATTATCCTGAATACGTCATCTAATACGATGGCTATTCAACAGACCAAACATGAGAATAGCCTTGGGCTGCACTTCTATATGGATGGCACTTGAAGTGGATGCCGACTTCACTCAATGTGAACACCCGTGTGCCGACGTGGCTGGAACACCGTTTGGTGGTGTCCTGCCACGGGGTTAACTATTTGGGTTTTTGCTTAATACCAGAAATATAGTATAGTTTTAGCATGAAAAGGGTAATTCAATTCAACATCTCCAAAGAAGATGGATACTACACCGCAGAAGGTGTAGGAGTGCCTGTTGTGACCCAAGAAAAGACACTCGATGAAACTGTTGCCAATGTACATGAAGCTCTTTCTCTTTATTTTGAAGGAGAAGATCTTTCCGAACTTGGTTTTGCTCCTGATCCCTCTCCGTTTATAAATCTTGAGCTTGAGCCGATCCATGCCTAAGCTGAAGTCTCTTTCAGGCAAAGAAATTACTTCAATATTCAATTCTTTTGGATTTCAAACACATTCTCAGCGCGGATCTCATATCAAATTACGTTGCGTTCTTTCTGACGGAACAAAACAAACGCTGACTATTCCCGACCAAAAAGAGATTTCTACCGGAACTACAAAAGCAATATTTAGATAGGCCCTCGCGTATATTCCAGAAGATCAGTTAAAGAAGCACTTTTATACGGAATAGCCTCTCTATCGAAATGTGGAACATAAAAATTTTTTCCATATTTTCTCATCTCAGTTCCCACAGCGTCCACAAGGGCACGCTAATATAGTAATCTAGAAATCCGCCCGAAAGGGCGGTTTCTGGTACAATTACAAAGATAACTAATATATTTCCGTATATGCCAAAGAAAACATACATGGTTGCCTTAATGGTTCTTGTCCTCATCCTCCTTATCATCTTCATTCCAAGAGGCGAAGAAGATCAAAGCGAAGTTGAAGAGAAAGAAGTGGTAGAGGAGACTGCTTCAGATATCGAAATTGGTGAATATAGTGTGGTCGCAGAAGACTTGGATATTCCCTGGGACATTTCGTTTCTACCCGATGGGTCATTTTTGGTCACAGAGCGTACAGGATCACTTATCCGTATCGATGGGGAAGAGAGGATTGAAATATCAGTAGGAGCGGCAACGCGTGGTGAAGGAGGGCTTTTAGGTATGACACTGCATCCTGATTTTGAGGAGAATGGATATATCTATCTCTACACCACCGAAGAGGTAGAGAGTGGACTTATCAATCGTGTTGTTCGGTATGTCTTTGATATGGATATGAATTCACTTTCAGAAGACCGTGTAATTATTGATGGTATTCCAGGAGCTCCATACCATGATGGTGGGCGTATATTGTTTGGGCCAGACAACCTGTTATACATCACAACAGGTGATGCAACTGATGAAAATCTAGCACAAGAAAAAGATTCACTTGCTGGAAAGATCTTGCGTCTACACGATGATGGTTCAATTCCATCTGATAATCCGTTTGGGACAGCGGTGTATTCATATGGACATCGGAATCCGCAGGGACTTGCATGGGATAGTGAGGGGAATCTATGGTCGACAGAACATGGGCGATCCGGTATTCGCTCAGGATATGATGAGCTTAATCTTATAATCCCCGGCGGAAACTACGGATGGCCAATTATTCAAGGGCCAGAGGAGCGTGAGGGGATGATAACTCCTGTATTGCAGTCTGGTGCTGATACCACCTGGGCTCCTGCAAGCCTTGTATTTATGGATGGGACATTATTTTGGGGTGGTTTGCGCGGGAGTGCCCTCTACTCTGTACGAGTCACTGGAGAGTCTGTTGAAGACTTCCGGACATATTTTGATGGTGAAGTGGGGCGGATACGCACTGTGGTAGAGTCACCTAACTCTTCTCTGTATATGACAACAAGCAATACAGATGGGCGGGGGAATCCGCGTGAGGGGGATGATAAGATTCTAGAAGTACCATTCTAGGTATATGAATATTGCGTACTCAAAAACAATTCTTTTCACACTTGTCGCTGTCATTGCAATCGGGGTTCTTGTCTTCTTTCTTCGTGCTCCATTTCAGGCGCCTGAAGAGGTGCCGGAGAATATAGAGCAAGAAGTTGTTGAAGAGCCAGTGGAAGTTTCTACCCCGGAGGTGGTTGTGGAGGAAGAGGAAGTCGTATTCGAGCGCTTTATCATACCGCTCAGTGCGTCGTTTTTTGATATAGCAGACAAACTTAAAGAAGAGGGTTGGATCAAAAGTGCTCTTGCGTTTCGTATCGCTCATATATCAAAAGGTGGTGGTGATATACAACCGGGAGCATATAAATTAGCTCGGACAATGAGTGCATTTGATCTTGCCGGTGTATTGAGGGGCGAGCCGTATATGAGATGGGTTGTTATACCGGAAGGACTACGCAAAGAAGAAGTGGGTGAAATGCTTGGGAGTGCACTCGGATGGTCTGTTGCTGAGAGAGAAGAGTGGAAGAGTGTGTATGGTAGTGATGAAGAGTATATAGAGGGAGTCTATTTCCCCGATACATACCTCATTCCTCTGAGTGAAAGCCCTACTGAAGTAGCGGAGCGTATGACCGCACGATTTAACGAGCGTTTTGCACCATACCTCTCTCGCTTTACCCAGCAAAACATACGATGGACGACTGGATTAACCCTTGCTTCTCTTGTGCAGCGTGAAGCTGCGGGGAGAGAAGATATGTTATTAATTGCTGGAATTTTGTGGAATCGGCTTGAGAATAATATGCATTTGAATGTTGATGCAACACTGCAGTATATGCGGGGGAATGAGGGAGATGGATGGTGGGTACCAATCGATGTGGAGATAAAGTCAGTTGATTCACCGTTTAATACGTATTTATATCGTGGGCTTCCACCTCATCCGATTGCATCTCCGGGGGTAGATGCAATAGAGGCTGTTCTGTCTCCTGAAGAGACAGATTGTCTCTATTACCTGCATTCTGAAGGAGAGATATACTGTTCACAGACATATGAGGAGCATCAGGAGCGGATTGAAGAGGTGTTTGGGGAGTGATCTATATTACGAGGAGAATGATCCCTGCGGTTATAAGGAGATACGATACAAGTTTTGTGACAAAGTGTTTTTCTTTGAAGTAGTAGTGACCAGAGAGCACTGAAGCGAGAATAGAGAATGACCTCTTTGCTGTTATCAAAAGAGAGGCAGGTGCAAATACGAGTGCAAAACTAAAGAAGATACTTGATATACCTCGAGTGAATGACTGTGCAAAGAAAATCTTTTGTGTGAGAAAACGTAGTGGGTTCTCTTTCTTTATATAATATGCACTAAAGAAGAAACAGAGCATAAGGATTGAAAATGTAATACCTTGCTCGGCCTCAACTGAGTTGAAATGGGTAATGTTGTATTTGTAGAGTGAGATTGTGGCAACTGCAATAATAGCGGTAAGGAGGGTGAGAAGTGCTCCTTTCTTCTTTATTCCGTGATTTATGAATAGAAAAATAAAGGAAAGGACGATAAGACTTATACCGATGACCTGTAATGTTGAGATTTCATATCCAAGGAAGATATCTACAACAAGGAGCAGGGGGATTGTCCAGATGCGTAGGAATCCAAATGTGCTTCTGTCAGCATGCACGACAGCATGTACAGCTATATACATGAGAATAATCTCGAGTATAAGACGTGCACCAAATGTTGGCAGAGAAGCGAAAGAGAAGACAAATGAGTCGCGTATTATAAAGCCGAGAACAAAGAATATTATGGTTCCCCAGAAAAATCCCAGAAATCCCATTGTGTATACACTTTCTTTCTTTTGCTCCACCTCGTATTTTCCAATTGAGGTCGAGAGTTCTCTAAAGGCATTTCCGAATGCCGTAAGTATTAAGCCAGCTAACATTAAATCCTATGACTAGTGGTTGGTAATAGAAGATATGACATATCCTGTGAATTGTTGAAATAAAAGTACATATACGCTATAGTGCACCCATCTTAACGACAAATATCATGAAAGTGAAGTCATCAGTAAAAAAGCGTTGCCCACAGTGCAAGAAGGTGCGGAGAAAAGGACGCGTATATGTTATCTGCCAGAATCCGCGGCATAAGCAGCGGCAGGGGTAGATATTAGATTATCGAGACCGCTTCTCGGCGGTTTTTTGTTATACTTATCTCATGCTTGAAGCAATCGTATTAGGCGCAATACAGGGTATAGTTGAATGGCTTCCACTCTCTTCAGAGGGTATGACTGTGCTTGCACAGATACACCTCTTTGGTGCTTCTGATCTTTCAAGGGCGGTTAGTCTGTCTTTATTCCTGCATCTCGGAACACTCCTTGCAGCAGTTGTTTATTTCCGGAGAGATATTATTCGACTGGCACGGAGTCTCTTTCATTGGAAAGAGGTGGATGAAAGTACAAAGGCGTTTGTTGTATTTCTCGTTATCGTTACCATCATCAGCGGGGTATTTGGTTTTGCACTTTTGTTGTCACTTGAATATGCAGAGGCCGTTCTCACGCTTTCTGCTCGTGGTCTAACTCTTCTTATCGCACTTGCATTGCTTGCCACTTCAATTCTCCTTTGGACACGAAGAGAGGGATTTGAGAAGCGGAAGGAGAAAGATCTCTCCTTCCTCCACTCTCTTCTTGTGGGGGTAGGGCAGGGACTCTCTGTTATTCCCGGCCTATCTCGATCCGGAACCACTATCTCTATTCTGCTTTTGAGCAGAATAGAGGAGAGAGATGCTTTGCGCATCTCCTTCATTGCCTCGATCCCACTTGTATTTGCTGGTGCGATCTATCTTGCTATCGATGGAGTTGTAGTTGGAGTGGAGGTCATCGTGGGGCTGATAGTGGCATTTGTGGTTGGATTGGGAACTATCAAATTACTTATGAAAATAGCAAAACGGATCGACTTTGCCGCATTTGTTTTTGTATTCTCGATCCTCATGTTTATCGCTCTCTTTATTTAAACTTCAAAAGGATGAACACATACGTTTGAGACGTCCGTGGCTTCTTGTTTATATATCTGGTAGAGCATTCGAATTATATGCGCGTGTGTGATGACAAGTATTGCTGGGTCAGCACTGTGTTTTTCGTGTACATAATTAAGAAACTTTGTGACTCTCTGTGCAACCTCCTCTGAAGATTCTCCGCCAAAAGGGGTAAAATCATAGGGGATTTCTTCAGGATTTTTAAGTCCCGCCTTCTTTGCCATTTCAGTGTATGTGGCGCCAGAGAGACTACCAACATCCCGTTCTTTGAGTCCATCTCTTATGGTAATAGGTAGGTCAAGCGCTTTAGAAAGAATCTCAGCTGTTTGGAGTGCTCTTGTGAGCGGAGATGAGTATAGTGCCGTCGGTTCTTCTTTTCGTATGCGTTCCACTTGTTCCTCCGCTTCTCGGCGACCCTCTTCAGTGAGCGGGGAATCAATGCGCGAGCCCATGACCCGCCTTTTTTTATTATGTATCGTCTCTCCATGTCTAACTGCAATGATCTTCATTATTCAAATACATCAAAAGAATCCACATCGATGTTAGAGAAATCCGCTTCAAACTGGATGGAGAGCCATTCATCTATAGCTGCAGCACCAGTTTTCCAGTTTTCACCCATAAGGATACCTGGGTGTGACGCACCAGGTACCTCAACTACATCCTTTTTATAATGTTCTGCCATTGGACGTACGGTTTCAATACCGATTCCAAAAGGAACGCTTTCCCCCAACTTACCCCCGATGAAGAGGGCAGACTTCGGAAGCTTGGATCTTGGAACAGATATGCCGGCCTTTCGCTCGCTTCGCGCAATACCCGATTCAGTTCCAAGCATATCTTTCAGGCTCATTATCTGCTCCTTTGTTAGATCTGGGAACGTCTCCATTGCTTTCTTGGGGTCTTTAGGCATCCCTGCATCCTGAGGAGTGTATTCCTCCTTATACTCCTTTTTCATTGTCTCCTCCATGACTTCTTTGGGTGAACTTGGGTTGATTGCAATTACAGCGGCTGGATCATAGTCACGGCTGTACATCAGTGCAACAAGTCCGCCCATGCTGTGCCCGATAATTACTGAGGATCCAAGAAGGGCTTCTTCAACGACGTTGTGTACATCTGCAACATAATCTTCCATCGTTGCTCCCGCGACCTTTCCTCCGGATTTTCCATGGCCGCGTAAATCAAGTGCATATACCTCCCAACCATTTTCTGCGAAGTATGTTGCATATTTCTTCCACATCCATGCTCCTCCCCAGGATCCATGTATGAGTACAAGGGGAAGAAGATGTTCCCGCACTTGTGGTTTGTATCGAATTACATGTATTGGTAATGACCCATATGTTTTTTCTGTTTTTTCTATGCTCATATATCCAGTGTATCAGATTTATTACATGAATTCAGAGGCATGATTGCTCAAGGGAAGATATTAAAAAAGCACCAGCGGTGTATACCGCCGGTGCTCTTTTTTCTTTCTCTACCTTAGAGAGAAAGTGGCCATGGGAGCGGAATGTAGAGGAGTGCGAGTGA
>JBBDUG010000002.1:11160-12218 GCA_040904025.1 Minisyncoccota bacterium
CTCTACCTTAGAGAGAAAGTGGCCATGGGAGCGGAATGTAGAGGAGTGCGAGTGATGCTCCGATGAGTGCTGCGTTCTTCATGAACTCTATCATCTGACCCTGCCTCTGATCCTCTGGTGCTGACCAGAAGTTGTGGATGAGAAAGCTTGTTGGCAGAAGAAAGAGGATTATGAGGATAAGTCCAATGCGTGGAAGAAATCCAAATCCAACTGAGAGTCCTCCAAGAACAAGCATGAGTCCGGTGAGGGGAACAAAGAAATTTGCACCCTTTATACCTTTCGATTGTGCATATCCAACAGTTTCCTTGTGTCCTGTGAAGTGGTTGACTCCAAATATAATGAAGATGAGTCCAAAGATTATGCGTCCGATGAGAAATACTATGTCCATACTGATATTCTTAACCGTTAATACATTCTCAAACTAATACTCTAAACACCATTCTGCAAGTATTCTTTCTTGCCGAATTTATATACAGATACCAGTTAAGGGGTTAGACCGCTATGATTCTCTCTGTTCTATCTTCTGTATGATGTAGTCTGCATACCATTCAGCCCAGTCAGGATCAGGTTTTCCAATTTCTTTCTCATGTTGCTTATGTGCCTTTTCTGCAGCACGTAGGAGTTGTGTGAGTTCTTCCTTTTCCATAACCTAGAGAGATAGCGGCCATGGAAGAGAGATGAAGAGCAGCGCTAATGCAGCTGCTGCAAGTGCCATATTTTTCATAAAGTGTGGCATTTGCTGCATCTTTTCCTCAGGAGAGACTCCCCAGAATCGGTGCATTATGAACGATGTTGGAACGAGGAAGAGGATGAGGAGAATAAGTCCCACTTGTGGAAAAACACCTGTTGCAACCGAGAGTCCTCCGAGGAGAAGTATAAGGCCGGTAGCAGGTACGAAGAATGAGGCACCTCCAACTCCCTGTGAGGCTGCGTATGCTACCATCTGATCTTTCTTCATAAAATGATTAACTCCAAAGAAGACAAAGATGAGTCCAAAAACTATACGTCCGATGAGAAATACTATATCCATGTATAGTGATATTTATTTTGTAATGATG
>JBBDUG010000003.1:0-1889 GCA_040904025.1 Minisyncoccota bacterium
CATATATTATATGAGAGCAAATGCATTGTCAATCATGTGTGTGGATAAACGTCTGGTCTTATATAAACTCCGCCTTTGTCTCTGTATTTGATATACTCAACATATATGGAAGAGGATCTAAGAACATTTCCCGAGCAGTTGCGGTGGAAACCGGAGATTGTAAATGAAAAGGCGCTTCGTCCTGTGCAGCAGGTGGTTGTTGTTGGTATGGGAGGTTCACATTTATCTGCTGATGTATATCGAATGCTTCGTCGTCGAGTACATATGCACGTTCATACAAGTTATGGACTCCCACATGTGTCTGACGAGCTCAAGGAGCAGACACTTGTGGTGCTCTCCTCATACTCGGGTAATACAACAGAAGTACTTGATGCATATAGAAATGCTCGAAAAGAAAAATTTCTCCTTGCTGCTGTTACATCCGGTGGAGTGCTTGGGAATCAAGCGGCAGAGGATGGGATTCCCCATATCATTCTTCCTGCTGCGACACAGCCACGCATGTCTATAGGGTATGGAGTGGTTGCACTGGCACATCTTCTTCGTGACACTGACCTTATCACCGCTTTTTCTGATACTGCACCACTTCTCTCGGGGTCGTATAAGGAGGAAGCTTCCTCCTATGCCTCTTGGTTTGAAGATACGATACCACTCATATATGCAGCTCATGCTGATTTTCCTCTCGCATACATCTGGAAAATCGCATTCAACGAGACGGCAAAGATTCCGGCATTTGCGAATGAATTTCCCGAACTAAATCACAATGAGATAGAGGGATTTGATGTGGAGCCGGATAAGAGTACATACCAAAAGCGATTTAGGGGACTCTTTCTTCTTCCAACAGAAGAAGATGAAAGAATAGAAGAGCGGATGCAGAAGACTGCGGAGATATATAAGAGGAGGGGAGTAGAGACGCGGATGTTCGAGCGTGCAGGAAAGACACGCATTGAACGTGTCTTTAAAAATATACTCATGGCACAGTGGGTCGCGTATGAACTTGCAACTCTTCGTGGAATTGACCCAGAGGCAACACCACTTATCGAACGCTTCAAGAAACGACTAACACACTAGAACATGTATATTATATTTGATATTGGAGGTACACATATGCGCTTTGCCACATCAGAGGATGGAGAAGAATTTTCTCATGTTGTCTCAATTGCAACCCCGGGGATATTTGCTGATGGACGAGAGGCGATTGAGCAGGTTGCCGAGAGTCTCGGTCTCGAAGATCCAACCCATGCTATTGGTGGTATTGCCGGTATTGTTGATGATGGAAAGCTTTCATATGCCCCTAATCTGGAAGAGTGGGCGGGAGTGGATATAGCGGGAGAACTTAAAGAGATATTTGGAGTCGAGACGAGTGTATATAATGATGCGCTTCTCGGGGGGTTAGGTGAGGCGATCCATGGGGCTGGTAAGGGAAAAGATATTGTTGCCTATATCACCGTTGGTACCGGTATTGGCGGTGCGCGTATTGTTGATGGTGCTCCTGATGAATATGCTGAGGGGTTTGAACCGGGGCATCAGATAGTTGATTACGAGGAGCTTCTTTCACTTGAAGAGCTTGTATCGGGGACTGCTATTGAGAAGAGGCTCGATACAGATGCAGAGCATGTAGATGAACCATCTGTATGGGGATCATTGGGAAAGACGTTGGGAGTGGGTATATACAATTCGGTACTGCATTGGTCGCCTGACATTGTGGTTGTTGGTGGTTCGGTAGCATTGAAAGCTCCTGACATATTCTTTGATACTGCGCGGGAGACCTATGTTGGACTTATGAACCGCAGCGGACGGAAGGCGGTCCCTATAACTCCGGGGAAGCTTGATGATTCTCCTGTGTTGTATGGGGCGTTGGAGATGTTGAAACTTGATGGGGTTGTCTAGAG
>JBBDUG010000004.1:0-52713 GCA_040904025.1 Minisyncoccota bacterium
ATGGATATCATCCTTGCCCTTATCGGAGGAGTGGTTTCTCTTGTCTTCTACCCCTTTATCATTGCGGCAATCAAGTTAGATGATGGTGGACTAATTTTCTATACCGCGTTGCGTACGGGGCAGAACAATGAACCGTTTGTTCTTTATAAATTCCGTACCATGTCGAGTATGGATGGGGGAAAAGAGGTGGTAAAGAGCAATGGTGAGATAACTCGTGTTGGACAATTCTTGCGAAAAAGTCGGCTCGATGAGTTGCCACAGTTTTGGAATGTATTCCGTGGAGACATCTCATTTGTCGGCCCACGTCCGGAATTTCCCGAGCTTGTACGCCACTACAAAGAAGAGGTTCCATATTATAATGTCCGGCATTTGATAAAGCCGGGACTCTCAGGATGGGCACAAATGTATCATGAGAACCATCCACATCATGGGGCGGACGCATCAGCAACGAAAGAAAAACTTTCGTTTGACCTCTTCTATATTAAAAATCGATCTATTATTTTGGATATAAAGATCGCACTAAAGACATTAAAAGTTTTCTTTATCCGTTCAGGACGGTAGTATACACACTCATGTTAGTTGATGGAAAACAAATACAACAGGATATAAAAGAGAAATTGACTGCGCTTGTGCATAAGTGTGGGGAACGACCTCATCTTACCCTTGTCTATGTCGGTGAGGACCCTGTAATTGATACCTATATTGACCTCAAACGGCGTTTTGGGGAGGATATCGGGGTTCATATCAATATAGAGCGATATCCGGCGGATATCGAGAGAGAGCGTTTCCTTGGAATTATGCGCAACTATGGGCAATCTGATGCAGATGGTATTGTGCTTCAATTGCCGCTTCCGGATCATATCGATACTGGTGAAGTACTCAATCTTGTTCCTGCAGAGAAGGATGTTGATGTGCTCTCCGAGACTGCGTTCAAAGCAGCACTGCATGGTGATCATCCACTACCTCCTGTTGTGGGAGCAATACAGCATATTTTTGATCAGTATGATGTGGATCTCTCCGGGAAAAAAGTGGTGGTTGTGGGCAAGGGGCGCCTTGTTGGCAAACCAGTTTCTCTCTGGCTTTTCTCCCAGAAGGTTCCTCCGGTCATTCTCCAAAAAGGAGATGATGTATCAGCTCATACGCGTGAGGCTGACATTATCATATCCGGTGCAGGTGACCCGCATTTCATTACCCCTGATATGGTCAAGGATGGCGTAATTCTTATCGATGCCGGTACTTCTGATGTTGCCGGGGAGACACGTGGTGATATGCATCCGGATGTTGCACAAAAGGCAGAGTTATTCTCTCCTGTACCCGGAGGTGTTGGGCCGGTTACAGTGGCGAAACTCTTTGAGAACCTCTTGATATTATCGGGATATCATTCTTGATTTTAGAGGGCTGGTTGTCTAGACTTACGTTGAATTAGAATGTTCCTTACTTAAATGCATGGTGGTTCAGATGGAGAGATATGAATTGGTATACATTGCTCGAGATGTGTATGACGGGATTGTTGCGGAGGAGACGCACATACCACTTCGTGGCGTATCAGATGAACATGATAGAGTTTACTATCTCGAGGGGTCAGACTGTCTCACAGAGGCTGAAGCCCGGCTTCTGCCAGATGATATCTGCGTTGTGAATGTTAGGGGCGGATATCCAGATACAAAAGTCATCGAAGCTCTTGTGGAAGCCTTGGAATCAGCGCTGGAGCCTTCGAATATGCGCTTCGTCACGTTGTATAGGGGTATGTTGAGGCAGTGGGATGTAGTCTCCAAGCCGTTTGCACCATATGCAGAGACCCTCTTCTGGACTATTGGTCAGAATGGTCAGGCGACAGCACGAGGATAATTCCCGTGCTTTTTTATTGCAAAGAGTAAAAAAAGCGCTATACTACATACGTTTATGACATCTATTGCGAAAATACGAATTGGGGCGATTATCATCTTTATGCTCGGCCTCCTTGTCGGATGGTTTGTTGTCTCAACCGAACAAAATCCAGAAAGTAGATTTGGTCTTCATTATGGCCTTGATCTTTCCGGTGGTGCTCATCTGGTGTATCGGGCGGATGTATCCGACCTTAATCCACGTGATATTGATGAGGCGATGTCAGCACTACGCGGAGTTATCGAGCGTCGTGTGAACGCCTTTGGTGTTTCTGAGCCAAATGTACAGATCGAACAGGGTGGACTCGGTAGTGGTGGTGAACACCGACTTATTGTTGAGCTTCCTGGTGTGACAGATGTGGAAAAAGCTATTGAAGATATCGGGAAAACACCACTCCTTGAATTTAAGTTGCTCGGGGGTCAGGCGCTTGGAAATATTGACGAGACGTCTACAACCAGTACAGCAGATCTTCTTGTAGATAGTGGATTGACTGGTCGACTGTTGCAGGGGGCACAGCTGCAGTTTGGACAGGGGGGTGTAGGTGGTTTTTCAAACGAACCTGTTATTGCCGTGCAGTTTAACAGTGAAGGGGCAGATCTCTTTGAGAAGATTACACGTGAGAATACGGGACAGATTTTATATATATTACTCGATGGTGAGATCATTTCAGATCCGCGGATAAATGAGCCGATTGCCGGTGGAGAGGCGGTTATTACCGGTAGTTTTACACCAGAAGAAGCTCGCACCCTTGTCCGTGATCTCAACCTCGGTGCGTTGCCGGTGCCAATTGAACTTGTTTCAACTCAGACTATTGGTCCAACACTCGGAGCTCAGGCTCGTGATGCTGGAGTTATGGCGGGTATTATAGGGCTGGCGTTTGTTGGACTGTATCTTATCTTCTGGTATCGGCTCCCCGGTGTTATTGCTTCTGTTGCTCTGGGATTCTATCTTCTTATGCTCTTAGCGCTCTTCAAGTTGATTCCTGTGGTATTGACCGCAGCGGGTATTGCCGGGTTCATTCTCTCGATCGGTATGGCCGTTGATGCCAATGTGCTCATATTCGAGCGCATGAAAGAAGAATTACGGGCAATTAATGAGCGTCATGGTGGGGATATGGAGAAGGCGATTCGAGAGGGATTCTCTCGTGCATGGCCTTCTATTCGGGATGGAAACACCTCAAGTATCCTTACCGCTATTGTGCTCTACTGGGCAGGAACGACTCTCACCAAAGGCTTTGCAATTACCTGGGGACTTGGAATCCTTATCTCCATGTTCTCTGCTATTATCATCACCCGTTCTTTCCTTCTGGCTCTCGGGTCGGATAGGTTGAAGGGGGTACACAAGTTCTTGTATGCCACAGGACTTTCTAACATTGATACAGATTAGATATGTGGATTGTACGACATAAAAAAATATTCTTTATCATCAGCGGGATTTTGCTTGCGGCCTCTATCGCACTCATTGCTGCATTTGGATTGCGTTTTGGTATTGAATTCTCCGGCGGTACGCTTGTTGAAGCGACATTTACCGAGCGGCCGGAGAAGGCGGAGATTACTCCTTCTCTTGAGAATATTCGAGAGGGTATTTCGGTACAGCTTCAGACAACAGGGGATGGGGGATATTTAGTCCGTACACCATTTCTCTCAGAGGATGAGCAAGGTGCCCTCACCTCTACAATTGAAGCGGCTGGAGGGACTGTAGAGAGAATCTCATCTATTGGACCCTCTATTGGAAATGAGCTGCGTTCAAAGGCAGCTGTTGCTATTGCTGTTGTGCTTCTGGTGATAATCTTGTTTGTGGCATATGCCTTTCGAAAGGTCTCTGAGCCGGTTTCCTCCTGGAAATATGGTTTTGTAGCTATCGGTGCCCTTATCCACGATGTTTTGATTCCAACTGGTGCATTTGCATTACTTGGGCATCTTGTGGGGTACGAGGTTGATGTACTCTTTGTGATGGCACTTCTAGCTATTCTTGGTTATTCAGTCAACGATACAATCGTTGTTTTTGACAGGATCCGGGAGAATTTACAGATAAATTCGGAGAAGAATACCGATGAGCCATTTGAAGAGACTGTTGGACGCTCTCTTTCTCAGACATATACTCGGTCTATAAATACATCTTTGACGACGGTATTGGTTCTCGTTGCTCTCTATATCTTCGGGGCGACTTCGACTGAGCACTTTGCCCTTACCCTCATCATTGGTGCCATTGCCGGTACCTATTCATCTATATTCTTTGCTTCACCGCTTCTGGTGCAGATAGAGAAGTGGCAGAGGAAGAAAGAGTCTTGACATTTTATACGAGAGAGGTAGTTTAGAGATAGACATATTTTGTTATCTCGATCACGAAGGGTTGCAGCTTTTAGAGCAGGGGTGGAGCGCTCCGCGTTGCATCTTAGTCTCGGGGAGAAAGGAGCTGTAACCCTTCAACCCTTGCTTGCCGTGTTTCGCCCATGGCACGGTGAGCTACAGGGGCCCGGCCGATCTTTTTCGGTCAGGGCCCCTTATTTGTTTGTGATGGGGTTTTATATGGCATAATAGGAATTGATGGAGAAGAATTTTCATACAATTTATCTACCAACTCGACCACAGACGGATACTATAATTGCCATTTTTATTCTAAAGAAATTAGGCAAGGAAGAATTTCCGGGAGTTGAAGATGCAGAAGTAGCGATTCTCTCTCAGGTTGAAGAGGGGAAGAGTGAAAAAGATTACCTTAATGACGGCTGTGTCTTAATTGATATTGGAGGCGGACGGTTCGACCACCACACTCAAGGAGAAACTGCAACCCATGCAATTGCTGATTATTTGGGGTTATTAGATTATCCTCCATTGCAAAAACTTATCCAAATCGCAGAGCGAGATGACAAGTACGGGAAGGGAATTATCTCCAAGGATAGATTAGATAGAGCATTTGGTCTTCCTGGTCTTATAATGGCATTGAATAAGAGTACGGATGATAATGCTGATTTAGTTGTTCGATCCTTCCTACCTATCATCTGGGGACACTATCATGAAGAATGTAGACGGACTATCGAACTTCCTGAAGAATTTAAACAACTAGAGGGAGAAGGGAAGGTGAAAGAAATACATGTAGACCACAAAGGAAAAAATCTCTTTGTAATGGGGGTCGAGTCTAATAGTAAAAGTATCGCGGGGTGGTTACGGGCGTATAAACGAGCAGATGTTGTAGTACAGAAAAATACATCAGGTCATGCTATCGTCCTTACAAATCCTCGGTCGTCCGTAGATTTATCGGGTGTAGCAGCAGAGATTCGTGCCGCTGAGTCGGGGGAGAAAAAAGATGGGTTTGATAAACCAGGTAGAATAGATGAAGTTCCATACTGGTATTATGATACTGCTACAAACTCTTTATTAAACGGTGGGTCTCACGCTTCTGATGTAGAGCCTTCCTCCCTGACCTTAGCCGTGCTTCTAGAGAAGGTTAAAAAAGGCTTAGGAGAGCTCTAAAAAAGTCATTGACTATAATACTATAAAATTGTATAATTTAGGCTGGTAAATACGAACCTTAACTTCACACTCATAAACAAGTTTCGGAGGTATACCCATGCTGAACCTTCCCGACGGTGTTACCGTTGAGATCGAAAACGAGGCGGGAGAGGTGGCCGAAATCCATGAAGATGGATATATCGGTGTAGCTTCCTGTGCTCAGCAGGTGACCATGAGACTTATCGTCTCAAACCTTGCTCTACTCCCTGTTCATGTCGACGGTGCGAACAATGTTGTAAAGGCGCGCGTGAAGAAAATTGACGAGGGTGCCGTTTATACCCGGGTCGTCGATATCAAGCTTTCTGATAGAAAGCCGCACGTGTTCCACACGGAGTATCCGCAGAACTCAATTCGGCTCGTAGGCCGCGTGAGTGAGACAGAAATCCGTGCGTGGCAGATTGCACTTGTCTCGCAGAACGGATTTTTCCATCTCACCTCCTTCGTCTCGCACGAAGGTCAGGTGTACCGAAAAGAAGATGGTAGCGTTACTGCTCCTGTTCTACACAAGTGGACGGGGCACGAGAAGGTCTTGACCCCCTTGTTCCGATGCCTCTCGGTACCTCCTCTGGAGGAGTACGAGCCATACAACGAATTTCTGGATGATGTCGAGCTTCCGCCCGAGCATCAGAAGGAGAATCGAGCGGTTGTGCTCTTCTTTAACCCGGCACGAGGATTCGGTGCTCTGAAAACTCGGAGGGGAGAGATTGTCCGTTTTCATTGGACGGCGATTGACCGGAATGGGGGTCGACTTAAGCACGTTGATCGGGGAGAGATTGTTCACTTTTCGCAGGTGGACGAGCCCGAACAGACGACTCATAGGACCACCTCCTTTAAACAGGAGGCCGGTCGGGTCATCTTCATTTCGACATAAATAGACATACACATGAGTGTGAAAAGCCTGTTGGTTAATTCCGGCGGGCTTTTCTCTTTCTTGTGTAAAGTTTTTTCATTGACTTTTTGTAGTTATAGGAGTATAGTAGGTGCACTGAAGTCGCCCAAGGGGGCGGTTTTTAATTACCAACATTGCAGCAAATTGAGTTTGAACACAAGGGCTAATTTGCGATACTATACAACTACTATGGCAGTTATCGATTTCCTCAAACATACACAAGCAGAATTACATCGTATTGCGTGGCCGACACGTCGGACTACTCTTATATTGACTACAATAGTAATTGCATTCTCTCTTTTTGTTGCGGCATATTTGGGTGCACTTGACTATATCTTCACCGGTCTCTTGCAGGGTCTTGTTTAATTTAAATATATATGGCGGATAATCAGGAAAAAAGTAAAGATAAGCTCGGCAAAGAAGGGCAAAAAAATGTTAAGCAACTTCTTGCTGACGGAAAGCCGCATTGGTATGCAATTCATACCTATGCTGGATATGAGGATGCGGTATGCCGCAACCTCAAACAGCGAACCGAGTCTCTCGGTATGGAAGATCGTATCTTCGATGTGGTTGTTCCAACGAAGCAGGTTGTGAAGGTGAGGCGGGGGAAGCGAGTAGAGGAAGAAGAGCGTATCTATCCCGGGTATGTGCTGGTGAAGATGATCGTGACAGATGACTCATGGTATGTGGTTCGTAATACGCCACGTGTTACCGGATTCGTTGGGTCAGGAGTACATCCTGTACCTCTTAAAGAAGAAGAGGTACAGGAGCTCTTCCGCAAGATGAAGGGCGGAGAGACCGAACACGACATCGATTTGGAAGAAGGAGATGTTGTTACCATCATCGATGGTCCGTTTAAGGAAATGGAAGGAAAGATACAAGAAGTTGATCGTGAACGAGGAAGGGTGAAGGTTTTTGTCTCTATGTTCGGGCGTGAGACGCCAGTGGAGCTCGATTTCCTTCAGGTTAATAAGATATAGCTTGATTTTTAGGTTATATAAAGTATTCTAATTCTGCTATGGCTAAAAAGATACAGAAACAAATTAAAGCTCAGATACCGGCGGGGAAAGCAACGCCGGCTCCTCCTCTTGGTCCCGTACTCGGGCAGGCGGGAGTGAATATAGGGGAGTTTGTAAATCAGTTTAATGAGCGTACAAAGGATATGGGCGGTGATCTCACCCCTGTTGTTATTACCGTGTATGAAGATCGGAGTTTTGACTTTGTTACAAAAACTCCCCCCGCATCATTCCTCATCCTCAAGGCAATTGGGGAGAAGAAGGGATCTGGAGAGAACAAGAAGGAAAAGGTTGGTACTATCACCCGCAAGCAGCTCGAAGAGATAGCGGAGATAAAGCGGGAAGATATGTCAGCAAATGATATAGATGCTGCAGTGAAGACACTTGAAGGAACATGCAGATCGATGGGAGTTGAGGTAAAATAGAGAAACTATGATTCTTTCTCATAGACTTACAACTTGGTCATCATTTGTAGCCGACAACCCTGCGGGCATGTAGGGTAAGTATATAATTTGTATATATAAACACCCTGCATGTCTGCGGGGTGTTTTTGTATTTTCAACTAATTCCTAATTATCATGCAGCTTATACCAGTCAAAACAAAACGGTTTGAACCACCACAGGATGATCTTATCTCAGAAATCGATACTGTTCTCGAAGAGAGGATACAAGATGGAGATGTGCTTGTTGTAACCTCAAAGGTGGTCTCAATCCATGAGGGGAGATGTACCCCCGTTGAAGGAGTAGAAAAAGAAGAGTTAGTACGTGATGAAGCTGATCTCTATATAAATGAAGTTGATAGTAGATGGCCAATCGTACTAAAAGACAATGCATTTCTTGTTGGTGCGGGTATAGATGAAAGTAATGCAGATGAACATTACATCCTTCTTCCAAAGAATCCCTTTGAAAGTGCAGAGCGGATTTATTCGTATATACAGAGTAGATTCAAACTCAAGGATATAGGCGTCTTGGTTGTAGACTCTCATTCAATCCCACTGAGATACGGAACTGTGGGTGTTGCGCTCGGATGGTGGGGTTTTGAACCGGTCACGCATTTTACCGGAAAGCCAGATTTGTTTGGGCGCTCTGCGCGATTTTCGCGTATCAATGTGGCTGATGCACTCGCCGTATCTGCTGTCTTTCTTATGGGGGAGATGGATGAACAAACTCCATTGTGTATTGCGCGCGATATACCACATATCGAATTTACCGCTCGAGACACATCAGGAAATCTCTTTATCCCTCACAGAGAGGATATCTATTGGCCACTTATAAAACGATTCTATGAAAGCGACAATTAAAGTAAAAGACTTGTCTTTAGAGGTGTGTATTGGAGCATATCCAGAGGAGAGGGGAAAGAAACAGAAAATTCTCTGTGACATCGATATATCGACTGATATATCAGATGTGGTGGTCTCTGATAATCTCGAGGACGCGTTGGATTATATGGAGCGTGTTAATGAAATACAGGAATATTTCTCACAACACTCACCACACCTTATCGAGACTGCAGCGAGTGCAATTGCCGATATGTGTCTCAAGCATCCTCGTGCAGAACATGTACGGGTTCTACTCAAGAAACCCTCTATTCTTGAAGATGCAGAATATGCAGGGATTTGCATAGAAAAAGGAAAGGGGGTAGAGTAAGAATACATGCACATACATTGCATACCCACAACGTGGTTTAACTTCTTTTATTTTCTCAAACCTCGAGGAGGGTATGTTTCTGTTATCTAAGTGAGATAAATACAAAAGATGTTAGAAACCTGCCCTTCTCGGCAGGTTTTTCTGATTTTGTTCTTTCAAAACGAGGACTATGCTATGAATTCTCCCGTACAAACGAGTGTTGCGGAAATTGTTCCTGTGGAGGTTGTAATCTCTGTTTCTCGAGGATACTTTAAGGAAGAGCATACAATCCCCGAGATGGGAATGTATACCGTTCATGTAGACGACTGTGAGGTTGTAGTTGAGTATCCTGAGACGCACGATGAACTTGCTACTGTGGCCCGCACTCTCATTGACTATCTGCGGTGTGGAGGGTTCACAGTTATGTCTCGCAAGATCTCCAGTGAATCTCAAGAGCTTGGTGTATATATACACTCGTGGCTCTATACGCAGCTCTATGAAGAGAGATTAAGGGAGCTTACAGATGCACTCCGTGCATATGTCAAAGATTCTCCTCGTATCACTCTTCTGGGGGTGTAGCCAACCATATTATGTGGTTGGCTTTTTTATTCCCGCTCCAGATTTACCCAGGTGTACTTGATTCCTTCATGCTCACCCTCCTTTCTAAATGTCTCCTTTGTGAATTCAGAATAGTCGGGGAAGAATGTATCTCCTTCTTTATCTGAATCTACAAGCATGAGATAGAGTCGTTGTGTTTGGGGGAGTGCTTGTGTATATATCTTTTCTCCTCCGAAGATAAAGATCTCTTCATTATCTTCTTCCCGCGCCCTATCAAGCGCGTCCTTAAGAGAGTGTGCAAGGATTGCTCCTGGAGCACTATATTTCTCATTACGAGTCAGGACGATATTTGTACGACCGGGGAGTGGGCGATATTTCTCCGGGATAGATTCCCAGGTTTTTCGGCCCATGATGAGTGGGTGACCCATGGTGATCTTTTTGAGTCGTTTGTGGTCATCGGGGATACGCCACAGCAGGTCGTTGTCTTTTCCGAGTGCCCGTGTGTTTTCTCCGATGGCTGCAATCGCAGATATAATTGGTGTATTCATATCACTACTATATACTACACATACTATTGGTTGTAACTAGATTTGTTGTATGAGTCATACGTATGAAATAGAGATAAAAAGCTTGTTGGGGTCTGAGGAGAATGCAAAAGCATTAAAGGAACAACTGAATGAGAAAGAGGTAGAGGCTGTTGGTACTCATTCTCAGTTGAACCACTATTTTAATTCTCCTGGAGATCTCTCTGAATTAGAGAAAGAAATCCTTTCTCATATTCCCGAAGAGCGCAGAGATGCACTACGAAAGATTATTGAAGAAGGAGAAGACCATTCAGTGCGTACTCGTGAAGCTGATGGAACAGTTCTCTTTATCATCAAAGCCTCTATTGATGAGGGGAGTAGCGCAAATACAGTCTCTCGCATTGAATTTGAAGAGGAGGTAGACATGTCACTTGATGAGCTGGATCAACTTCTTCTCGATTCTGGCTTGACGTATCAGGCAAAATGGTCTCGAGAGCGAGAAGAGTTTCGCTTAGATGATACAAATATTACAATAGATAAGAATGCGGGGTATGGATACCTTGCGGAATTTGAAAAAGTAGTAGAGGATGAAGAAAAGGTTCCAGAAGTGAGATCTGACCTTGCCCGTCTCATGGATGAGTTGGGTGTTGAGGAGCTTTCTCAAGATCGATTAGAGCGCATGTTTGCGCACTATAACGAGAATTGGGAGGAGTATTATGGTACGGACAAAATATTTGTAATTGAGTAGATATGTTTCTATCCGATGTAGATATAAAAAAAGCGCTTGAAAATGAAGAGATCATTATCGATCCCTTCAAAGAGGATCAGTTGGGGGTTGCAAGCTATGATGTGACACTCGGTAGTGAATTTGAGGTTGTTGATCGGCATCAAGTGCAGGCATCTGATCCGGCAAAAGGCGAGTATCCGGATACACGAACATTTCTCGTTAAAGACGAGGACCATTTTGTTTTGCATCCGGGAGAGAATATTCTCGGAAAGCAGCGTGAATTTATCGGTACGGATAACAAGCATTTGATACTTCTCTCGGGCAAGTCTTCTTTAGCCCGTGTTGGATTGGTTGTGCACAACACAGCAATGCTCTTCAATCCCGGTCATAAGTTCTACCCCACATTTGAGCTTGTTAACACATCAAATGTTCCTATCATTCTGCGTCCCGGTATGGAGATCGCACAACTTCTCTTTGCACGTCTGACTTCTGAGACATCACAGCAGTATGAAAAGGTGGGGCGGTATGGAAGAGAGAATTCAAACCATTTTGTACCCAAAAAGGAGATTACAAAAGATAAGAAAGGTATATATGGCAAATAAGACACATCCAGAGTATCAATATCTCGATCTCCTGCGGAATATACAAGAGAATGGAGTGAAGAATATTGATGAGGGGACAGGGGCTGTCTCCTGGTCTCTCTTTGGTCCCCAAATGCGTTTTGATCTCCAGAACGGCTTTCCACTACTCACCACTAAAAAGGTGTATTGGAGGGGGGTTCTACACGAACTCTATTGGTTTTTTGCGGGGATGACGAACATTAAATATCTGGTGGATAATAATGTACATATATGGGACGACTATCCATATAAGATTTACATGGAAAAGGTGAAGAAGGGGGATGAAGAAGAGCTGAGTAAGGAAGAATTTATCGAAAAAATATCCTCAGACGATACATTTGCAGAGAAGCACGGTGAACTCCCTCGTATATACGGAGAGATGTGGCGGAATTGGCCGACTAAAGACGGAAGGGGAGTTGATCAACTTGAATGGGTAATTAATGAATTGCGGGAAGACCCGCATGCGCGCAATGCAATTGTAACGTCTTGGAATCCTGAATATCTCTATGCTATGGCAAAGCCTGAAGAGGCAAGTCGGTTTCCTATCTGTCACAATATGTATCAGATGAGTGTGAAAGGGGGTAAGCTACATTTAAAGTTGTATCAACGTTCAGCTGATATGTTTTTAGGCGTGCCGTTTAATATAGCTAGTTATGCACTCCTTGCGCATATTGTGGCTCAGATTCTTGATTTAGAGGTTGGAGATTTTGTACATACATTTGGAGATGCACATATATATGATAATCACATGGATCAGGTGACAGAACAGCTCTCACGAGAACCGAAACCATTCTCCACTCTCTCTATTGATGATTCGGTTAAGGAGATAGGGGACTTCACACCTGATATGGTAAATCTTGAAGGATATGAACACCACGATGTTCTTCGTGGGGAATTGACTGTTGCTGGTGGTGTGAAGGAGCGTGATCTTGAGAAAGATAATGAAGAATAATAAAAAAATTGAAGCCCTTGAGTCTCTCTTAGTCAAACTCTATGAGGAACATAAAGAGAAACTCCTTTTTCATGGATGGTCTCATATAGAGTTTGTTCGCGCAAAAGCCCTTGAGTTTGCCCCAGAACTCAATGCAGATTTGTTTTTAGTTGAATCTGCTGCTTTAGTTCATGATCTGGACTATATTGATAAAGAGGGGAAGCGAAAAGGAGAGAATTTGCGGAAGAAGATTCTTTCAAATGCCGGGTATGGTGATGAAGAAAAAGAGCGTATTGAGGAAATAGTCCATAATGCACATATTGGGAACCAGAAGGAAGGCATGAGTAATGAATCAAAGGCACTAGCTGATGGTGATAATCTCTTTAAAGTGCTTCCCTTCACACCCATTTTCTTTGCACACAAATATATTGAGGAGCAAGATACGGATATAAAAGAGCTTATGGAAAAGATCCTCGATGATCAGCAGGAAAAGATCGAGAATGGAACCTTCTTTTATTCCAACACAGCACGTCAGAAATATTTACATTGGGCTGAGACAAACATTGGGATTTGGATTAATATGAAGGAGTGCTTTGATGACCCGGACATAGTAAAACTTATTTCTTCTATTTCATGATCTGATACAGCTACAATCCTCTTATTCATCTAACTGTAGCTTTATCTATGGACTACTCACATATACAAAAACAAGACAAGAAGTCATACGAGGCAATTATGGGGGAAGAGAAGCGTCAGGCCGAAGGCCTGGAACTTATCCCCTCAGAGAATTACGTATCTCTTGCAGTGCGTGAAGCACTCGCCACCCCTTTCACCAACAAGTATTCAGAGGGGTATCCCGGTCGGAGATACTATGGCGGGCAGGAGTATACGGATGCAATTGAAACATTAGCGATAGAGCGGGCGAAGAAGCTCTTTGGAGCGGGGTTTGTGAATGTACAGCCACTCTCCGGTGCGCCGGCTAATATTGCGGCATATTTTGCACTCTGTGAGCCGGGAGATACGATTCTCGGTATGGATCTCTCCCATGGCGGACATCTCACTCATGGTCATCCAGTTACAGCGATGACTGATGTGTTTCGATTTGTGCGGTACAAGATGAAAGACGTGGAGACAGGAGAGATCGACTATGATGCACTTCGGGAAGTAGCACGCAAAGAGAAGCCTAAACTCATTCTTGCAGGTTTTTCTGCATATTCTCGCGAACTTGACTACAACGCGTTTGTTGAAATTGCTCGTGAGGTTGGCGCATACACAATGATGGATGCAGCGCATATTGCCGGATTGATTGCTGCTGGTGTACTTGCTAACCCATTTGATGCCGGATTCGATATTGTTACCACCACAACACACAAAACACTACGTGGACCGCGGGGTGGTATGATCATGACTCGCGATGATGAAGATATTGCACGGCGGATAGATAAGGCAATCTTTCCGGGGTTGCAGGGCGGTCCGCATATGAACGTGGTTGCAGCAAAGGCGGTGGCATTTGGTGAGGCACTTGATCCATCATTCAAAGAATATGCATCTCAAGTGCTTTTGAATGCAAAAGCAATGGAGAGAGTGTTTTTGAAGCGGGGTGTGCGTCTCATCGGTGGTGGAACAGATAATCATCTAATTCTTGCTGATGTCTTCGGCTCACTCGATATCACCGGAGCTCGTGCTGAAGAGGTGCTTGATGAGGTTGGGATAACATTAAACAAGAATGTTATCGCTGATGACCCTCGCAAACCTCTTGATCCCTCCGGGATTCGTTTCGGAACTCCTGCTATAACTACTCGGGGATTTGGAGAGGAAGAGTGTGAAAAAGTAGCAGAATGTATGGTGGATGTACTTGAGAGCCCGGATGATGGGGATGTAAGAAGACGTATATCAGAAGAAATACAAGGCCTCGCAGAGGCGTTTCCCATTCCCGAGACATTTGTCTAGCTAGTTATCACCACCTCGTGGCTTTAAATGCGATTTTTTGCGTGTACAATGTGGGGCATGATGTCACTTGAGAGTGTTCCACTCCCGCATTCCCCCGAAGAGGGGGACAACAAAGAGGAAAAAACTCCCCGTCTACCCGGGGGAGACTTAACCCCTGAAGAAAGAGCAGAACTACAAGAAGTTCTTGCGGGTGTTTTCTCGGGTATGTACCGCAGTGAATCAAGAGGAAGAGAAGAAAAAAAGCCCCTCACCACTCTGCGAGAGGAGTTTGCCGAAGAGGATTTTAGAGATGCTGGACGTACGCCTATTGAGGAGGATGAAGGTGAGGCCGGATTGGATAGAGCAGCTTAATGTGCATTTTTTATACAAAAAGTGTAGTGTGAGACTAGTTCGTGGTTATTTAGAACGCACCGAGGGGGCAGTGCCATGGAGCTAGACCGACTAAAAGAATTGAAGGGGTGGGAAGATTTAACCCCTCTCCAACGCCAGGTCATTGGCTGTTCCTGTCTTTGCAAGGATGGGAGCGTCAAGTTGGGTCTTGATGTTGCGCTTGCAATCAAGGATGCTTTTGAGGGAGCGGGGATACCCACTCCTCTTGAGTTCCTCGTAGAGATAGCTCAGGAGGAGGGAGAAGGGCGTCCATCTATCTCTCTTGAACCACTGCGGGCCCGTGCTTTTTAAGCACAGGGCTTTTTTTATTCCCCAGAATAGATACAATGCCATATACATATGATTCGTGATCAAATACAAGATTCACTAAAGAATACAGATGTTGGCGAGATGGAGCTCGAACATCCTGAAGATATAGCACATGGAGACTTTGCTTCCAGTGTGGCTCTGAAGCGTGCCTCACAAGAGGGGGGTAATCCGCGTGAGATAGCTCAAGATATAGTTGCCTCTCTTGAAGAGGAACTCCCATCCTCTATCGAGAAGGTAGAGATTGCAGGTCCCGGCTTTATCAACCTCTTTCTTTCTGCTGATATTCTGCGTGATGAGGTTGATGCTATCCGCTCAAAAGGTTCCGAATATGGATATATTGGAGGAGAAGAGAGTGAGAAAATTATTATCGAATACACCGATCCCAATCCATTTAAGGTCTTTCATATTGGACATTTAATGTCCAATACAATTGGTGAGTCACTTAGTCGTCTGTTGGAGTTCTCTGGTGCAGAGGTATTGCGTGCTAACTACCAGGGTGATGTTGGTATGCACATTGCAATGGCGGTGTGGGGGGTGAGGCAATTAGAAGACGAAATGCCGGCAGGGAGTGATTCTCTTGAGAAGAGAGTGGACTTTTTGGGGCGTGCATATGCACACGGTGCGAAATTATATGAAGAGAACGATGAGATTCGGACAGAGATAGAGGCGGTGAACAAAAAAATATATGAAGGTGGTGATGAAGAGATCACCAATCTATATACATGGGGGCGGGAGATAAGTTTGGAGAAATTTGAATATCTCTATCAAATACTCGGGACGAAATTTGATAAATACTTTTTTGAGTCTGAGGTAGCTGATGCGGGGAAAGAAGTTGTCCTTGAAGGACTTGAGCGTGATATTTTCGAGCGTTCTGAAGGGGCGGTTGTATACAGGGGAGAGAAAGATGGGCTACACACACGTGTGTTTGTTAACTCACAAGGTATTCCAACATATGAAGCAAAAGAACTTGCCCTGGCGCGGGAGAAGTATGAATGGGTGGAATATGATCGCTCTATTGTTGTCACCGCAAATGAGATAAATGAATACTTTAAAGTAGTTCTTTCTGCGATGAGCAAGCTGTTTCCAGATCTTGCAATGCGGACTGAACATGTCTCGCACGGCTTTCTCCGTCTTCCGACAGGGAAGATGTCATCGCGTACCGGTAATATTATCTCCGGCGAAGAACTTCTCGAGGAAGTTATCGCACGTACTGAGGCGAAAATGTCAGATCGTGATATTCCTAATGATGAGCGCGAGTTGATTGCGCGCAAGGTGGCGGTAGCGGCGATAAAGTACTCAATTTTAAAGCAGTCTGCCGGGAGTGACATTGTCTTTGATATTGAAAAATCTCTTTCATTTGAAGGTGATTCAGGACCGTATTTGCAATATACATATGTGCGTACACAATCAGTGCTTGAGAAGGCACGAAATGAAGGGTATGAAATCGGTGGAGAAGCAGTAGGGGAAGTTACAGAAGTTGAACGGATGCTATATCGGTTTCCGGAGATTGTAGAGCGCTCATTGCATGAACGTAGTCCTCATTATGTTATCCGCTATCTTACCGATCTTGCTTCGTGCTTTAACTCATACTACGGATCGACACAAATCGTCTCTGATGAAGAGGGGGTTGGCTATCGTCTTGCACTGACTGATGCGGTGGGAGTGGTGTTAAAAAATGGTCTCTATCTTCTGGGGATAGAGACTGTTGATCGGATGTAGTTAGACAGATTGGAGTATTGCAGTTTCTTCACTGAACAATTTTACCACCCTATACTTTTTAAATATGCTTTTGTACGGGGCTTAATTCCTAGAAAGCAACGCGTTGCTATGCTAGAGTGGAATACATGTCTGGCGAGGAGAAAAAATCTGATATTTCCAAACGGGAAGAAGAGATACTTTCATTTTGGGAAGAGAATAATATTTTTGAAAAAACACTCGAGAAAACCGAGGGTGAGGAAGAATTTGTATTCTATGACGGCCCGCCATTTGCAACTGGTCTGCCCCACTATGGTCATGTTCTACCGGGGACGATAAAGGATGTGATTCCACGATACAAAACAATGCGTGGATATTATGTTAAACGTCGTTGGGGGTGGGATTGCCATGGACTCCCTCTTGAGAATCAGGTGGAGAAAGAGCTTGGTATTGAAAACAAGCAGGGTATTGAAGAATATGGGATCGAGAAGTTTAATACAAAAGCGCGGAATTTTGTGCTCCGCTATGCTGATGATTGGCTGAAGATTATGCCGCGTACCGGACGGTGGGTGGATATGGACAATGACTATCGCACAATGGATGCTCCGTATACTGAATCTATCTGGTGGGCATTTAACAAACTATTTGAAGACAAGAATTTGTATGAAGGCTTTAAGCCGATGCATATTTGTCCGCGATGTGAGACACCGCTTTCAAACTTCGAGGTGAATCAGGGGTATACAGATATCAAAGATCTTTCTGTAACGGCAAAATTCAAACTTGAAGATGAAGATGTATATGTACTTGCGTGGACAACAACGCCGTGGACATTCCCCGGCAATATGGCGCTTGCAGTTAATCCAGAGCTTGAGTATGTAAAAGTGAAGGCGACCGGAGATGATGAAGAAGAGGCTGTGTTTATCCTCGCTAAAGAAACACTCGATGATGTTATGGAGGAGTATGAATATGAGATCCTCGGGGATATTGCAGTAAAGGATCTTGTGGGGAGATCATACGAACCTCTTTTTGACTATTTCACAGATGCAGATATCGACGGCAAGGAAAATGCGTGGAAGATATATCCAGCAGATTTTGTAACAACAGAAGAGGGGACAGGGGTTGTACACATTGCACCGGCGTTTGGTTCAGACGATCTCTCTCTTGCACAGGAGCATGATATTCCAGTTGTGCACCATGTGGCGATGGACGGCGTCTTTACTCCGGCGGTAGAGGACTTTAAGGGGATGCATGTAAAGCCAAAAGATGAAGGGGATGATGAGGCGCACATGCAGACTGATATAGAGATTATAAAGTGGCTCTATCATCATAAAAAGCTTTTCTCTAAAAAGAAAATTACCCACTCATATCCGCTTTGCTGGCGTTGTGATACCCCCCTTATAAACTACGCGACGAATTCATGGTTCGTGAAAGCGGGTGAAATGAAAGATAAACTCCTTTCCGAGAATGAAGATGTTCATTGGGTTCCTGAGGCGATAGGATCTGCTCGTTTTGGAGACTGGCTTGAAGGTGCGCGAGATTGGGCAATTTCTCGATTGCGATACTGGGGAGCACCGCTTCCGGTATGGAAGAGTAAGTCTGGTGATACTGTTGAAGTTATCAGCTCCATTGAAGAGCTGAAGAGCAAAACAAAGAGTACTAATTCATATGTGATTCTGCGGCATGGTGAGGCAGAGCATAATGTGAAGGGGGTTATCACTAATGATCCAAATGAAGAATACCCCCTTACCGACAAAGGAGAAGAGCATTCTCGAAAGGCAGCTAAAGATCTGGGGGATATTGATCTCATTATTACCTCACCGGTACTACGTACAAAACAGACCGCCGATATTATCGCTCAAGAACTCGGATTATCCGATGATAAGGTTGTTGTTGAGCCACGTATTGGTGAGATAGATCCGGGAGAGTATGAGGGTATTGATATTGGAGAATATGTCAAAAAGATGGGGTATAGAACGGGTAATTTTGACCATCGACCGGATGGTGGAGAATCATTTAATGATCTGCGCAGACGTGCAGGGGCATGTTTGTATGATATAGATCAGAAATACGAGGGGAAGCGCATACTGTTTGTAACACACTCCGGAACTGCATGGATGCTCTTTTCCGCTGCACATGGTCTTGATGATGAGATGACACTCAAGGTACATGAAGATCCACAGTCTTTTATAAATCCCGGAGAATTCAAAGAGGTTGATTTTGCACCACTACCACATGATGAGTTATTTCGTCTTGATCTTCATCGCCCATACATTGATGAGGTCACGTGGAAAAATGAAGACGGCGAGGAGATGCATCGTATCCCTGACGTCTTTGATTGCTGGTTTGAGTCTGGGTCTATGCCATATGCATCTCAGCACTATCCATTTAATAAAGAGGGGTTTGATCCGGAGAAGGGGCTGTATTACCCCGCTGACTTTATCGCCGAGGGGTTAGACCAGACACGGGGATGGTTTTATTCACTTCTTGTGCTTGGTGTTGGGCTCTTTGGAAAGGCTCCGTACAAGAATGTGATTGCAAATGGACTGATTCTTGCCGAAGACGGCAAGAAGATGTCGAAGCGTTTGGGTAATTATCCTCCACTTGAGGAGGTACTGGATGAATATGGTGCAGACGCACTCCGCTTTTTCCTCATCAATTCTCCTGCAGTTCGCGCAGGTGCAGTTAACTTTTCAAAGAAGGGGATAGATGAAGTTGTGAAGAAGGTAATGCTGCGTCTTCTGAATACATATACATTTCTTGATATGTACACCGACGGAGAGGCAGATGTTGAGTCCGGAGAGAGTGAGCATATATTAGATAGATGGATAGTAGCGCGACTCTATGGACTGAGAGAAGAGGTAACTACAAATCTAGATCGATATGAGCTCGACCGTGCAGCGCGGCCATTTGTTGACTTTGTTGACGATCTCTCCACATGGTATCTCAGACGTTCTCGTGACCGCCTGAAGGATGATGGGGTTGATAAGGAGCATGCAAAAGCGACACTTCGCTTTGTGCTCAAGGAAATCGCAAAACTTATCGCACCATTCATGCCGTTTCTTGCAGAGGATCTATATGAGAAGCTCGGAGGAGAGAAAGAGAGCGTACATCTTGAAGAATGGCCGGAATATGGAGAAGAAGTTGATACTGAACTTATTGAACTTATGCGTCGGACGCGACATATTGTCTCCGAAGCTCTTGATGCACGTTCTCAAGAGGGGATGAAAGTGAGACAGCCACTTTCTCGACTCTCTGTATCTCAAGAGAAATATGATCTCCCTGATAGTTTTAAAGAAGATCTCATTGATCTGATTAAAGGAGAGGTGAATGTTAAAGAGGTTGTGTTCTCTGCGGATGTAGAGGATGTAGAACTGGACTTTGAACTAACCGATGAGCTTATTCAAGAAGGAATTGCACGTGAACTTATTCGTGCAATTCAGAGTCTACGGAAAAAAGAAGGACTTGATCCCGGGGATGAAGTGGTGCTTGTAATACAAACCGATGAAGCGGGGCGAGGTGTAATAGAGGCATTTCGTGATGAAATCACTTCAACTGCTTCGTTGAAGGATGTTGAATATAAAGAGGTTGATGATGGAAAGGTACTTGAGCTGGATGATGTGACGTTTGAGTTTCGGATTGATTTTTAATACAGAAAACGGTAGTTTTAGGTTGAACAACGTTATTTTAGATCATAGAACGAGGATATAGTGATGAATGAACCTCTCGCCGCCTTCTTTTTTGTCGTTTTAATAGCGATACTCCTCCTTCTCGTTATTCGAAAGAGTAATGTCAGGTCAACGAAGAAAACGAAGCCGGTTGCTAATGTGCTGCTCTCTTACACGTGTCACAAGAAGGATTTTAGTTCGGAAGGGGATCTCCTTAGAATAGCGCATTGGATTAAGGTCTACGGCCTCGCGATTGCTGTTGCCGAGAAGATCTCTGGGAAATGGGTATACTACGAGGATGGCACAATGCGGCGAGGTCACGAAGACGGTCTCTTGAATTGGGATGCCTCTATTAGTATTGATGAACAGTGGGGTGACCTTTATTATCTTGCTGATATTTTAGTGCGAGACAAGAGAGAGTTTGTCCGGAACATCCATATTCACATTAAAGATAGGGGAATAAGGTATCTCTCTCATATCTCTTCTAAAGAGCTTACGACCTTTTAGGCTTCTCGTTTGTAGTCAAGTCTCTCAGAAATGGGAGGCTTTTTCTTTTTTAAGTACGCTATAATACCTCTGTGAGCTATCGTATATACACCACAGACGCCCTTATACTCCGCAGTGCTACGCAAGGGGAGGCTAATCGCTTTTTCTGGCTCTATACCCGTGATTTTGGCCTTGTATACGCTACCGCACAGAGTGTGCGGAAGCATAAATCAAAGCTGAGATATGCTCTTCAAGACTATATGTATTCCTCAGTCTCTCTTGTGCGTGGAAAGCGCGGTTGGCGCATTGTTGGTGCACAGCCACAGTGGAGTATATGGGGGGAATTGAGGGATGATTCTCGTAAATTGGCGGTGGGACTTAACATACTCTCTCTTTTGCGTCGTTTAGTACGTGGGCAGGCGCGGGATGTTGCACTTTTCTCATCTGTACGCGCTTCTTTTGATGAATTGCGAACGCGAGAGTTTGCAGAAGGAGAGCTTGGCGGTTTTGAACTTGTCGCCATTCTTCGCGTGCTTGATCTGTTGGGATATCTTGGGTCAGGAGAGCTTGAGGAGCATGCCCGCAATCTCTGGGAGAGTCGAGAATGGGAAGAAGCAGAAGCAAAGCGAAAGGTGTTTATAAAAACAATAAATGCATCTCTGCGTTCTTCACAACTTTAGTGCTTAAGCGTTCTCGTTCTTGCTGGTATACTGGTATGTAATGGATGGCAAAAAGAAAAAGGATGCGTATAATAGACCTGATAGTATAGATGTCCTTAAAGACAAGCTCTATTCACGTTCCGGGGATGCTCGCGGACCCAAAAAAGGGGAGTTGAGCGGGAACCCGGAGAGTGATGTGCCTTCGGATTGGGATCACACTACAGAATCCATGCCAAAGAAAAAGAAAAGTCTTTTGAATATAGTTTTTTGGGGAGCGGTTATCTTCTTTCTCGTGGCTCTTGGGTTTGCGCTCTTCTCACTTCAGACGGGGCGAAATACTGTCTCTCCAGACAATATCGAGATTCAGGTTGCTGGGGTAACTGAAGTTGACGCAGGGAAAGTTGTTGAGCTTGAGATTGCGGTGAGTAATAGGAATGATGTGCGTATGGAGAGCACAACCCTTATCGCTGAGTATCCACTCGGAACACGTAATCCCGATGACACGACAGAAGAATTGCGTCGTACTCATCGAGACATTGGGGTAATTAAATCAGGAGAACGGGCCGAGACTGTCATCGAGGCAATCTTTTTTGGCACAGAAGGTGAAACAAAGACCATTACCCTCGATGTTGAGTACCGTATTCCTGATTCAGGCGCAACATTCAACAAAAATCGTACATATGAACTAGAAATTGTCTCAGCGCCACTTGAGTTAGATATCGATATGCCTGAAAACGTACGTGCAGGCGAGGAATTCGAATTTGATATTGATGTCACTTCCAACGCAGACTCAACACTTGAAGATGTTCTTTTTGTTATCGACTATCCGTCCGGATTTGAATTCATCAGTGCCTCTCCTAGCGCCACCTTTGATACTCGTGTCTGGCTCTTGGGTGATGTGGAAGCTGGGGCAGAGAGGACCATCTCTGTTAGGGGGCGTCTTGAAGGGCAGCCGGATAATACGCGTGCCTTTAGATTCGAGCTGGGAACACAGAGCTTGGGGAATGAAAAAGTGGTAGGAACTCCATTTGTATCTCATACAGAAGAGGTTATGCTGCGACGACCACTTGTGGACTTCTCTGTGTCAGTTGATGGGTCTGAAACGCGCAGTTACACCGCCAATACCTCTTCGGATGTTGGTTTTGAGATATTGTGGCGGAACAATACAACAAAGTCGATAGAAAACGTGGTAATTGACGCGCGACTTAATGGAAATGCATTTGATCCTGACTCACTCTCGATTGATAATGGGCAGTACTTACCTGGAGAACAGCGGATTGTCTGGAATACTGATACGTTGCCATCATTGCGCAATGTTGATTCTGGTGAAGAAGGTTCAGTTTCCTTTGAGTTTGTGACAATATCCGAGGAGGATCTTGAACGAAGTGTCTTTGATTCCAGTATGGATATTACCGTCAGGTTCGACGGAAATGCGGATGAAGATGTAGGGATCGTTGAGAGTATTGAATTCTTCGTATCTTCTCAATAGGTATATACTATATATATGAATCATAAAGATGCACAACCTGTCTATATCACAACGGGGACGATGGTGCGTGTGGTACTCGTTCTTCTTTTTGTGCTCCTTCTCTACCTTATTCGCGATATTGCGCTTGTTATCTTAACTGCCGTTGTTATCGCCTCAGCTATTGAGCCGGCAACACGTTGGTTCGAGGTTCGTAATGTTCCACGTGTCCTCGCTGTTATTTTGATATACCTCCTTACCTTCCTCTTTGTTGCTATTGGATTCTATCTCTTTATCCCACCGCTTTTGGATAATGTGCTCTATATCATTGAGCGTGCACCAGATTATGCGGAATCACTACGTGTTTGGGGTGGCTTGCCCGCACCATTTGATAGTATTTCTGGTAACTTTACGCTCGGAAATGTTGTTACCGGAGTTGAAAAATCACTCGCCGGACTCTCTACAGGTATTCTTGGTGTTGCAACATCGATATTTGGAGGAGTTTTAAGCTTCGTTTTGGTTGTTGTTTTTTCTTTCTATCTTGCGGTGCAGCGGGATGGGATTGCAAACTTCTTGCGTATTGTGACACCGATTCAATATGAGTCATACATTATCGATCTCTGGGGTCGTACACAGCGCAAGATAGGGCGGTGGTTGCAAGGGCAGCTTCTTCTTTCTCTATTAGTTGGTATATTAGTCTATCTTGGTTTGATGGTGCTAGGAGTACCAAATGCATTTGTTCTTGCAATGCTTGCAGCGGTCTTTGAACTTATCCCACTCTTCGGACCGGTTCTTGCGGCTGTCCCCGCAATTGCCGTTGCACTCATTGATGGTGGAACCTCGCTGGGTATTATGGCGTTCCTCCTGTATGTCATTATTCAGCAGTTTGAGAATCACCTTTTGTATCCGCTTGTTACCAACAAGGTTGTTGGACTGCCGGCGCTTGTTGTTATAACTGCCCTCCTTATCGGTGGAAAATTAGCTGGATTTATTGGTGTTATCCTCGCTGTCCCTATTGCTGCAGGTCTCATGGAGTTTGCAAGCGATATTGAAAAGCGAAAGAAGCGAGTGCAGGAAAATGGAGCAGAGGCTTAATTATCCCTTTACAACAGACCTTCTGTGGGTTTGTATGTGTATACATGGATCGATCAACCTATATCACAACTACCATACCGTATGTGAATGCAGACCCTCATTTAGGGCATGCACTCGAGCTTGTGCAGGCAGATTGCTTTGCGCGATTTAGACGTCGCGAGGGCGCTGATGTGTTTTTCAGTACCGGTACTGATGAACACGGACAAAAGATATGGCAGAAAGCTCAAGAAGAGGGGAGAGATATACAGGAGTATGTTGATTACTACGCTGATAGGTTCAAGAATCTTGTAGATATTCTTGATATCTCAGTTGATAATTTTATACGTACCACCGATGAATATCATATAGAGGCTGCAGCTGAGATGTGGAGATTGATTGATGAGAATGGGGATGTGTATAAGAAGGAATATACCGGACTCTATTGTGTTGGATGTGAAGCATTTGTCACTGAGAAAGATCTTGAGGATGGAAAATGCCCTTTGCATCCTGGCAAAGAGCCGGAGAAAGTTGAGGAAGAAAACTATTTCTTCCGCTTCTCTCGATATGAGGATGCGCTTCGAGCATATCTTGAGGATCCCAATACCATTATTCCCGACTTCCGGCGCAAAGAAGCGCTTGCGTTTGTAGAGGCGGGACTCGATGATATCTCGATTTCGCGGCAAAAGGATAGGTTGCCGTGGGGAATCCCGGTTCCAGATGACGAAGAACAGGTTATGTATGTTTGGATCGAAGCCCTTACAAACTATATCTCCACACTCGGATGGCCGAAGAACGGAAAGTTTGAAGATTTTTGGGTGACTGGAGAGACGTATCAGTTTGCAGGAAAGGATCAAATCAGATTTCAGTCGTTAATCTGGCAGGCACTCCTGCTTTCAGCAGGGCTCCCGGCAACACAGACGGTTTTTTATCATGGCTTCATCACCTCTGACGGACACAAGATGTCTAAATCGATTGGGAATGTGATAGATCCAGTGGAATTTGTAGATGAATATGGTGCTGATGCTGTTCGGTATTACCTTTTGCGTCATATTCATCCGACTGATGACTCGGATATGACTGCAGAGAAGTTTCGAGAAGTATACAATGCGCACTTGGCAAATGGGATTGGGAATCTACTTTCGCGTGTGCTGAAGATGGCGGAAACATACGGTGTCGAGGCGGCGTTTGGAGACCCTGATGATATTTGGGAGAGCGAAGAATTTAGTGAATATCGAGAACATCTTGATTTATTTGAGTTCAACAAGGCGCTTGATTGGGTGTGGGAGGGTGTTGGAGGACTCGATGAACTCATAGCTTCAGAAGAGCCGTTTAAACTTATAAAATCAGAGAAGGAAGAAGATCAGGAGCGTGCGCGGGAGATTGTGGGATATTGCCTTCTCCGCTTATGGGATATTACAGTTGCACTTGAGCCGATACTCCCTGAGACAAGTGTGAAGATACGGGCATATCTTGAGGCAGGAGAGGTTGAAGAACCATTGTTCGTGAGGAAGTAGGGGAGATACTGCACAACAAGTCATTACATATGAGGCTATGAAAAAATTAAGTACAACTGAATTACGTAATAATCTTTCTGATGTGATTGATCAGGTAACCAAGAAAGGTGTGCCTGTTGTAGTGGGTCGTCGAGGTAAATCAGAAGCAGTTGTTATTCGATACCCTGAACATACAAATATGCAGTTTAATGAAATAACGAATCTAAATACCTATTCAGAGGGTTTCAATTTTCTAAAAAATGAGCCAGATTTGTATTCAATAGATGACTTAAAGAAGCGATATGTATAAAAGGGAGACAACCATTCTATTCAAGCATTTTGATATACACTCTCATCTCAACTTTTCGCAATTTGATGATGAGAGAGAGGATATAATTGAGCAAATGCGTGGAGAGGGCATTGGTACTATTTGCGTTGGTACAGGATTACAAACAAGCAAAGAGAGTATTGCACTTGCACAGGAGCATGAGCACATCTTTGCAACTGTGGGAGTGCATCCAACTGATTGGGAAGAGGGGTTTGATGAAAATATATTTACACCGCTACTCGGGGAGAGGGTTGTGGGTGTTGGAGAGTGTGGACTCGATTATTACCGGGATGATTCCCACAAAAAAGAGCAGAAAGAGCTTTTTGAGGCACAGATTGCCTTTGCTCAACAGCATTCTCTTCCACTTATGCTCCACGGGCGCCCTAAAGCAGGATCAATGGATGCATATGAGGATATGCTGGAGATCTTAGAGGGGAATGAAGTTAGGGGGCACGTCCACTTTTTTGCAGGGAATATTGATATCGCAAAACAGTTTGTCGACCGTGGATTTACCATAGGGTTTGATGGTCCCATCACCTTCACTCAAGAATATGATGAGGTGATTCGATATATACCTCTTGATATGCTCTGTGTTGAGACAGACGCTCCATTTGCCGCACCTGAGCCGTATAGAGGGCGTCGTAATAGTCCGCTGTATGTGAAGCATGTGTTAGAGAGAGTCGCTGAGGTTCGTAGTGAAAGCTATGAGGAGATACGAGAGGCGACAGTTGAGAATGCTCTTCGTGTGTTTGATATTGAAAAGTAGTAATACTATTGTATAGTAGTGCGCGAGTGTTCTTTTGCACAATAGATGAGGGTATACGTGAGTATTCAGATATTTTCCGACATGCTAAAGAGGAATTTTCCGATTTTAGACTGGACCCTCTTGGCCCTTGGACTTATCGGGCAGCTTACATTCTTCCTTATTCAGCCAGAGCTGCCTATATCCAACATAGCTTGGATGTTGCTTTTCATCTCCTATCTTTCCGCAGCAGCGGCGATAGGGGTTGCTATCGCTGAGTTTGAAGCTAGGCATCTCACGTTTGTATTTGGGGGTTTGGCGACATCACTCCTTGCCGTTGTGATTCTCAATACCATCTCTATTTTCTTCTATTAGACCTCCTTTGAGGGGTCTTTTTTCTTGCAAAAGTACTGGGGTGTGATAGGCTAATCGTGCCTTCGGAAGTATCTACTAATACATTATTAACCCTCTAAGTTAGGACTTAAATGGCAGAAAATGATTTAAAGCTCTATGAGTTGGGATATCACATTGTTCCCACGATAGCGCAGGGAAAAATTGAAGACACAGTACGAGAAATCTCTTCTCTTGTTGAGAAGCACGGCGGTTCCGTGCGGGGAGGAGAGTTTCCAGAGATGCGTGATCTTGCATATTCCGTGACTCAACGAACTGATTCTGGGAAGAAAGAATACAAGACTGCATACTTTGGGTGGATGAATATTGACCTCTCTGCTGAGGAAATAGATTCACTTAAAGAGGAGCTTCGGTCACTTGATTCTGTTCTCCGCTTTATTCTCCTCACTAAAAAAGAAGATGACACTCCGGAAGGAGACATGTTTGATCGAGGAAGCAAATCGGCAAAAAAGGAGGAGAAAAAGATGGATGAAGAAGAAATTGATGAAAAGATAGATGAACTCGTTGAAGAGGCGGATGAGTAGAGTGGAATAAAGTGGTATGATGAATCTATTAGCATTAGCCTCTCATTAAGTATGTATCTCAACAAAGCATTCGTTATCGGAAACCTTACAAGAGATCCCGAACTCAAATCTCTTCCATCTGGCACTTCGGTGTGTAATTTTGGTCTCGCGACTAATCGAACATACAAGGACAAGGATGGAAATCAAAAAGAATCAGCAGAATTCCACAATATCGTTGTATTCGGTCGTCAGGCTGAGACAACAGCCCAGTATCTCTCAAAAGGCTCAATGGCACTTATCGAGGGACGCATTCAGACGCGAAGCTGGGAGCAGGACGGAGAGAAAAAATACCGTACTGAGATCGTTGCCGACAGAGTTCAATTTGGACCACGTTCTGGATCTTCAGGAGGGAACACTCAACAGAAGAAATCGGATGATGAGTCAATAGAGTATCCGAATGATGAGATTTCTCCCGATGACATCCCATTCTAATTAATTCAGTATTATGACGTGCTATTTTCACGAAAACGCAGATAAAACAATAGACTATAAAAATACGGAAACACTTGAGAAGTTTCTGAATCAGAACGGACGCATTAAAGGGCGTCGGTGGACGGGGGTATGCTCCAAACATCAGCGAGCACTCTCACGTGCAATCAAGCAGGCACGAGAGATGGCACTCCTTCCGTTTGTGATTCGATAGTTATATCAAAAAAAGAGCCCGGTTTGGGCTCTTTTGTTATATCTCTTTTTTCATTTCCTCCTTTATCTCTTTGAGTATTTTGGCTGCTTCTTTTTTGTTCTCGAGAAGGTATTGTCGGGTATTGTCGTACCCCTGTCCCAGAGTCTCGTCTTCGTACTTATAGTATGCACCGGCTCTTTCTATGACATCATACTTCTCTCCCAGTGCGATTATCTCTCCTTCACGTGAGATGCCTTCTCCATACATAATATCGAATTCTGTCTCACGAAATGGTGATGCGACCTTGTTCTTTACTACCTTTACCTTTGCACGACTACCGACAGCTTCATCGCCTTTCTTTATCTGTGCTCTACGTCGGATGTCGAGACGCACAGAGCAATAGAATTTGAGAGCTCTTCCGCCTGGTGTTACCTCAGGTGACCCGAACATCACACCAATCTTCATTCGGATCTGATTTATGAATACAACAATCGTCTTTGATTTATTAGTGATAGAGGTGAGCTTCCTAAGGGCCTGTGACATCAGACGCGCCTGTTTTCCAACATGATGGTCTCCCATCTCTCCCTCGATCTCGTCACGAGGGGTGAGGGCGGCTACTGAGTCGATAACGATAATATCAACATTTCCTGAACGTACGAGGGACTCAACGATATCAAGTGCTTGTTCTCCTGAGTTTGGCTGCGACAGGAGAAGATTATCAGTATCAACACCGATATTCTTTGCATATATAGGGTCGAGTGCATGCTCTGCATCGATGAATGCAGCTACGCCGCCTGCTTTTTGTGCTTCAGCCACACAGTGAAGAGCCAGCGTAGTCTTACCAGATGCTTCTGGTCCATATATCTCAACAACACGTCCGCGGGGGAGTCCCCCTACTCCCAACGCTTCATCAAGGCCGATAGAGCCGGTAGAGATGGTCTTAACATCCATATCGGGAGTCTCACCGAGCTTCATGATCGCACCTTCTCCGAACTTCTTTTCAAGTTCTTTGAGTGTTGAGTCTATTTTCTTTGAGTTGTCATCACTCTTGCTCTTTTTAGGTTCTTTCTTCTTAGCTTTCTTTTTTGCCATATTACTGAGAGTTAATTGTATGTATAGTGCCGGCGAGGGGAGAGGAGGTTGTGTGCGTGATAGTTGTCTCTTGTTCTGTATATACTATCTGTCGTCGTGTTGTGATCTCTCGTCCGAATCGATCGGTTCCGGTTAGCTCAACAGTATTGTATCCGGGAACAAGAAGAAGTTCTTCTGCAAATGTCCCTTCTTGCGTCATAGTGATAGATCGGCCGTTTAAATAGAGATGAGAGAGATTTTGTACTGATCCTCGTACTTCGATCAGCGGCTTTTCTAGATGTGCATTATCCTCTGGAGTGATGAGGGTGAGAGAGGGGCCAGCGAGGAATGGATTGACTGCATGATATCCATATCCGAGGAGTGCTCCGACAAAGAGGGTGATCATTGTGTATTTAATAACTGTGCCGAGTGTGAGTGTTCTCATGATTCGTCTTCTTCAAGCTCTTCTCTTGCCTCCTCGTACTCTTCTTGTTCGACGAGGACTTCTCGTGCCCTTGAACCTTCTTGTTCGCCGACAACACCGGATTCTTCAAGTTGATCCATGATGCTGGCTGCACGTGCATACCCGATGCGGAGCTTACGCTGCAGATATGATGTCGATCCCTTTCCGGCGCGGATGACAATATCACGTGCTTCCTCGTAGAGGTCATCTCTCTCTTCTTCCTCTGCAATCGATTCAAATATCGCCTCTACATCCTTCTCTTCATTGTCGGTGATATTGATCTCATCCGCAAGGTCTTCATATTGGTCCTTGAGGTATTGCACAACAGACTTAACCTCTTTCTCGGAGATAAAGGCAGATTGGAGACGGACCGGCTTTGACATATCTCCTGATTGGTAGAGCATATCTCCTGCTCCGAGAAGTTTTTCCGCGCCGACACCATCGAGAATAGTGCGGGAGTCTACCTGTGATGAGACCTGAAGGGCAATACGGGTTGGGATGTTTGCCTTGATGAGGCCGGTGATGACGTTAACCGATGGGCGTTGTGTAGAGAGTACCAAATGGATCCCTACAGCACGGCTCATCTGTGCAAGGCGTACAATTGCTGATTCAAGTTCACGTGGGTATGCGGTCATGAGGTCGGCGAGCTCATCGATGACAACGACGATGTATGGCATGAGATATGGCTCTTCGTTCTTTTCTTTGTTTTTCTCATACTTCTTCTGGAGTTTGGGGAGTACATTATTGTGATATGAGTTTATATCACGGACAGTGTGGTCCTGGAGTATGTCATATCGGCGTTCCATCTCTTTTGCTGTCCATTTGAGGGCGAGAATGGATTTCTTTGCGTCTGTGATGACAGGGGTGAGTAGGTGGGGAATACCGTCGTAGAGGGTGAGTTCTACGCGTTTAGGGTCCACCATGATGAACTTCAACATATCTGGTGAGTTGCGGTATATGAGGGAATTGAGAAGTGTATGAATAGTGACAGATTTTCCGGATCCGGTTGCACCAGCAATGAGGATATGAGGTGCTTTTCCGAGATCTGCAACTCGTGTATTACCGGAGATACCTTTTCCGAGGGAGATGAGGAGTGGTTTGTCAGACTTCTTGTACTCTGAGGAGGACAGGAGTTCTGCTAGACGCACTATTGCCTTTGAGGTGTTTGGTACCTCAATACCGACAAGGGCTTTGCCGGGGATAGGGGCTTCGATGCGGACCGGGTATGCGGCAAGTGCAAGTTCAAGATTATTCTGCAGCCCTACGATCTTTGAGAGACGTACACCTTCTGCTGGTTTGAGAGCATAGCGGGTGACTGTTGGGCCGATAGATATCTCATCCATCTCCACGTTGATCCCAAAGTTTGCAAGTGTGCGTTTAATGAGATTTGCGTTTGCTTTCACATCACCGACACTTGGTTTTCCTGTTGAGGTGTCCAGAAGAGATACAGGAGGTGCTTTATATTCTTTCCCGCTTGCTGAGACTGAGAGGGCAGGGGTATCAGCATCATCATCACTTGTCTCTTCTTTTTTGCGTGCAAAGTTGGAGATGGAGAAACCTTTCTTCTCTTGTTGTTCTTCCTCATCATCTCTAGGTTCTGGTTCAGGAGAAGGGGTGATGAATGCTTCTTGTTCTCCTGTTGTTTCTTCCTCTCCCTTTTCACCCCACCATGATCTCCAGATTGCGAGTGTCTCGAGGCGGATACGGTGCTCAGCAATGAGTACAATTGCGATGAGGATAAGGGTGATGAGGATTGCGAGTGACGCATAGAAATCGAAGAGGGAGATGAGAGGAGATGTAATGATTCCACCGAGGAGACCGCCGCGATCTGCAAATAGGATCTCAACGAGTCCAAGTCCTGAGAGGAGGAAGAGGAGGGCGCCGGCAATGCGGGGGAGTGCAAGATCAGTATCCTCTCGCTTTATGAGGGCAATGACGACAATGAAGAAAAAGGCAGGGAAGAGAAAGTACCCTGTTCCTAATAGATAGGTGAGAAATGTATGGAGCTTTGTTCCGACCAGACCTGCCTTTCCGATCCCTGCAAGGATGAAAAAGATACCGGCAGCAAATGAAAGAATTGCCCAAACACTTGTGCGTACTTCTGGTTTCAAAACTGGATCCTTCTTGCCTTTTGATTTTTTCTTTCGTCCTTTCTTTTTCTTCGCCATGTATGGGATTATTATAGCATTCTACCCGACACCTGTTTACTGTTGATAAAAAGGGGTGCTCGTTTTTAGAAAAATATTCTAAAAGGGGAGAGTTGCCGAGATTTAAAACCCGTGTTGTGTACACCCAAATGTCCTTTACATTTAGGACTGTCCGTTATATAATAAACGACAATCAAAGACAGTCTTTAAGTTATAAAAGACATGTCTTAGACAGATAAAAGACATAAAGGACATATGGCCGAAAATCAGGATAAAACAGGGGCAATAACCGGCGAGGCACAGGACTTCCTCTCCCAAAAACTTGAGAAAATAGCTCATGCTATTTATCTTATTACCTCCTCGTTTCCCCATGATGAACCACTGCGATCTGCACTCCGCGATCTCAGCTTGTCTCTTCTTCGTGTCCGAGAGTCCCTTATCGGAGGAATGTCCCATAACACTGAATCTGTCTATAATCTATCAGACATGCTTTCGGAGCTTGGTTCTCTTATCGGACTTGCACGTGCTTCACGTCTTATCTCTGAGGCAAATGCGGTAATACTGGAGAGAGAACTAAATGCATTGCGTGATGTCGGGAAAGATCTCTATGGAGACCCCCTTCTTTCAGCGGGGGATCTCTCGGTGAGCACAGACAAGAAAGCGCTCAAGTCAGCCAATGTTCAAGGAGGCGCTGAGAAGAAGGGGGATAAGAGCTCAGCAAAGGCGCAGAAGAATTCTTCGGGTACCCCGGGTGTCTCCAAAGCAAAGAAGAATCGACGGGATGCAATTCTTGAGGTGCTTTCTGATACCGGCGAGGTTGGTATCAAAGAGATCTCTAAAGAAGTGCGGGGATGTTCCCGAAAAACAATTCAGCGAGAACTCTCCACATTGACTGATAAGGGGCTTGTGGTTAAAGAAGGAGAACGTCGCTGGAGTACGTACCGACTTTCACCAGAAGGGCGCGCTGTTGCGGGCTTGTAAGATGGAGGAGATATGTACGTCTTCGCAGGTTACATAGGCCGTTGACAGCTGTATTCACTTATGCAAGTCTATGAGTGGTAAAAGGGGATGATTAGAGTGAGGGAGAGCGACGTTCTCCCTCTTCAAAAGGAGTCCAGTTATCCACACTTATCCTTTGGTCTCGCCCTCGAGAGATACTATACTTTAAAGAGTACCGCGGGACTGTTCCTCTCAGAGTTTAGTTTACCGATAGGGCAACGGAATATTTATTCGGTTGTCCTTTGGAAAACTATTCCAGTATAGGTTGATGCGCGTAAGCGCAACCCGTACACTTGAACTTTGACAACTGTAATACGTAAACTGCTTCTTAGCACTAACGTGTGCATCGCACACTTGTTGTGCGAGTCAAAGATTTGGTTGTTGCGGGTACACCTATATATGTACCTGTCACAGCAACCTCGTTGCTAACCACAGGTACAACCTGACAGGTTAGTAATTACTAGTAATTATTAGCAATGTGATTGCCGTCTCCTCAATTATTATCAATAATTGTGACGGCAGTCACTCGTCCCGCTAATGGGACACAATTAATTAATTATCAGACGATATGAAACTTAAGAAAGATTCAGTTTTGGCGAGAGCTCTGACTGGAGTAGTTGCTATCGCCGCTGGTACGTTCATGCTCGGTTTTGCCGCAGTTCCTGCACAAGCAGATCACACTGTAGAGCACCAGATTGAACAGCTACTTGCACAGATCGCAACTCTTCAAGCACAGCTTAACGCCGGCAGTGGGTCCACATCAGGACTTTACTGCGACTTTACATTCATCCGTGACCTCAATGTAGGTTCTACAGGACAGGATGTAATGGCACTTCAGAAGTTCCTTAACTCCGTTGATGGAGTTCAGGTTGCAGCTTCTGGAGTAGGTTCAGCAGGAAGTGAAACTTCCTACTACGGACCGCTTACTGCACAAGCAGTATCAGCGTTCCATATGAAGTACTCATCTGAGATTCTTGCACCACTTGGACTTACAAGTGGAACAGGATACTTTGGTCAGTCTAGCCGCGCAAAGGCAACTCAACTTTGTGCAGCAGCTCCAGCTCCTGACACAGGAGATGATGATGAGCCAGCAGACGACGGTGATGATGACCTCTCAGGAGGAGAGGGAAGCATCACAGATTACGATGCACTCTCAAAGTTTGACAGTGAAGACGTATCAGAAGGTGAGACAGAGACAGTATTCGGATTTGACTTCGAAGCCGATGGATCTGACATCTCAGTACGTCGTGTAGATGTTGCCTTTGAGGCAAAGGGTTCACCCGATGCAGCAGCAGAACCGTGGGACTTCTTTGAAGAAGTAAATCTTTACCATGGTGATGATCAAGTAGCATCTATGACTGCAGATGATGAGGATGATTGGGAGGATATCACTTCTACCAACATCGATGGTGAATCTGATGAAGACATGTACCGTATGCGCTTCTCAGGACTAAGCGAAGTTGTTCGTGAAGACGACAACAGCGAATGGTCTCTAGAGGTTGTGGTACGAGATGTTGTTGACTCAAATGATGACGACCAAAGCTTCGTTGTCGCTGTTGTAGATGATGGTATTCGTGCAGTTGATGCTGCGGGAATCAACATCTACGGTGGCTCTGACACTGAAACAAGCACATTCACCGTTGACGCACCTACAGCTGGTAAGATCACAGTCTCTGGTTCAGATGACTTTGACGACCCAATTGTGGTTCAGCTAGATGATGAAAACGATACCGACGATGTGACTGTTGGTATGTTTGAAATCGAGGCTGAGGAAGGAGACGTTACTATCGAGGATCTTCCTGTAGATCTTGCAATGACCGTAGATGAGGACATTGAAGATCTTGTAACAAGTCTCTCACTCTATGCAGACGGCGATCTTATCGAGAGCAAGTCTGTTACAGGTAACACCTCTGGTTCCACAACTATCACCTTTGACGATATCGACTACGAAATCGAAGAAGATGATATTGTAACCTTTACTGTTATGGCTGATCTCCAAGAATTGGATGATTCAGAAGCTCAAGGTGAAGGTGATTCTTTCTACGTTGCAGTCTTCGGAGCAGAAATTACTGCTGAAGATGCAAATGGAGAGGATGCTACCCTTAACGGAAACTGGAACATTAACGGAGACGATGATGTAACTGTTTACACCAAACTTCCACAACTCACAGTTGGTGAGAAGTCTGCTACACGAAGTGATGACGGAAGTGGAAACTATTACGACGCTTCATACGAGATCGTATTTAGTGTTGAAGCAGAAGGTGGAGACATCTACATTCCAATTTCTGGTCACGCTACAACAAGTGACACCGATCCAGGAACATCAAGTAACAGTGGTGTAGAAGTTTATGTAGAAGGTCTATCAAATGACACTGCTTCAAGCAGCGGAATCACTGTAACCCTTCAATCAGATGCAGACGATGATGGCACATACTACATTGTTGATGAGAATGAATCAGAAGAATTTACTATTCTCGTTCAGTATGACAATGAGAATGCCACAAACTCTGACTTCTACAGAGCTGTAATGACCGCCCTTAACTGGGATATCACAGATCAAGATCCTGACTTCGCCTTTACAACAGGCCTTGACAACTACAAGACTGGTCAAGTATTCCTTGACAACTAAGGTAAGTTAAAGATCTAGATTTTCTCTCACGAATTCTCGTGTGAGCAAACAAACACCCCGCCTTTTGGCGGGGTGTTTTGTTATTGAAGAGGGGATGCTACACTATCTGTATATGCAGAGCCTGTCCTCATTTACCAAATTTCTCCTCGGCTTCATTCTCATCATTGCGATAAGTCTTGTTATCACTTCACTCATACCACCTGATAATCAGGAGGCAGCAGTAGAGGAGTGTGGTGTTGATGAGATCTGTTAGAGGTATAAAACAATCCCCATAGAATCTAATTAGATTCTATGGGGATTGAACGTATTTCTGGCTTAGTTAAGTACGTCTTGTACGATATCTTTTACTCTATTTCCATCAGCTCTTCCTTTGACTTCACTCATGACTACCCCCATGAGTTTACCCATATCTGCCATACTTTCTACTCCTGTTTCTTCTTTTTTCTCCTCTACGATACTGCGGAGCTCTTCATCTGAGAGTTGTTCTGGGAGATACTCTTCGAGTATCTTAAGTTCCTTCTCTTCTTTTTCTGCAAGGTTGGGTCTATTTCCTTTCCTAAATTGCTCGATAGAGTCTTTGCGTTGTTTTGCGAGCCGTGTGATTACTTGTATAAGATCATCTTCTTCAAGTTGTTCTGTTGGTTTTCTTTTTTGTGATACTAGTTCATTTGTTGCTTCGCTCTTAATATTTCTCAATACCGACTTACGCAACTCATCTTTTTCTGTCATGGCTTTCTTTAGGTCTGCCTCTATTTTTTCTTGTAGCATATATTATCTTTGATTACCGAGTATGTGTTCCGTATTATACCTCAAAAGCCATGCATGTAAGGGATTCTTTGATATACTGGGAGTATATGAAAGATAATAATGCAGTATTCAATAGTGGTTTTTTTGAACAGCGACGGACAATTGAAAGCTTAATTGAAGAGAGTCGAGCAGATACAGATTTCTATCTTTTTGTATCCTTTGGAGTCTTTATCACTACACTTGGACTCCATATAGATAACGCGATTATTGTTATCGGGGCTATGCTCATCACCCCCATTCTTTTTCCCATACTTGCTTTGGGTATGGGAGTCGTGACCTCTTCGCAGGAGTCTATTGGACGATCACTCTCGATTATTCTCAAGACTCTTGTGGTTGGTGTACTTGTTTCGTTTGTGACCTCCTTTCTTCTCAATCAGCATGAGATGACTGAGCAGATACTCCTTGCATCTACTCCGAACCTCCTCTACTTCTTTATCGCATTTGCTTCAGGAATCATTGCCTCATACTCATGGGTCAAGCAGTCTATATCTCGTAATTTACCGGGTGTGGCGATCAGTGTTGCATTGGTGCCTCCTCTCTCTGCAATTGGAGTTGCAATATCACTCTTCTCACAGGATGTATTCTCCGGCTCTATTATGCTCTTTGCTATCAACCTCATCGGTATTGTTCTTGCCGGTATTCTCGTTTTCTCACTCTTCGGATTTGCCGACTTGCGGCATGTAGAGGAGCGTGAGATACGAGAAGAGAAGCGTGAAGAAGAAGCAGATCGTGTATTAGAGAATCAGCATGAATGATGACAGTATCACTCGGACAATATGGACCTCCTGCGCATGCACGTTCTGTAGAGAATGTTGCCTCCGAGTTTAAGACTAATATAGAGACAGGACTCTCTTCATCTGAGGTTGAAGAGAGAAGAGAGGTGTATGGAGAGAATATTTTCGAGAAGCGGTCAGGGTGGAGCATACTTCATTCTCTTTCTACACAATTCTCTTCTCCGCTTGTACTCCTCCTTGTATTTGCGGCTGTTGCAACATATCTATTAGGACATACTGTCGATACGATTGTTATCGCTCTTGCTCTTGCGATAAATGTCATTATCGGTGTATTGCAGGAGGGGAGAGCATCACAAGCCTTTGAGAAGCTTTCGTCTTCTCAGAGGCATTTTGCAACTGTGCTGCGGGATGGTAACAAGGTGCAGGTGGATACACGAGATCTTGTACCAGGTGATATTGTTATCCTTGAACCTGGTGGATGGGTGCCGGCAGATCTTCGACTTGTCTCAACAAATGATTTGCAAGTGGATGAAGCCGCGTTGACGGGAGAGTCTCTTTCGGTTGCAAAATCTCCCGAGGTAGTTGAGAAGGATATTCCTGTGACCGAGCGGGGCAATATGGCATGGATGGGTACTGTTATCACCGGCGGGGTAGGAAAGGGGGTTGTGGTCTCTATTGGAGGCCATACAGAGATGGGGAAGATAGCTGAGGAGCTCGGGGGAAAGGATACAGTTGTTACCCCCATTCAGCGCAATGTGGCGCGTCTAGCTCATTTCATCTCTGCAATTGCTGTTGGGGCGATTGTTCTAATCACTGCATTAGGGCTCATTCGTGGAGAGGATCTCGTTGAGATGCTTACCGTCGCTATTGCCATTGCGGTATCAGCCGTGCCCGAAGGGCTTCCAGCAGCGGTTGCTGTTGTACTTGCGGTGGGGATGGAGCGTCTGCTTGCACGTGGGGGGCTTGTAAAGAATCTGCAGGCAGCAGAGACACTCGGCTCCACCACTGTCATCCTCACAGACAAGACCGGTACCCTCACTCAGGCAAAAATGCATGTGGGGGATTTGGTTTCCGTCTCTCGTATCGTTGGAGTCGGAGAATCGGGAGGGCATGATCTACTGCGCTTTGCCATACTTGCATCGGATGCATATTTAGAGACCGTTGAGGGTGAGGAGCGTATACAGGGGCGTCCGGTAGAGCGGGCAATTCTCGGTGCTGCATTAGAGCGCGGACTACATGATGATGCTGCCTCTATTGGAGAGCGACGTATAGATTACTCTATCTTCTCTTCTGATAGGAAATACGCTGCGTCTCTCTCTCATATTGGAGAGGAGAGATATCTTGTTTTGACCGGAGCACCGGAGGTGCTCCTTGATCTCTCATCCTCTGTGTATGTGGATGGTGAAGATGTGGAGTTGAGTGATGAGTATCGGGAGAAAATTATACGGGAGCAGAAAGAGAGGAGTGGTAATGGGGAGCGGTTAATTGCTGTAGCGCGTGCGAAGACTGATGCAGAGCATGTTTCTCTGGATTCCGAAGGAAGAGTGTCATCAGATGCACTTTCTGGACTTGCATTTTTGGGGATAATATCACTTGAAGATCCAGTGCGCGAAGGGGTTGCAGAGGAGGTGAAGCGTGCACGGGGGGCAAGTGTGCGAGTTGTGATGGTTACCGGTGATAATCCGGAGACAGCTGGGCATGTTGCGGAGGTGGTTGGTATTTCCGGCACAAGAGTTGTGCACGGCCGAGAATTTGAAAAATTTAGTGACGCGGAGGTGAAAGAGGCGGTATATGATGGTGCAATCTTTGCGCGGGTGACACCTGCGCATAAATTGCGTATTTCCAAAGTATTACGCAAGGCAGGAGAGGTTGTTGCAATGACCGGAGATGGGGTGAATGATGCACCGGCTCTGAAGAGTGCTGATATCGGAATTGCTGTTGGTTCGGGAACAGAGGTTGCAAAAGAGGCATCTGATCTCATCCTCTTGGATGACAGCTTTGCTGTTATCGTTGCAGCAATAGAGGAGGGGCGTCGGATCGGTGATAATTTGAAGCGGATTGTGACACACCTCATTGCAACAAGTTTTGGCGGTATTATTTTAATTGCCGGTGCACTCTTGTTTGCCATGCCGCTGCCAATCCTGCCAGTACAGATTCTCTGGCTTAACATAATTGAAGAGGGGTTCTTGAACTTCCCGTTTGCCTTCGAGCCAGCGGCATCTGGGGTTATGAAGCGTAATCCGCAGGAGGCGGGTTCTCGAGAATTCTTAACGAAGAAGATAAAGAAGCTCATGATCACCAGTGGTGTCTTGACTGGGGTATTTACCACCACACTCTTTGTTACGCTCTATTCTATGGGTACTGATTTGGATGTACTGCGTACATTAATGTTCGTCGCACTCTCATTTGATGCACTCTTTTTCACACTCTCTCTGAAGGACTTTGAGGCACCTATTTGGAGAATTGATTTTAGTACCAATATTTGGCTTGTTCTTGCATTCTGTGCCAGTGTTGCACTCCTTATTGGAGCCCTTGTATTACCACCGCTCTCTGGACTTCTCTCACTTGTGGCACTAGAGGGATGGCACTACGCACTTCTGGGTGGTGTTGCTCTCTTTAATCTTGGTGTTATTGAGGCAACAAAGTATAGACTCTTTATCGCTCCGTTGCGGGCGGGTAATTGAGTAAAGGGGATTAATACCTGTATACTAGATATATGACAGCTGTTGTTATAGTCGGAATAATCATTATTATCCTTCTCGGGGCAGTTCTTTGGCGCCTCTCGTCTGTTGGTGGTGGATCATTTGTACAAAAAGAAATACAGGATCTACGTCGTACAGTCGATGAGAAGTTGGGGCAGTCTCATGATATTGTTGCCTCTTCAGTTGAGAAGCAATTTAAAGAGTCTCAAAAGCTCATACAGAATATCACCAAAGAGCTTGAGGGGGTGAAGAAAACAAATGAACAGGTGTTTTCTATAACAGAGTCATTAGGGAATCTTGAAAAGGTTCTGAAGCATCAGAAGCAGCGGGGGAATTTAGGGGAGCGGGGATTAAAGTTGATTCTTGAGAATATATTGCCACCAAATGCATTTTCCACACAATTCTCATTTGATGATGGTACAGCTGTTGATGCGGTGATTCATACAAAGAATGGGATTATTCCCATTGATGCAAAGTTTAGTTTGGATAATTATAATCGGGCGATAGCCGAAGAAGATGAAGAGAAGAAAGAGCAGTATGAACATGAGTTCAGAAAAGATCTTAAAAAGAGAATAGATGAGACAGCGAAGTATATTCGAGAGAAAGACGGGACACTTCCGTTTGCCCTTATGTACATTCCGGCGGAGGGTATCTACTACGATCTTCTTGTTGGCTCTGTTGGTGCTAATGCGCGGGCACGGGACTTGATTGAGTATGCGTATAGGGATAAGAAGGTGATTATTGTCTCACCGACAACGTTTGTAGCGTATTTGCATACTATTCTGCAGGGATTCCGTGCATTCCAGATAGAGGAGCGAGCTAAAGAGATAGAGGAGAATGTCCGTAAATTGGGTCGTCATATTGCAACATATGAGGATGCACATGGGCGGTTGGGTAAATCACTCTCTACGACTGTGAATCATTACAATCGATCGCGTAAGGAGCTGGGGAAAATGGATAAGGATGTTATGAAAATATCTGGTGATTCTGCGGAGATAGAAGAGATTTTATTAGATAGGCCAGAGGGGGAATAAAAAGAGCTCTCCGGGTGGGGGAGAGCGGGTCGAGACCTACATATCAGGGGCAACTTTTTTATCCATCATTTTCAGGACTTCGAGACGCGTCCTGATGTAGTCGATGGAGATGTTTCCACTGATAGAGTATTTTGATTCGCCGTTTAAAAAGAAGACGAGAGTAGGAGTTTTTCGAATACTGAGTTTTTGAGAGAGCTGAATTACCTCTTCGATATCGATTTTGCATGCTGTTGCATGAGGATATGATCGCCCATCGATATCCTTGAGCAGTCTTTCTACCCTCCTTGCACTCTTTTCTTCTTCTTCTTCCGAGAAGAAGAGTGCAACGAGAACAGAGGTATTTTTCAGTGCCTTCCCTAGTTCCTTGGCCGATACTTCTTTGCAGGTCATGGTCGTGGTTCTTTTATGTTGTGTACAGGATGTCGAGCTAGGGAGAATAATACAGTCAATTACTCATCTAGTCAAGAAGTGTTGATATCTCTTCCTCATTGTTGTCTAGAGTACGGTACAATTAAAGGTATAGCATTATCAGTTAATATGATACACATGCTACATAAGATTTCGTTCCTTCTATTGGTCATCGGTGGTCTTAACTGGCTTGTCCTTGCAGTGAGTGGATGGGAGATCGGACAGCTATTTGGCGGACAGGATGCACTTATCTCACAGATCATCTATGTACTAGTTGGACTTGCAGCAATCGTCGAAGTATTCAAACACAAAGATGCTTGCAAGAAGTGCAACTAAAGATATATATACAAACCGTCCCGCAAGGGCGGTTTTGTTATTGGAGATATCCACAGTCGGGAAGTGAGGGGATGGTATAATAAATATCTAGAATAGGCTCCTTATCTTCCCAACTATATTGCAGACACATCATGCCCTTAGAACATCGAAGGGGAACAATCATCCGTGTTCCTGAGACAATAGATGCATTCTTCGATCGACACGAGAGTGATCATGATATCTATACCTCAACAGCAGATCGAAAGGAGGAAGCAGGTGATACCTCCGGTGCTGAACACTACCGTAAGATAGCCGTGGCTGTCTCTAAGAACCTAGATACATTTAAACAGGTATTGGAGTTGCCGGCATAGAGCATATGGGTTTGCTCGTACACGCTGATTTAATACATCGGCGTGTTTTTCTTTCCATTGAGGAGATAGGATGTGGCCAGAACCGATTGCTGTTGAATTTGAATCAGGTAGGTCTGGTACAATAATCTTAATGAAGGACAAAAAGTCTTTTAACAAATGGAATCGTAAAAAGAAAAAGATTCATTATGACAAAGAAAGACCATTTTTTGATGTGCGGGAAGTTTGGTTTGCACATCTGGGGGCTAATGTTGGATATGAACAAGATGGCTCAGGTGGAGAATTCCTCCGTCCTGTAGTAGTTGTAAAGAAGTTTAACAATGAAATTGGATGGATATTACCTCTAACGAAGACCAGGAAGGATAATAAATATTATTTCAGAGTAGATTTTAAAGCAGGGGAGAGCAGGGTGATTTTGTCGCAGATTAAGCTACTTGATGTAAAGCGGTTAAAATATAAAGCAGGGTATCTAAGTGAAGAAGAGTTTACTGAATTGAAAAAACGTCTCAGGGATTTCTTATCCTAAGACGTTTTTCTTTATACTCCGCCGAAGCGGAGAGGGCCGAAGCCATTTGTACATATAGACTAGCATAACCAATAAAAGTTTCAATACCAAAAGAACCACCTCTCGGTGGTTCTGATGATTCCAAAACGGAAAAATTTGTTGAGGAGATAGGACGTGGTTGGAACCAAATACTAGAAGAAGTCGTAAAAACATGGCAAATTCGAGCCGTTTAAATGACTTGACAGCAGTACAAAGGAATGTATAATAACTTATGAAGTAAGTCCTGAACGGACTTTTTGTACTTTGAGAATGTCCACAGATCGTGGATATACATACTCAGGTTTAACTAACTAAAAGCGAGGGTTTCGCTATGAGAAGCAACCACAAGGGTTTTGTGGCCTACTCCAAAGAGCAAGGCGGTGAACATGTCTGGTACGTCAAGGTTGATGAACCTCGTTCTCCCCACCACCTGAAGCCTTGTGTTGTTGTCAATAGGAATGACAACTTCACTCTTCAGCCCGGTTTGGAGGTCGAGTTCATACTTGATAATCCAGAGGGCACCGATAAGCTCTTTGCACACGCTGTTGCTCCTCTGATCTCTCGTGTTGAGGGAGAAGCGGAAAGGCGTGTGGATGAGAACAGTGACCCGAAATACGAACTTGTGATCGTAGTGACCAGGTTTCGTGATGGACGGATACGCGCTGAACTCATCAACTGCATTTCTCGTGAGCAGATCGAGGAAGAATGGCATCGTGAAATGCCTGGTGAAGCAGAAGTAATCGGCTATCTGCCGTTTACGGAAGCTTTCCAAGGTGTTAATTACGATCACATTCATGTTGATCCGAATGCCAAAGATGCACTGCTTTCACTTGCAGGTGTCGATGGGATCCAAGAAGCATTCGAGAGTCTGCTAACGAGGGTGTACAACCTTAACCGAAATGAAAACAAAGACTGATAAAACCATGTCTTTCCCTAATGGTAACTGTGCAGTAATGCGTCATGCTGATGATCGAAGAGGAGGTATTACTGATACTTCGATCCAAGTTCTTCAACGAGTCGCTAAAGATCTGCGTGAGCAGATTGGCGAAAAGGAGGTGAGAATTTTTCATTCACCGCTTCGTCGCGCGATGTGGACCGCTCAGAATCTTGCCAAGTTTCTCAGGCAAGAGAGCAACACCGCGATCATAGCCGGACCTCTGGAATGGCTTTATTGTGGTGAAGAAGCTATCGCACGGCACATTGATGAGTTTGAGGAACCGGAGGACTTCGTAGTCCTCATCTCTCATCAGCCCGATCTGGAACACTTTCTATGTGTTAGAAGTGGGGTTACGAATTGCTCCCTCTTTGCGAGGGACTTTCGGATAAAGGGTCACTAGACCCTTTCCAGCTGCCTGAGTATGCACAAACTACTCACCACCATGTTTCCTTCGGGAGATATGGTGGTTTTTTCTTTGGAACTGTATTATTTTCACTAATATAATAACAGAAACCACCTCTTGGTGGTTTCTGGCACGAAGTACACAAAGTGCACAATGTTAACTTTTGCGGGGGCCGGATTTGAACCGACGTCTGGAGGTTATGAGCCTCCCGAGGTACCGCTCCTCCACCCCGCGATGTTTATTCAATTGTACGACTATTATAGGCGTATGGGGTGTAAAGTCAAAGGGAGAAATGGGTTAGAGTCTACATCTTTTATGTTATCCCCTTTTACAAAAGGGGATAGTACAGTATCATTTATATATGTAACTGTTCTGTATATATGAACACTAAGAATAAATACACAACTCTCGCTGCTCCGATTGTTGTCATTATCCTCGCAGTCATTTTGCTGTTGCTCGGTCAGGAGACCGAAAGAGCACCACAGGTGACCGAAGAAGTGGGGGCTGTATCAACACAGCAGAGTGATACATTTGATATTCCGTCCGATCTCCCTATAGATGGTGATATTGAAGAGTCGTATACTACTGGGGGTAATGGATCTATAGTACAGGTGATGGTCTATCATTCCGCCTCAACTGTCTCTGCTGTTGCAGAGATGTATACAACCTATTATCAGGAGAACGGATATACACTCCTTGACTCAAGCCAAGAGAATGGGGTATTGGCGTTTTTAGGTGTTAGCAATGGGACACAGATGACTGTTGTGGGGTATGAGAATGGAGAGAATACACTCGTTGAGGTGTCGCTGAGGCGATTGGGGGAGTAACACTTTTTCTCGTCTAATTTAATTTTAGTTTTTTGCGTGTAAAAAACCTTTAAGCTATACTAACTATAGCTGGTGGCTTTAGTTACCGCCCCGCTCTCTTTTTCGTAGTTCTTTTCACTAGACTGGTAATCGACTCATGACCAGCATTCTTTCTGAACATCCCCGAGGTGTACCACTTGAGAGCTCTGAATCTCAGGGGGGAGATCACTCGACCACCCAGCCGTTCCTGACTCGCTTTATAGAGCCTCAGGGAATGGCCGGAGGAACCCAAACCTACTATGTCTCTGACGGCGGCACTCAGGACATTAAGTGGGATCCCGACTGAGCTTAATCTGGCGGGAAGTTTAAGAAAAGCCCCCTGCGTGCAAACACAGGGGGTTATTTTTTTGTTAGCTTTTCCGCTAGGCTTTTAGCAATGTTGAAATTACAACTATCTTGAATCCACCCCCACCTTCCATTGGGATTTATCTCCAGGAACACGTAATCGCCATCTGGTGTAACTATCATATCTATCGCTCCATATATGAGACCAAGATTCTTCACCAGAGATTTGATTTTAGCAGATACTTCCTCTGGTAAAGAATAAGGGATATAGGAAAGTTCGTTTCCCGCTTTTCTCCAGTCATGTTGAGAAGTAGCGAGTGACTGAGAGTCTATTTTTGCTGAGAAGACTCTTTCGCCCACTACTGTGATCCGTAATTCATAGGCTTTCTCTACATACTCCTGAAGAAAGAGAGGGCAAGCAGCGATTTGTCTCTCGGAACCCTGTACATCTTGTTGTGTTATGACGTTTGTATACAGCAGAAGGGGGTCACCCTCGTCCAAAAACACCTGTGTATACAACTGTTTCGCCGCTACTTTCTGATGCTTTGAGACAAAATATTTTACTTCCCTCGGGTCATTAGAAATTAGAGTAGCGGGGATTGTTAAGCCAATGCTTTCAGCTGCCCTCAGCTGATACATTTTATTGTCTTCAATCAATTTGTTGGCTCGAAGAAGGTCATTGATCCACACCCTGTCTTCAAGAGAGGTATAGAGTGACCACAGTGCAGCGCGTGATTCGTTTTGTATAAATTTCTTATAACCGACATTTTCCGATTTTTGTGCGGCGGGAAGTGGCTTCCAGTACCAGACGCTTTCTATTTCACATAATGGACGACTAATGCCACATATTGTGAGTTTCCCTCCCAACGATCCATCGAAAGAAAAAGAAAGGAAATCACGTATTGGGAATAAATGAGGGTAGAAGATAAAGTAAGGTTGTCGCAAGGTCTCCAACTCATTTAGAACCAATTGAACGACAGGTTCATCTGGATTGGTGATTATCAAGGTATATCCCATTATTGATCCCTCCTAGCTTGGGGTTGGTTTGTATATTACGTTCCTCGCCGATAATACCACACAATTACCTGTTATTAAAACTGTCAAACGCTCTTTTCTTTTGCTCTTCGAAGGTGTCTAATCCTAATTCTTTTCTACGCTTATTTATATTCTTAGAATCTTCTATTGGATCTACTGAAAGTGTATTATCTTCAAGATTTATATTAAATGATGTCCCGTATAATTGTTTCTTTCCTTCTCTGATTAAAATACGATCGGTAGTTTTTGCGATCAACTTTGGGTCAATTTCATCTGGAAGCAATTTTCTCATCTCTTTCAGGGCCCTTTTTTGTATTTCAATATCTTGTAAGTGTTGGACTAACACCCACAGCTCTTCTGGTGTATTTTTTCCATATTGGGATTGTTTTGGCCATCCTATTTTTTCCAGAACCTTCTCAACAAGAGACTCGCTTTGTTTATCAATTTGAGCATCATAATGGTCTAGAGAGAAATCATGCTCTGACCACACCCTCCTCATGTTTTGGTCAATCGTATACTGTTTTTTGATTTCTTGAACCAACCCTTTTTTGTTTGTTGTGTTCATATGAAGAATAATACCCGCATAAGTATGTGTCTACAAATTTAAAAGCAACTTAATCAAAAAAAATTGAGGCAGGATCAACAGGTAAGTGAAATAAGGCCTCAGAAGGTGATAGTCGCGAGCACATAATCCTAAATCTGTCTCATAACAATAGAGGTGATTATACAACCTAGTATAAGCAATCGTGTCTTATTTCTGATGGTGTTTATCCACAACACCTCTCTTTAGGGGGGTGTAGTATGTTATATACTTTAAGTATATATAATAATTAATCATTCGTTATATTTCGTATGGAACAAGAAAACAATAAAGGACTTATCATAGGAGTTGTTGTTATCATCATTCTTGCGGTACTCTTTCTCCTATTCGGAGGGAGTGCACCAGAGAATACTGGAACAGATGATGATGTAATAGAGGAGACAGAGTCAGCTTCAGAGGGAATCACAGAAGTTGATCTAGATACTGCAGAAGGGCTTGATCGGTTTCCTGAAGGATTTCCAACAGATGTACCGGTTGAACCTGCAACGATTGTAAATAGTGTGAACCTCGAGCGTAATGATGGTGGCTCTGATGCCATTATCATCTATCGCCCAGACGCAAGTGTGAATGAAGTATATGATGCATTTGTATCCTATATGACAGACGCAGGGTATACCATTGAGACAGATAGCCTTGATGGAATGAGAATAGACCTCCAGGGAACAAGTGCAGATGGAGAACTTACGGTATCTTCTATGGAGCTTGAAGGGGAAGGGATACTTGAAGTGTTTGTGAACTTTGTTGGGGTATAGAGGGTGGTAGGTATAAAAAATACCGAGGCCTCCTATCAGGAGCCTCGGTTTTGGTGTTTTTGGACACATTTTTATTATCCACACCTAATGCTCTTCGTGGAGGGTCTTAATGTACTATAATTATAGATGTAATAATTATTTAACTACATATACATGGAACAGACACAACCAACAAATGGGAATTCACATGATAATCACAAGGCTCTTACCATTGGTGTTGCCGTTATCGTACTTCTTGTAGCAGTATTTCTGATCTTTGGAAACAGAGATACAGGACCAACGGAACAGGATGAAGTAACTCCGGAAAATCAGGAGGAAGAAGTTGTCTTGGGAGACCAGGCTGAAGATGCTCCACGTACTATAGAAGAAGTTGATCTCACTTCCACAGAAGGACTTGAACGTCTTCCAGAAGGATTCCCTTCTGACACTCCAGTGGATGTTGAGACACTTGTTGACAGTACACATATCGTCAATGAAGACGGATCAGAAGAATCACTTGTAGTGTATCTTTCAGATGCAACGATAGGGGAGTTATATGAGAGCTATATCTCATACATAGATGAACAGGGCTTCGAGATTGATAGGGATGATTCGACTGATGAGTTTGTGATAATGAATGCATTGCGTGAAAATACTACCATGTCGGTGTCTGCTACACCGTCAGAAGAAGGGGGTCAGCAAGAGGTGTTTGTAAGGTTTCTTGTGGAATAAAATACATATATAAAATAAAAAGCCTCACTCGAAACATCTGTTCCGAGTGAGGTTGTGTGCATTTCTGCACCCCTCAAAGCAGTAGCCGTGGGTGGATATTTCTCAAACCCTCCACAGTTACCGGATCCCTCCGATTTCCATTTGGTTCGAAAAATATGAGCTGGTTGAAGTCACCCTCGTAGAGGATCGAAATACCTGATCCGTCTGTTCCGAAGGCAAATTCTCCAATCCCTGCTTCAGTCCCCAGCTCCTCTCTCGCCTCGAGATCGACGAAGATCGTTGAGATTTCATCTTCCTCGAGTCGCATGAGGCTCGCTGTTGTGACACGCACATCGGTTAATACCGTTATCCGTGATCCGACCCTCTCGGTTTGATAGAGGCCACTCATAGAGGTGGGAGTTATGTTGAACACTGAATCTGAATCCTCCCTACCATCGTATCTGCGTATGGGGGCGGAGATATAGAGTGTCCCCGTGTCTGTATCACTGGCAAACCCTGTGGGTACCCCAAAGCAAAACGGTGCATCTTCCGGACGATCACTACAGCTCTCCTTTGGATACTCTGTAATGTTCCCAGTGTGAGGGTCAAGGGTAAACACTTCAGGAGAGCCCGAATCATGGGCATTCATGTATGCAATCCTTCCGTCAGGAAGCCATTGCGCCATAATGACACGCCCTTGGATCGTACAGTTTTCTCCCAGATCCTCTGTTAACTCTCCGCGATAGTCGAGGGTCAGCAAGTGATTACAATTGCTACCTTCCTGGAGGTCAAAAATAAATACCTCCGATCCATCAGGTGAGACAGCAAATCCCTGGAAGGGAGAATGTTGTCCGTACGTTGCCGAGTATCCAAACAATTGCTGATATTCACCACTTTCATTGTTAATGTGATAAATGCCATACTCGTTTGGTCCCGTTGTCGCATCGGCAATGGTCAGGGTTTCTTCTACGTTCTCAAGCGTAAAGATTTCCTGGGATTCCCCCGTCGCTCCCGTGGCCGTAATGGTGAGAGTGGCACCTGCCATGCTCTCTACCGGTATCTCACGAGAGAAGGAGAGGGAGTTTTCACCTTCCGCAGCGGTCGTGTCAAACGTCTCGCTTCCGTACTCTACCGTGATTGCGTGAAGAGTGTCTTCTACCGAGACATCTACCTCAAAAGAGGTTGTCTTTCCCGGTCCTGGGACAATCATCCAGGTATCGGTTGAAGTGACGGTGATGGTTGGTGTGTACTCCTCTTCTTCAGGTGTAGGTTGGTTGTTGGGAGGAGGGTCATTTACCACCCCCGAGTCGCCGCAGCCGATAAGGAGTGTTGTTACGAGAAGGAGGAGTACAAGTACGAGAATTCTGATCAGGCTCTTCATAGCTACCTTACTTGTTGGTGCTTTATCAGTGTACGAGAGTGTTTTCTAGCAAAACGATACCATTGTTATACTAAGATATCAAGCTTATCATGTATAAAAAAACCCTACCGAAGTGCAGTGTATAACACATCTGCACAACAGTAGGGTTCTACCTTTTTACTCAGTGGAAAGAACAGCGTTCTCCTCGGCCGAGATGAGCCGGGGAGTGGTCAGCCGATAAAGACCGGTTATCTCATAAGGCCCCTCGACCATCTGGCCACCTTGTCCGTAGAAGGCGATCTCGTTGCCTGCCTGGCTAAACGGAATACCCAGTGATACACCCTCTGGAGTGAGGGAGAACTCTTGAGCACCTATCTTATCGATCTTGTATCCTTCCGGATTATTAAGGTCGATAAGGATGCGCCCGTATCGCTCTAGTGTATCAATGCGCTCCACTTCACCAACGGCAACACCATCACGGATGTCGTCCAACTTAACCAACCACTTATTAAGCGGGAAGGTGACGAGACTCTCGTAGGTATTACTACCTTGGGAGAAACGGCCAAATTCTGTCAAAGACTTAACTTCACCGTCCTCCCTCTGCCATGCATGTCGGGACACATATAAATCTCCCGACTCGGCATAGGCGAGGCCATAGATGCCCGTAAAGCACTTCTCACCCCCTTCAACTTCGGAGCGTGATCTGCACTCGCTTCGAGTGAGTTGAGTAAGCTCATTTGTTTCGAGGTTTAATTTAAAGGCCTCGACAGTGTTGTGTGCATTAACAACACCACCACCAAATGCAATCTCACTCCCGTCTGGTGACCACGTGGCATACGTGGCTCTCTCTTTGATTCGACAGTCTTCACCCAGATCCTCTGCTACTTCTCCTCGCCAATCGAGGATCAGCAAGTGATTACAACCGCTCGTCTCCTTTTTCCAGTCAAATACGAAGTATTTTGACCGGTCAGGGGAGATGCCGAATCCAACGGGCCATGTTTCCTCGGCCGTGTAAGTGAAGAGTCTTTGAAAGCCCTCTCCATACCTGTCGAGGAGGAATATCCCGTATGTGCCTGCCTGCCACCCGATTGAGGTAATCATCTTGCTGCGGACGTGGCGCAGGGTGAGTATCCTTTCCCTCTCTCCCGTCACCCCAATCGCTTTGAATGTGAGTCTGGCATCTGCCATGCTCTCCACCTCAATCTTTATCTTGAAGGCGGTGGAAGAAACAGGGGAGGCAAAGGTGGTGTCCCACTTTAACTCCCCGTCCTCGTTGTGGATCGACATAGAGAGCAAAGTATCACTTACTGCCACATCTATGTCTACGACGATAAACCTATTTGGTCCGGGGACCAAAGGAATACTCTCATCTGTCCACACCCTCTGGAAGCGAGGGTTATACGACTTCGGTTCTGGATCAGGGTCCGGATTGGGATCGGGTTCTGGATCAGGGTCTGGGTTACAGCCTTCATCCACTGCACCATTCTTATCGTTATCGATATCATCCCCACAGATCTCTTCTGTAGGGGGATCAATGATGCTTCCTCCCTCCTTTTCAGGGCTAAGGAGGTCGCATCCGGAAACAACTGCAAAAAGCAGAAGTACCGCAAATAGTATGCGTTTCATAGCGACCTCCACGGTCTTATTCGAGTTTCTACGTGTCAATGAGTGTCTAATGTGTATTATACAACACTCTAGAATAAATGTCTACCTTGTTTTTATCAAAACAAAGGGGGTTAAAATAGTGTTTAAAGATGGGGTTTATTAACTAAGATGTTTCCTGTTATCCACAGTACGTTTTTGGTTTGATTTAATATATTACATATACTTAAGACATCGTAGAATTTTCCCATATTACAAAAGTAACAGCTCTCTTAACAGTAAAATTTATGAAAAGATCGTTATCTCATAATGACATCAGAAGTTACCTGCATATAGGTGCCTTTTTGTTCAGCATACTCTTCTTTTCTTTTGCACTTTTTTCTCTTCCGTATTTTCTTGGAACGGCTCCAAAAGTAGAGGCGGGTTCATGTGATGCTCGAGTTAGTGCCGGAGGGGTAACTGCATACAATGGTCAGTCAAAAACGGTAACGGCTTCAAGTCGCTGGGTCTCTGTTTATTTCTATGGCGACGCAAGTGGAAACAATAGCCAAGCTCGTTGGAGTAGTGATGGTAATTGGTCGAGTTGGAAGAGTAATCTTCCTATGTCTTTTTCAAATACTCAGTACGTAAATGGGGGCTCTGAGACGTATAGTGTACAGTCCGAGGGAGGATTTTGGTGGCACAGAGTGAATTGTTCGGCAAGTGTTACAGTGAGATATCAAAATCCTCCAAGCGCCGTTATCAGTGCAAATCCTTCGAGTATAACTGAGCCCGAGACTACTGACATTGATTACGTTTGCTATAACTCTCGTCGGGCGTATATCAATGGGCATTATATAGACTACCGTTCAACTGACGGTACGCTTAGAGGTACAAAAACATATCAGCCGTCGAGCGATCAAACCTATACACTCAGATGTACAAATACAGACGGAGATGCAGATACTGACTCGGTAACAGTGGATGTTACTACTCCTCCCCGTTGTTCTATTTCGATGCGTGCAGGCTCAAGCACTGTGTCTCCTGGAGAATCAACAAGGATAACTTGGGAATCAACTTATGATGCAGATGGAACGTTAATAGCTTCAGGTCAGTGGGGTCAGCAGCAAGCGAAAAAGAATGATTGGGGATCAGAAGTTGTTACCCCCCCTTCATCTCCTGGTACATACACCTATGGTTTGAGTGGTTCTGATATTTTAAGCAGAGGTTGTTCTGATTCAGTATCAGTAACTGTATCCTCGCCACCACCTATAGCAACACTGAGCGCAATAGATAGTTCTGTGTATAAAGGAGAAGGTGCACGCTTAAGTTATAGTTGTGAGAATTCAGATGAATACTCTGTTAATACCCAACCAAAAACTAGTGCAAGCGGTACGCATACTCAGTCATGGAATACAAGTGGAACAAAAAGCAATAGTCTCGTTTGTAGCGACAGGGCTTCTGGTTTGTCTGACAGCGATGGCGCATCTGTTGAAGTTGTGAATCGCTCACCAAATGCTCGATACGAGTGGTCTAGTGCAGATGGTGGAGATACTATATACATCAACGTCATCTCAAATGACTCTGATCCCGATGGGGATAGCGTTAGACTTAGTTCAGTAGGGGGTGCAAATTACGGAAATGCCTCAGAGAGTGGTGGGCGTATACGCTATACCGCACCATCTAACCTCGATGGCATTGATGTGATTAGATATACCATCGTAGATGATGATGGTAATAATCCGAAAACGGATTCAACCTATTCATATGTACGAGTCTCAGAAGAAGTGAACCCTCCCTCAGTCTCTCTCTCCGTCTCACCATCTTCGGTAGACTACGGAGACCC
>JBBDUG010000005.1:0-1675 GCA_040904025.1 Minisyncoccota bacterium
TTCCAGAATGCGGTAAAGTCAGCATTCTCCGATGCGGTTGCACCGAGTGGTACCCCTGGTGGAGTTGAAGGAACAGATGTATTTCCCATCTGATAGCCAACAAAAAATATCCCTCCCGCTAAAAGGAAGGCAAACACGCTCATAGAGATGCGTGAAGACCCTTTTGTCTTCTGTGTCATATGTACAGTATCTCAAAGTGTGACCATTGATTCAAGTGTGATTATTTTCTCCACACAAACTATTCGTAGCAGCAAGCGAACTACGTTATACTAAATCTATGATTAAGGAATATACACACGGTGATATTACCTGGGTTGACCTCACAAAACCCACACAGGATGAGGTGCGCACCGCCATGAAGCGCTTCGATCTCCCCCCTGCAATTGCACAAGAGCTTCTCTCCCCATCAGCGAAACCAAAGATTGATGTGTATGGGGATAACTTTTATCTCATACTTCATTTTCCGGCAATTAAACATGCGGGACAGGAAGAGAGTATTCAAGAACTTGATTTCATTGTCAGCAAAGACACTGTTATCACCACTCGATATGACAGTATCGATCCAGTTCATAAATTTACAAAAGAATTTAAGATCAGCTCCATCCTCAAGAACAATCTAGCACCTGAGGGGCAAAAAGAGCATGCAGGGCACCTCTTTTTCGCAATGCTCTCAGAACTCTATGAAACTCTTGCTGCAGACCTCGCATATATAGAAACATCTCTCGATGAGATAGAAGAAAAAATATTTGCCGGAAAAGAAAAAGATATGGTGCGAGAAATCTCAAATGTAAGTCGTATACTTCTCACATTTCGACAGTCATTGATAACACACTCGGGTATTCTTCAATCTCTCAAAGAAGTGAGCGATGATCTCTTTGGAGAAAACTATGATCTCTATATAAATGAACTTATCAATGAGCATTTTCGTGTCTCCCGTACGGTAGAACAACTTCAAGATATTGTGAAAGAAGTCCGTGAGACAAATCACGCACTCCTCTCAACAAAGCAAAATGAAGTTATGAAAACTCTCACCATCATGGCTTTTGTAACTTTTCCTCTTTCCCTCCTTGCTTCTATCTTTGGAATGAACACAGTGCACACTCCTGTCGCCGGCATGGAAAATGATTTCTGGATTGTAATTGTCATCATGGGAATCCTTACCCTCGCCTTCTTCATTTTCTTCAAACAGAAAAAGTGGCTCTAAGAATGACTTGATACGTATGATTCAGCTATACAACAGCCTCTCAGGACAAAAGGAAGCATTCGAGCCTCTTGATAAAGATGCTGTCGGAATGTATACCTGTGGTCCAACGGTATATGATCACCTAACAATTGGAAATTGGCGAACGTATACACTCGGAGATATTGTAAGGCGAACACTCGAATATAATGGATACTCGGTAAACTATGTTATGAATATCACCGATGTCGGCCACCTAACAGGTGACAATGAAGGTGATGCGAGTTCTGGCCAAGATAGGTTAGAAAAAGCAGCTTCTCGAGAGAATTTGACCGCTTGGGATATCGCAGAGAAATATACACAAGAATTTCTTGAGGGATTCAAAGAGTTGAATATAGAGAAACCACAAACACTTCCACGGGCAACAGAGCATATTCAGGAACAGATCGATCTCATACAAGAGATAGAGAATCAGGGGTTCACATATAAAACATC
>JBBDUG010000006.1:0-9778 GCA_040904025.1 Minisyncoccota bacterium
GGAGGCAGAGGAAATGTCATATGGAGTCGAGAGTGTGTATTCATTAATATCGTCGCCAGTCTGCCCCATCATGTAGAGTGTGGTGCCGTCGTTGTTAAAGATCAAGGAAGAAGGACTTGTCTCCTGCCCCGAAACATCGAGAGCTATCTGGGTAAAGGAAGCAGAGGAAATGTCGTATGGAGTGGAGAGTGTGTATTCATTAATATCATCGCCATCGACTCCCGTCACGTAGAGTGTGGTGCCGTCGTTGTTGAAAGTCATGTCCAGCGGAATACTTTCCTGCCCTGAAACATCGAGGGCCATCTGGGTAAAGGAGGCAGAGGAAATATCGTATGGAGTCGAGAGTGTGTATTCATTGATATCGTCGGTATTGTATCCCATCACGTAGAGTGTGGTGCCGTCGTCATTGAAAGTCATGTCCATCGGATTACCTTCCTTCCCCGAAACATCGAGAGCTATCTGGGTAAAGGAGGCAGAGGAAATATTATACGCAGCAGCATGTGCGTTTTGTGGCGCAAAAACAAACAAAAGGAGTAATATAAGTACCATTGACGCAAAGCGTGCAATAGCACTTTTTCTAAAAATATTTGTGGTCATAAAAAGTAGCCTATAAGGTTCTCACTATCTTCTGTCACTCTTTCAGAATAGCACCGATGACGAACAGGCTCAATTCACATTCTTTGTTGTGTCCCCACCAGGAGTTGAACCTGGAACTGGTCCTTAGGAGGGACCCGTTATATCCGATTTAACTATGGGGACTCACTCAAAGTCATTCTGTATCAATTACGCAGTAAGTGCAATGCAAAAACACCCTTTCGGGTGCCTCTTGCTCTTAGGAGCACACCAATATTACACCCCCAACTTCTCTTTCACCTTCCCCTCATCAAATCCAACAAGTGTCTCTCCATCGATTATGATGACAGGAACACCGATCTGACCAGTCTTCTCTACCATCTCTTTTCGCTTGTCTGCATCCTCTGCAACATTGTACTCTGCATATTCTATATCATTCTCTTTAAAGAATGCTTTTGCCGCTTTGCAAAAGTGACACGTAGGGGTGGTATATATCTCTACACTCTGTGTGTTCTCAGCCATCGATATTTATACTTAAATTTCTAACATCCATATTATACCAAACCTCACCGGAAAAGTGAGACAATTCTCTGCCAGAGAGTAGGTTTGGGATGTGTAAAGTTAAGGGGCTCTGTCTCCTCTTCGAGGATAACCAGTACCTCCTCCCCTTCTTTGGCAAATCCGTATGTAGTACGTATCTCCTCCTCAACTCCCGCAGGAGTCTCAAGTGTAGCAATATCTTCTTGCAGCACCGCTTCACGCGCTTCAAGTTCAACAAGTTCTCGCTCTGCCTCATTAAGTTTTGCTCGGGTAAGACGCTCTTTCTCATACACATTCCAGGCTGCACGGCTGACAAGAAGGGCAAGAACCAGTACAATACCAATACCGACCTTTGAGAAAAGGAGATGGCGATACTTCTTCTTTCGCAGTAGGTTGGTCATATATACACAATATCACTGCTATGAGTATTTTTCATGGAAAAAACAATAAGGTGATGAAGTTGGTCTTTGGCGTAATCATCGTGATCGTAGGGATCTCGATGGTACTCCTCTACACCCCTATTTTTCTCTAGACCGACGAATCACTTCCATAAAGACATCGTGAGGGATAGAAGCGCGTGCACCCTTTTGCATGCGCTTCTTTCCCTCCTTTTGCTTTTCCCGCAGCTTCATCTTTCGAGTGATGTCTCCACCATAGAGATGTCCGGTAACATCCTTCTTTAATGCCGAGAGTGTCTGTGAGGCAATGATGCGCCCATGTGCCTGCGCCTGTATCTTTGTCGCGGTCAACTGACGCGGGAGAAGTTCATGAAGATTCTCGACAAGTGACCGTGCCTCCTGCTCAACACGACGTCGTGAGACAATGCGTGAGAAAGCGGGGATAAGCTCTCCGGCGACAAGGATATCAAGGCGCTGGACATCTGCTTCATGCCATCCTTCTTGTATGGTGTATGAGAGTGATGCATATCCCGAAGAGACCCGCTTCACCTCATCAAAGAAGTTCCGCACAAGCTCACGAAGCGGCATCACAATATCAAACGCTGTCCGACCATCTCCAAACACAGATGTATTCTTCACATCTGCTTCATATTCATAGAACAGCTGCATGAGTATATCTACATATTTACGGGGGGTAAGAAGCTCAACGGAGGCCCACTGCTCTTCTATCTCCTCTATCTTCCCATGCTCGGGAAAGCGTGCGGGAGAACGAATCTCCTCCACGCCATCCTCTGATGTCACACAGTATGTAATGGAAGGAGATGCGACAATGAGCTCAAGACCGAATTCTCGTTTAAGCCGCTCGGTAATTATCTCCAAATGCAGAGTGCCAAGAAACCCACAGCGGAATCCTCTCCCGAGTGCAGTAGATGACTCCTCTTCAAATGAGAGTGAGGAATCTGAGAGACGCAGACGCCCGAGCGCCTGTCTGAGATCATCAAAATCATCCTGACTCTCTGGGAATATAGATGCCCATATAACAGGAGATGGGATCATGTATCCCTGTAGTGGTGTGGTACCAGCCCCCTGTTCTCGAACAGTATCTCCGACAGAAGCAACCCCTGCCTCCTTTATACCGGTAACAACATATCCAATATCTCCCGGTCCCAACTTCTCAGTTGAGACCCGATCAGGAACCGCAACACCAACTTCCAATGCCTTAAACTCATTTCCTGATTGAGCAAGCTCGAGAGAATCCCCCTCTTTTAATGTGCCAGACATAAGGCGTAGATAGACAATGATGCCGCGGTGTTCTGAATACTCGAAATCAAAGACAAGCGCCTTGAGATCATCTGTCTCTGACTTCTCGGGTGCAGGAACTCGATCGATAATGGTATGAAGCAGTTCCGCAACTCCCTGCCCCGTCTTCCCAGAGACCTCAAGTACATCATCAACATCACATCCAACAATCTCAGCTAGCTCAAGCTTTGTCTCATCAACACGCGCGTAGAGGATATCAACTTTTGAGACAACCGGAACAATGACACGTCCAAGTTCCTTCGCCATTTGCAATGTGGTGAGTGTCTGTGCCTGCACACCCTGTGTGCCATCAACCAGAAGAACAACTCCCTCAACAGCACGCAGAGAACGTGAGACTTCATATGAAAAATCAATATGACCCGGAGTATCGATAAGATTGAGGATATATTTCTCACCACCATGATCTATTCGCATCCGCACCGGCTGCATCTTTATCGTAATTCCCCGCTCTCGCTCAAGATCCATAGAATCAAGCACCTGATCACGCATATGACGTGCATCAATGGTCGCTGTCTCTTCAAGCATGCGGTCAGCTAGAGTAGACTTCCCATGATCTACATGGGATATGATACTGAAGTTTCGAATATTCTTCATAATAGGTGCCCGCATTATACAAAGCTCCGCGGGCTTGTACACTAAATATTCCCTCTAAGGATACGGTTGAGTCCCTCAAGCGCCTTGTTCTTGAAGGCGGTGAGGACAAAAATACCACAAACAAGTCCTGAGAATCCGGCCGTCAGTCCCGCAAGAAGAACAGGTAGCGTTCGTGTTGATTGTGGTTCGATAAGTGCATAGACACCGTATGCAACAATACCGACAATTGCAGTTGCATAGACAATCTCAAGGAGCGTCGTACCGAGCTTCTCTATCGAATATGTACCAAAGTCACGTACAAACATAACCCAAAGAAGGAATGCAGTCACTATCATACCCAGAGAATATGAGAGAGGAAGAATGAGTGTCTGAAGATATGCAATATCGGCACCAAACACAGCACCGAAGAGTGCTGGCACCAGTACAGTATCCCGGAAGAGTGCATTGAGGGCATATGCAGAGAGAATGGAAAGTCCACCTCCGAAGGTGATAATGAGGAGTGGTTTTTTAGTCATACCGGCAGCATAGTATCCGCGAATCAGAAGCAGCTGCACACTCTGTGCAGGGATGGAAAGTGCAAAGAGTGCCAGTGCCCCTGATGTGGCACGCACCGCCTCCTGCCCAAATGCACCGACACCAAAGAGCACTTCAATGATCGGGCCGGAGAGAACAACGAAAAGAATAGCAGCGGGAAGTGCAAGCGCCAATATATACACCATCACCTCAACAATTCTCCCAACGAATGTCTCGGATTCACCACGAGCAAACATACGAGAGAGCTCGGGAAATGCAGCAAGTGAATAGCTGACACCAATGATCCCAAGCGGAACCGATTGAATATTATACGAAAAGTTAAATATGGTAATGGATCCCTCACCCATTATCGATGCCAATCCGATAAGGACAATGAGGATGATATGTGTGACCGACATAGTGAAGGCACGCGGGATAGAGATAAAGACAACTCGTCGTATCTCCTCCCAGTTAATTCCCAAGGTAAAGCGGGGGAAGAGCTTTTCTCGTATCACAGCTGGGGCCTGTATACCCGCATGGAAAGCAGCTCCAAGCACAACTCCATAGCCGAGCCCAGCAATCCCAAAGATAGGATAGAGGATAACAACACCGAATATGATCCCGAGATTATACAAAACAGGTGCAATAGCATAGACAAGAAACCGATTATGCACCTGCACGATACTGGCAAAGAGGTTAGAGATACCTAGGAGAACTGGAGAGAGAAGCAAGATGCGGGTAAGCAGTATTAGTGTCTCTCCTGATTCTCCACCACTTAATCCCGGGAAGAAAATAGAGGTAAGATAGGGGGCAGCAATCCAAACAATAACGCCAATGACAATAATAAAGAAGGAGAAGACAGTGAATATAGCGTCAATAAAACGCTCTCCTTCTTCTCTCCCCTCCTGGAGTTTTTTAGTCAAGTACGGAACCAGAATTGATATTGACGCAACTGATGCACCAAGTACCAGGATAAGGTCGGGAATCTTAAAGGCAGCATAGTAGATATCAAGTGTTGTACCCGCACCAAAGGAAGATGCAAGTAGTCGATCACGAACAAGCCCAAGAAGCTGGGATATGAATGTGAAGAAGCCCAAAAGATACGCGGCCTTATGAAGGCCGCGTACCTGTCGAGAGATAGACTGTATAAACCTCTCAAACATAATGTGATTTATTCTTCCTCAACAACAGGGACTTCTTCCTCCTCTACAGGAAGCGTATCACGCTCCTCTGGTGGAGTATCTGCAGGTGGTGTTGCCCCGGCAAATGGTGTCTCCCCGGCTTGAAGGTTCTCAAGTATATCCTGTACCTCCTGATTATCTGGGTTGAGAGTCACAAGATCTTCAAACTGAGCAATTGCATCGTCCACTCGATCCTCTTGGAAGTATGAGAGACCGAGGAAGTACTTCGCATTTGAATATGTTGGAAGCAATATAACTGCTCGTTCAAGTGTTGGGACCGCGTCTGCGAACTGTTCCTCTGTGTAGTAGAGAAGACCAAGCTGGAAGAATACTGTTGGATCATTTGGTGCCAGGATTGTTGCAGACCGTGCTGCACTTATAGCCTGTTCAATATTTCCACTCTGTGCTTCAAGCTGTGAGAGAAGGAAGACTGCTTCAGTATAATTGTTCTTCTTCTCAAGCGCCGCTTGGATGAAGTTTCGTGCCTCATCCATATTGCCACTTGATATCTCGAGTCGAGCACGAGTAAGTTCTATCTCCGGATTGTGCGGATTAAGCTCTCGCGCACGATCATATGCGGCAACTGCACTTTCATACGCACCCTCGATCTCCAATGGAGTGATTGTGGCGTATACTCGCCCGAGTGTCATCCAGTTCTGATAATTATCAGGATTGATGTTCGTTGCATTCCGTGCAAAGCCAACAGCATTTGAGAGTGTATTTTGGAATTGAGTACGGAGTGTCTCTTCTGGAACATTCTCCTGAGAGAGAACCTGGTTGAGACGTAGAAGTGTCAGCTCTGCAAGTGTCCTATGATACTGATCACTATTATGCAACCGTGCAGCTTGGGTAATGTGCGACTCAACTGAATCTATATCTGTTGAGGTATTAGCCAACTGTACTCCCTTCTGGAAGTATACAGCGGCAACATAGCGAGTCGTTGCAATGTATCCCCATGCAACTACACCGATAAGGAGTGTTATCGCTACAAATGTCACACCAAACGCCTGACGAGGCGAGGAGAATCCGGATATGCTAAGAGTTGGTAGTGTCCCCTTCTCCCGTTGCACTGCAAGGAATATACCCATAAAGGCAAATGTCAGAGCAGCTACAACGATATTTGGAACATAAGCAATGAGGAATATCCAACCATATATGGCGGCAAAGAATGAGGAGATCTCCAAAAAGGCAGTCGTCGGATCATCGGTATTCGACCTACCAATATAGCGGAATCCAACAAGAAGGAAGAGAAGGAGGAGTGCAAACCATGCGATAACTCCAACCGCTCCTGTTGTCACGATAGATGTTGGAATACTTCCAATACCGACATTGAAATCAGTATTCCAGAAGATGGTCTCATTAATACCATCCGGCTTATGCATAACCCATTGAGAACGGAAGTTATTTGGCCCCGCCCCAAAGAGTGGGTTCTCCTTGAATGACTCTTCTGCCATCTCAAATGTTGCCCCCCATGATGGGCGCGCCTCTATCTGTGAGATATCAAATGCAGATGAGATTGTGTTGCCAAGTGGTCCACCGGCGATAACAAAGACAAGAGCAAAGAGAAACACAACAAGTGGACGAACAGGGATATATGATCCACGTTCATTCTTTCGCTTGGAGTATACAAGCCCAAATGAGAGCGTGTAAATGAAGAAGAGGAGTGCAAAGATACCAACGATAACCCATGCGAGGGTAAAGTTGACCACGATCATGATGAAGAGCGCGAGCAAGAGAGCAACATAGAGCACTCCACGTTGTATCTTTTTAAGCGGCAGCTCAAGCGTTATAAGCGAGAGCACTACAAAGAGACCAGAGAGCATACCGAGGTCATTCCATTTTCCAACCATATTATCAACGTTTGAGAAGAATGTGCCCAATGTCACTGCATCACCTCCAACAATCAGTCTGAGAATCTGGAAGAGTGCAACAAGAATAAAGGCGATAAAGAGCCCTGAAAGGAATGTGCGTGCACGCTCCTTTCCTTGAAAGAGCACTGATGCAAGGAATGTAATAAGAGCAAGAAGGAGAATCGAGAGGACTGTATCTATCTCAAATCCATTCCCTAAAAATGAATGAAGAAAAGAGCCAGAGAAAAGAGCGGAGAGAAGATACACTATCGGAAGCGCAAAAAGCGCTATAAAGACAGGATGCTTTGGAACCTGTATCTCTCCCTCAGCAAGAGTACCGAGGAGCCACAATGCAGTGGCAATAAGAACTCCCGCGGTAAGAACAAATACTTTAGTAAGTCCAAACGGGAAGAGCGACGATGGTACAAATACGATGGGAAGCAGGATGAGTGTTGCAATTAATGCAACCCACGCGCTTCGTTTAAAATTCTGTTGCTTCTGTTCAGGCGCTGAATCGAATGCAGATAAAATGTCCATAAAATTATTATCAATTAATAGGCCTCTTGTGCCCTCTGTTAATATAACTCTATTATAGCGTATATACTTTCATAAAAAAACACTATAGTCCACACCTTTACAGCCCCGTTAAGGCACGATATAATACCTTCTCGTTGGTGTAGAGACGATTGCTCTTTCATTTAATTGAGAGGGAGGAAAGTCCGAACACGCACCTGCCATTCGGCAGGTAAACAGGTAGCGGGTAACACCCGTCCGGGGCAACCCGAGAGGTGCGAACAGTAACGCCCGAGCTGAGAAGTGAGGGCATCCCACCCGGGATGAGCTTGGCCATACCCAAAGCTGAGTTGAAACGGCAAAATCCTTATCCGCGTGCAAGGCCGTGCTGATGCAAATCAGAGTGCCGCTCGAGGTATTCGGTAACGAATATCCCAGATAAATAGTCGTCCTCGACAGAATTCGGCTTATTTACACCAACAAACACATAGAAAAGCCCGGCTTCACGGCCGGGCTTTTCGCTACCTCTATATTAATTAGTCTTAAATATCCTCACAGTTGCCTCCGGCACATGCGAGCTCCTTTGCACCCTTTGTATTGTCCTGGCTTTCATAGAGGACAAGCTTGGAGAAATCGAGCTCTGGCATTTCAGCCATCCGCTTTTCATACTCTTCTTTAGTGATCTCCTCAAGTGGCGCAAGTTGATATACATGATCTCTGCGCGGGAAGAATGCCAACCCTCCAACAATCTCCCAGTTTTCATACACGAAGTTTGCAACTTCAACCCACTCATCATCTCCAACATAGATGGAGACTGATGGATTGTGTTCTGTGTAGTGCTCCTTTATACGCTTCCACTCATGAAGCATATCTAGAGCAGACACCTCGTGAGTAGTCACCGCATTATCAGGAGCCTTCCGTGGAAACTCGAGCACCATGGTAGATGCATTAGATGATGAGTATCCTACTTCCGGGTGATACGGAACTCCCTGGTCCTTCATAAAGTTGAAGAGAGGATCATTTGCACTAATACGTACACGCTTAATGAAGTAGGGTGAAAACCATGGGTGCATTCCAGAACCAACTCCGAGAAGCTGTCCTGAGTTTCCGTGCGGCTTCACTGTTGTAATAGCGGTTGATTCACCAATATTCATCTTTCGTGCATATTCCTGATTCACTCGTACCGCTTCTTCACGAAGTTCATCAAGGAATTCATCATTTCGCACCTTTTCGTTGTCATAATATCCGGTGAGAGATACACCAAGAAGTCGCTCTTCTTCACAGTTCTCTTTCCATTCTGACGAGAGATACTTGAAGTTCGTGAGCGATGACTGATACGTTCCGAGAATAGTCGCCGCCTTTATCTTTCTCTTGAGAGATTGAAGATCATCATCTGGACGGATAACAATAGAGGTGAGATTACAAAACTGCTTTGAGCGCAAGTAGATCTCTCCACATGGATTAACTCCCATCTGCTTCTGATCCTTTATCTTCTCCCAGCGACGTGGAGGCATCTGATTCTCAAGTCCTCCGCGGTTGAATATTCCCCGCTCTCCAGAACCTGACTTCACTAATGCTGTCCATTCATCGAGAAATTCTGCTGCAGATGGCTTCTCTTCGTAAACTGCAGAGTTATTCGCCATCGAACGCTGTCCTTCGCTCTGCCAGAAGTTACCCTTCTTTGCATCTCGCATTTCTGAATCATCAAGTGCAGAAAGGGAGATAAGTGCACTTCGTCGCACTCCTCCAGCCACAACAATAAGTCCGATCTGACATGCAATATCATGTACATCGATACATGAGAGTCGGCGTCCCTGACGTGCAAGGATCTTTTTCTTGGTAAAGTTCATGAGCTCTTTAAGTGGGTCAGGACCGGATGCGCGTCCTCCCATAGTCTCGAGTCGTGCTCCTGCCGGACGAACCTCTGAATAGTCGATATCAACATCCTTTCCGCTTGCCCACGCATTACACGCCTCAACAAAGGCATTACACCACCCTTCCTTGCTGTCTTCAACAACAAGCTTAAGTGGCTCAGTTCCATCTTGTTTTTTGATCTGTGGAAACTTCTCAACATTCTCTGGCTCTACAGAGTATCCAACTCCACATCCACACATGGATACATACATGATCTCAGCAAGATCCTGCCATGATGTAGGGGCAATATATGCACAGTTATATGCACAGACATTTGTCTTTCGACATGCCTTTCCTGCAGACCAGAGAAGTCGCATTGATGGACAAACCTCCTGATTGAGCATCGCAGTGCGTACTTCAAAGTAGTCTTGTTCAGAGAGCT
>JBBDUG010000007.1:0-1570 GCA_040904025.1 Minisyncoccota bacterium
TAATCGTCAAAAACCTTGAGGAATAGTATCCACCCAAGTTGTGAGATCCGCTGCGCATCGCCGTCAACCCCGGCATCCTTGCGCATAATGTCTTGAATAGATTTAATTGTGTTAGATATACTCATATATTTAATTAGTTTGTCTTTTCACCTCTCCCCGGCCACTCTTCGAGGAGAGGGTTTGGGTGAGGTGCCAATTTGGCTCCTCAAGTTTTCATCTTGAGGTCACAATTTGTGATCTCAAATTATCCAGCTTTGTATAATTCATCCTCAATCTCATGAATGGCTTTCAAGTATTCTTTTCTTCCACCAAACTCCTGGATGATCTCTATTGGTGTTCCCATATTATTGAAAGGATCAAGTTTTAAAATGTTCATGTCTTCCAAGTTTTCGAGGCCTTCATCTTCGTACTTATCAAGCAAGGCTTGAAGTACTTTCTTAGCAGTTCCTGTGTACTTCCCAAAATAGTTTCTCTTCTTTACGTTATTTGCTCGTTCCTGCCGGGTGAGGGGAGGCTGCTCAAAGGCTACGTGGCAGATCAGGTCGAATGGGTCGAGGTCTTTACCTACATCTTTTTTCAGCTCTTCAAAAACCACTCCTGTATCCTCCAACTCCTCTACAATGGCCTGCTTCTTTTCAGAGTCCTTCCACTTTCGCAGGAAATCATCCAGAGAACCATACTTCTCATTAATTTTTTTGCGTGAGTAATCCTTCAGGGATTCAGTCACCAGCTTACCATCATCTCCATAATACTGTACACGCTGATTTAGCAATTTAACCTCTACATTATCTACATAGAAACGCTTGACCCCGTCTTCTTCAATTTCGCCCCCACCGTCCGAAGGCCCTTGGTCATCACCGGGTGGCAATCGTTCTTCAACTTCCGGATAAAGTTCATCAGGTTGCGGGGGTACAGGTGGATCATCTATACCAAATTCATGCGCCTGTACAGGCTCACCATCAAAGTCCGGATCGGCAAAGTGGCGGGTTACATTCCGAAAATCCATTATTGTAAAAAACATCTTCCCATAATCCTCACTGATGCGCGTGCCACGCCCAATGATCTGCTTGAACTCGGTCATTGATCCGATATTCGCATCCAGCACAATGAACTTGCAGGTGGGAATATCCACCCCGGTGGTTAGCAACTTGGAGGTTGTAGCAATCACCGGGTAGGACTCTTCTTCATCCATAAAATTATCCAATTCCATTTTGCCTGTGGGTTCATCCCCAGTGATTCGCATCACATATCTGGAATCTTTTGCTACCATATCGGCATTTAAATTAATCAGAGCCTGGCGCATCCGCTCAGCATGATCAATATCAATACAGAAGATGATTGTTTTTGCGTATCGGTCGGTTTCCTGTAAGTATTCAGTAACTTTCCTTGCAACTAAATTCGTTCTTTGTTCAAGGATCAGACTACGGTCATAATCTTTAAGATTGTACTCACGATCGGGAATCACGTTACCGTGTTTGTCAGTGAAGCCATCCACAGGACGCCAGCCTTCAGCGTCTTTGTCAATCGTGAACCTTGCCACTTTATAGGGAGCCAGAAATCCATCATCAAT
>JBBDUG010000008.1:0-47185 GCA_040904025.1 Minisyncoccota bacterium
ATATGAAAGATGATAAAGACTCGCTACATAATCTACGACACACACTTGCCCACCTTTTAGCCCGGGCAGTAGAAGAACACTACCCAGAAGCACAACCGACCATCGGCCCCCCAACCGATGACGGCTTTTACTATGACTTTGATTTCGGAGAGACGGATTTCGGAGAAGATGATCTGAAAAAGATCGAGAAAACAATGAAAAAACTTTTGCCTTCATGGACAGCCTTTGAAGCAAAGGAAGTTACCCCGGATGAAGCACGAGAGGCATTTGAAGGAAATGAATATAAAAAGGAGCTCATTGATGAGCTTGAAGATGAGGGTGCAACAATCACTTTCTATACCGCAGGTGACTTTACCGACCTCTGCCGCGGTGGACATCTTAAGAACCCAGCTGAAGAGATTAACCCTAATGCATTCAAATTAGATCGCATAGCTGGTGCATATTGGAGAGGAGATGAGAACAATACAATGCTCACCCGTATATATGGTCTTGCCTTCGAGACTCCGGAGGAGCTAAAGGAGTACAAAGGAAAACGAGAAGAAGCAAAGAAGCGAGATCATAGAAAACTTGGTAAAGAACTAGATCTCTTCACCTTCTCTGACCTCATCGGCCCCGGACTCCCCCTCTTCACACCAAAGGGCACACTCTTGCGTGACCTAATTGTTGAGAAGATCCATGATATCCAAGAAGACTTTGGATATGATCGTGTCACTATCCCCCATATCTCAAAGAAGGACCTCTTTGAGACAAGCGGACACTGGGAGAAATTTGGAGATGAGCTTTTCAGAGTCAAAGGTAAAGGTGATTCAGACTTTGACTTTGTCATGAAGCCCATGAACTGTCCGCTACATACACAGATATATGCATCCCGGCAACGCAGCTATCGAGATCTCCCAATACGCTACACCGAAGCAACAATGGTATATCGAGATGAACAAGCAGGAGAACTCCTTGGCCTCTCTCGCGTTCGCGCCATCACACAAGATGACGGACACGTCTTCTGTACAGAAGAACAGGCAGAGGAAGAGATTCTCAATATCGTGAAGGTTATAGAGCAATTCTATACCTCCCTCGGTATGTGGAATGACGATACCTTTTGGGTATCACTCTCTGTTCGAGATCCTGAAAAACCTGAGGAGTATCTCGGAGAAGATACTCGCTGGGAGAGAGCGGAAGAAACACTCAAGAATGTTGCAGAGAAAGCCGAGCTCCCCTTCAAGCGTATCGAGGGAGAAGCAGCCTTCTATGGACCAAAGCTCGACTTCATGTTCAAAGATGCCCTGGGGCGTGAATGGCAGCTTGGTACCGCACAGTATGATCTGAACATGCCGGGACGATTCGGACTCGTCTACACCGATGCTAATGGAGAAGAAAAAACCCCCGTCATGATCCATCGTGCTATTGCCGGATCATTAGAGAGATTCCTCTCTGTTATCATCGAGCATTTCGCGGGTAAATTCCCCCTCTGGCTTTCACCTGTTCAGGTGAAAGTACTCCCAATTGGTGAAGACCACAGAGAGTATGCCGAGAGTGTGGCAAAAGAGCTCGGTGATGCGGGTATACGTGTAGAGGTGGATACATCTGACAATACACTCGGAAAGAAGATACGAGTGGTAAAAATGGAAAAAGTCCCCTATTTCCTCGTTATCGGAGATAATGAGGTTGAGGGTGGAAATGTAACAGTGGAGAGTCGAGATGAAGGAAAAGTAGGTGTAATGAAGGTTGAAGAACTGATAGATAAATTGGAGAGTGAGGTGTAATTAAAAAGACTCAGGATTTCTCCTGAGTCTGTGAGACGAGGTTTTTCTCTTCACGGGCAATTTATATAAAAAGAGTCTAACCGCAGATGCAGTTAGACTCCTGGCCATACAATCAAGCTAGAGCTCGAGAACATCACGGAGCGTTTCTTGTAGCTCGTAGAACTTATCAAGCTCTTCATCGATTTCTCCCAACTCGTCTTCGAGCTCCCTTTTTCGCCCCTTTAACTCGGCGATCCGACCAGGCAGACGACGGAGTGCCTGGATTACCTTTTCGTCGATCTCAGGTAGGGAGAGAGACTCTTTGAATTCGAAGTTATCATCTTCAGGTTCCTCGAGAGGTTCTTCACTCCATTCAGCCTCTACTTCTGGTTCAGTAGTGTTCTCTTCTTGGGATGAAGACACTTGTACCTCCTCGTCCTTAGACCCTGAAACTTCCTGAGATTTATCCTCGGACACTACCTCAGAGTCTTCAGGTTCGGCCTCGTGGCTCTTCACCAGTTCTGGCCTACCCTTCTCAGCCAAACGTTTGGCAAGAGCGTAGCGATTGATACCGATTTCGCGGAACTTTTGAAGAGGCATTTCCATCCACAGATGTGGATCTTCATGTGAACGTGAGTCATCAAAACCCATCTCTGGGATACCACGCCTTGCTGAGGCAAAAGTAACTTGTTTAAATCCTGTGCGTCCGCAAAGCTCATCGTCAAGCCACGAACGCGGAAAACTTATCTTAACCTTTTCCTCCCCCGTTACCGATACAATTGCACGATCACTTTCTTCGTTGAAGATATCGGCAAATGCAGCGATGAGTTTTTCTTTCTGTGTCATTCCGTCACTTGTTTCCATCTCATTATCCGATCTGTCTGAATTTTCGGCGGTAATTAGCGGTGGGTCGTTGAGTGTGGTCTGATGTTCCGGAGTCTTTAATCTAGAAAGCCACTTGAATAGCCGGGTTTTCTTAAAAAGCACCATATCTCCATAGATATGAACAAGCCCCTCCTTTTTAAGCGAAAAGAGGGTTTGATCAAGAAGACGAGAAAAGTCCTCTGGATCTCTCCCCGTCTTCTTTATCTCCGAAGAGATAAGTTTCTGGAGATCGCTTTTCGGAACGGCGAGGGATACTTCACCAGATCCCTGAAGGCGGTCATAGATCAAAGAAAGGAGCAGCTTTGCTGCTGACTTTACCCGTTCTGAGCCTGATTCATTCATGACGAGGAGAAAAGAAAGTTTGGAATGCACATTGATCTTAGGAAATTTTTCATTTCCAAAATGCTCAACATCCGAGACAAACACTTCATGGGATTTATCACCCATCAAGCCCCGGAATGCTCTGCGCATCACAAGATCCTCCTTTTCCCCTCGAGGGAAGGCTGAAAGTTGCTTAAGCATCTCTCGAGCTACACGATATACATGTACCCGAGATACCGCCTCACCTACGAAAGCGGGTGAGCGATAGTACGACAGCTTCTTAAATTTAAGGAATAACTGCACTATAGGGAAAAAATCAATACCCTCCGGTGCACAATCCAGAAATCTGAAGCTGTAGCGGTATGATGCGTTAAGTCTCTCTATCCCCAGCGTAGGAGCGATAAAACGGAAGAAATCTCCGTTATCTGCTCCTGGAAACTGACTAAGGAAATGCCTAACGGTTCTCTGATGATCATCATCACCACACTCATACTTCCCCTGAGAAGTATGCGTGTTCATGTGATTGTATGTATTTAGGAATGGTGCAGTGAGTTCTACACTTGAAACTACACTATTCTATTGACAGGTGCAAATAATCTTGATTTATCAACATATCTCGCTTTACTTCACTAAATCTCTATACTAGTCTGAGTGGTGTAGGGCAATGCGAGGCTTTATCAAGCCCCGAACTGTATACAGTTCATTGAACTACATATTATTTAGTAGCTACTAATTGAATTTTAATCCTATGGAAAAGAAAGGAAATGCTCTAGCATGGCTCGCACTGATCGTGGGTATTCTTGCTCTCATTCTTGCATGGAGTGCATACAACCGCGCAGGTGCTGATCTTGAAACTCAAGTTGACGAACAAATTGAAGAAACTGTAGACGAGACAGACAACAGCGCAGCAGCAGCAAATGCTGATGTTGAAGCTGATACTGACACTACAGATGAAGAAACAACAGATGATACAGAAAATGATGCTTCAGCTGAAGTTGAAACTGGTGCAGTTGTAGAGTAGTCACTCTATTCTATACTTTTGCGGAAAAGCTCGCGGTTAGCGGGTTTTTTCATTTGAATTTAAGGTATAAATGCGCTATTCTTTGGCAGTTGAAGAGGCCCCATCGTCTAGCGGTCTAGGACATCGCCCTCTCACGGCGGAAACACGGGTTCGATTCCCGTTGGGGTCACAATATAGAACTTCTTGTTTTGAAAGATTTTCAGAACTCTGCGCCACAGGCGCACCAGAAAGGAGATCAGCGCGTCGCTTCGCGACGAATTGATAGGGAGAGGGAAAGCTAAATGTTACGGATTTGTCATAAATCGTAGGGTTCGTTCCAATCTTTTGTACAAAGGAACTGATTTGCTCCAAATCACGAGAGTCCTTCAAAATATTGGCTTGTTTTGTATCTAATATAAGATTTCTCACGGGTTCGACCCATTCTTTCTTTCCTTCTTTACACTCTTTCTTCTTTTCAGAGAGAGAGGATATGGAGCGCATGAGTGTATCTTTCTTTTTGAGATAGATCTGTTTTGGAATATCACCTTCCAGATGCATGTCGACGAGTTTTTCCATGCGCTCCTCACTCTCCTTAATTTTCGAAGAAAGAGCGTGAAGAGCACTGCGCGACTCTTTACCTTCTTCTTTCTCCCATACATCCACTTTTTTCATCATCCAGTCAGTATATTGATCGTGCAGTGCGATTGTTTGAAGCTTTTCTTGTACTTGTGATACAAGCACACCTTCTCTGAGGTATGACTGAGAACAGTCTCCACGCTTTTTAGTACAACGATAGTATCGATACCGGTGTCCCGACTTCCCTGTCGCCCATTGAGCAGTGATCATGCTCTCGCATTCTCCGCATCTGAATATGCCGGTGAAGTGGAAGGTGTGTTTGTTTCGCTTTGTTCCCTGAGGACGTGACCTGTCTTCAAGTACATCCTGTACTGCTTCAAACAATTTGGAAGGAAGAATTGGTTCAAAGCTTCCTTCATACCACTCGTCTTTGTATTTCACAAAGCCGAGGTATGCACGATTTGTGAGCATACGTCTGATAGAAGCTTTGCCAAGTGGCGTTCCACCTCTTGTGGTCAAGTTATGTTGCGCCAAAAACTCTGCGAGGGACTCGTATGTATGCGTACCTTTTATATATTCACGAAAAGCTTTCACAATAACTTTTGAATACACTGGATGTGGTTCAATATTTCGAGTCTTTTGATTATTCACGTATCCAAGAGGAGCTCTTGTGAGCCACTCGCCACGGCGGAGTTTTTGGCGCATGCCGCGCTTTGTATTTTGCGAGAGATTGTCTGAGTAGTATTTCGATTGTCCAAACGCCACTTGGAGCATGAAGAGCCCCTGTGGAGTTGGTTCAAACCAAAAGGTCGGGAAGCGCAAAGAAGAAATGGTTTCTTGATCTATGAGGTATATAATCTTGCCTCCGTCCACAGAGTTTCGGGCAAGACGATCGGGATGCCAAGCTAATATACCAATACTCTTCTCCTCCTCGATCTCTTCCATCATCTTTTTGAATACCGGTCTTCCCGGAGTCTTTGCGCTTTTCGACTCTTGAAATTCTCTTACAATTTCAAGATTTTCTCTCCTCGCAAATTCCCTCAATTCCACAAGCTGAGCTTCTATGCTCATGACCTGCTTGTTATCATCTTCTGTGGATTTGCGTGCGTAGAGAAAATATTTTGGTTTGGACATATGTATATGTGGGTTAGGTATAAAACAAGAACAAATCCGTAACATTTAACTTTCCCTCTCCCTATCAATTCGTCGCGAAGCGACGCGCTGATCTCCTTTCTGGTGCGCCTGTGGCGCAGAGTTCTGAAAATCTTTCAAAACAAGAAGTTCTATATTGTGAAGAAATTATACACGCTACGCGAACCTTTTTCGAATTTAAGCTTAAAGACTAGTCGCGCGCTGCGCGCCTTCGCGCTCGGCTTATGCCTCGCCAAAGCACCCCTGAACACTACGCTTCCGCTTTAAGGAAAAGGGCCGACACAAAGAAAAAAAGAGGTGTAGTGTTCGGGGTGCGATTATGATCCCAACAAAGAAAGAGCGTGCTTAATTTCCTCTTGCAGATCATACGCGTTTCCGTGAGAAAGTAACCCGTGATACGACTGTAGGGTATCTGGGTTTGAATTATTCTCAAGAGCTCTAAGTACTCTGCGTTTGGTTGTTGTTCTCAGCACTCTGTGGTCGGGAAAGTGAACCCACCCGAGGAAATCAACTCCTGATGCAAGAGTCTCTATTGAAACTTTTCGTGGGTGGAGTTTGAGACTGAGCTCGGTTTCAAGAAAGGAAGAGATTTGTGGAATGAGAGATTCGAGCCACCCTCTATCCTCAGAGAGGAAAACAAAATCGTCTGCATATCTAATGTAGTACTTTGTTTTTAGTTTGTGCTTCACATACTGATCAAAAACATTCATGTATACGTTCACAAGGAGCTGTGAGGTGAGATTTCCAAGCGGAAGCCCTGTCCCTAGTCTATGTACATGAAAGCTTGAGATTACCTGCCTCAGAAGCCACGTAATATCTTCATCAGGAATATATTCTTCAAGAATCGATATTAATATCACATGATCAATGGAGGCAAAGAATTTTCTGATATCACATTTGAGTACATGTGCCGTGCGAGTGTGATTCTTTGATACCTTGTATGAAAACACCTTGAACCTATCCATCGCTCTGTGTGTCCCCTTTCCGATTCTGCATGAATATGAGTCTGCGATGAATGTACGGTCGAAGAAAGGATAGAGCTTTTGGTGAAGTGCGTGATGCAGGAGTCTGTCTCGCACTTTCGCCTTGTGGATATTGCGCGGCTTTGGATCTGATATATTAAATGCCTCATATGGAGAGTGAGAATATTCTTTGTCTGAGAGATCAGAATGAAGTTCGAGAATGTTTTCCATGAGGTTGAGTTCAAACTCCTGTACATCACGCCTTCCCCTCTTTCCTCTCACAAATTCCTCCCATGCAGAGAGAAGATTTTCGAGAGATATGATATCCTCATATGTATGAGTGAAGACAATTTTTCCCATACATTAAAGGATACCCCCCCCCACGACTTTTGCCAGTCATCCAGAAGACAAAACAGGTATACAAAGTGTGGATACCAATTCATCGAAACATGCCACGGGTTGAACGGTTTGGGATCGGTACTAGAATAGATACTAAATTTCTCGATCTCCTAAATCTTTTGCGAAAAGCAGCATATGCAAGAGCAGAGGACAAAGTTGAGCCACTTAAGAACGCAGTCTCTACGTTAGATTCTCTGAGATTTTTCCTCCAACTCTCATGGGAGGTTTCTTTGATTCCTAATAAGCAATATACACGTCTCGGAAAAGATGTAGAAGAGATAGGACGTATGGTTGGAGGCTGGAAGAAAGGAATAGAAAAGAAAACTTCCGCCCGTTAGAGCGGAAGAAAGAAGAGAGTTGCGAGAAAAGACCTGGTTGCCATCGTTCCACCTGTTCGGGTTCTCGATCGAGTTAGCCTCGACGTTCCAGCCGCGGTTGTCGGAGTTCCAGTTGGCGTTGACTGCCCAGAGAAATGTGCACCATCCCATCCGTTCCACCACCCTTTGAATGCTCTCCGGGTTGTATCTAATGTGGGACATCATAAGTCCACCAGCATAGTGCACCGATTCAATTCTTTTTTAGGAATATGTACATATACCCTTGTACAAGACGTATCCAGTACAATTCTCACACCATACATATCCGAGGCGTGGTGCAGAAGCCGTAGCCGCCGCGACAAAACTTCCTCATAGATACTGTATCAAAATTAAAGACCCTCTGCATAATTGCACACGCGTGCAAAGATACAAAGGGTCTAAAGTGAAAAAGAAAGAGCAGAAGCTCAAGGGGTTCAAGCGACAGAATCGCGAGAAAAGACCTGGTAGCCACCGTCCCACCTGCTCGGGTACTCGATCGAGTAAGCCTCGACGTACCAGCCGCGGCGGCCGGAGAACCAGAGGGCGCGGACTGCCCAGAGAACTCCCTGGCTGTCGCGAATGTAGAAGATGTTCGCGTAGCCGTTTGTGAGAAGGTCTCCATCTTCACCCTGTCCTTGCCGCTTCAAGAGCGACCAAAGGTGTGAGAGTGAAGTCTCGACAATTTCCTCACCGCCTAGCTCGTGAATAATCGGTATATCGCGCGAGTATTCACGCAAACGGTGGATCTTGAGCTCGGTGTCTTCGACGTTTTCCTCGATCTTGCCGAGGAAGTGTGACTTGAAATTCGAGCCAAGCCAGATAATTGAGACGCCGTCGGTCTCTTTGCCTTCGCGGAAGTTGTCTTTCGCGATGAATTCCTTGGCGCCGCGAGCCGTAGTCGTTGAGAAGAATTCGAGGATACGAGGCTTCTCGGGTTCGACGAGTTGGAACTGGATCTCATCAGAGAGAATGCGACGTGCGTTCTCTTCGCCGATCTTTTTGACGAGCGCGTTAAGTTGCCCGATCGTCCAGTCCTTCGTGAGCCATGATAATAGCTGTGTCATTGTGCTTCCCCCGGGCTTCCTTGCCCGTGTTTGTACTCCTCAAGCGGAGCGTTCTTGCTAGAGGATCACCCTTTGTGATCATAGCTAATCTATTATTAATTATCTCATACCTTATTACCTCTGTCAACTACTAAATCACGGCTAACTAAAGCTCTCTTTTAACGCAATGACTTTCTCCCTTCTAACTGTTTGATATCGGGGTTGATGTTCCTGATTCCTCTTCAACGCCGGCAGAGTTCGTTTCGTCTTCTTCTGTGTTCTCCACTTCAGTATCTTCTCCCCCGTTCTCACTCTCCACCTGCTCATTAATCTGCGGTGTCTCACTCCCCTCTGCACCCTCATCAGCCTGGGATTCTTTTGTATCATCCTCGGAAGAAGGAGTCGGATCTGTCGATGTAGATATATCATCTGCCGGCGCCTCTTCTGGTACAGGATTAGTTGAGGTTGCCACCTCACTATCTTCTCCCACAACAGATGGTGTAGAGGTTGCTGAGTTTGTGTCTGTTGATTGAGTAGATGTTGACGTAGATGTAGATACCACCTCCGTTTCTTTTTCTGTTTCCGTTTGCATAATGCTTCCCATTTCAGATCGTGTTTTTCCAACACTCGGGTCTCCTGAATCAGCATATCGGCGCTCGTTTTTTGCCTGCGGTCTCGTGACACTTGCAAGAGAGCCGAGAAGGCTCCGAAGTGTGGATTTTTCCTGTGTTACGACACCCTCTATACGTGCACGTTCAATAGCCTGCACGCGCACAAGATAATCGCGCTCACGCTCCCCTCTCTCACGGAGCTCACTCGTGACATACACCTCGATTTCCTCCTCTGACATACTACCTGCCTCCACTTTCAATACGTCTGACTTTCGTACCGGTTGCCACATACCTTCAATCACTTCCCATGTGCTATATGTATATTCCACATACACGTACGTATCATCCTCGTATACACTTGTGACTTCGATATTCGCATCGTATGAATCAAAGCTCGCGCCAACGAGACGAGATGTATCAACCGGCACCTGTTGATTCTCACGCACCTGCGTGTACGCAAATGCTGAGGATGAGATAACAAAGGCGGTGATGATGAGGGCGGGAAACGCGTTGTGATATTTAATGAAGTCTATAAGATTTTTCATACGTGTGTTCATAGTTATTAATATGTAAAGGGTATGTCGAGCCGGCGCTCAAGATCGCGCCTCAATCCCCACGATGATCCCTTGCGCGCATACTGATACCAAGATTCAATAGAGCGGTCAAACTGATCTTGCGTCATCGCTTCACGCGCTACCATCTTTCGATACGCGCGTGTCCGACGCACGAAACGTTGTACCGTACTCCTACGCAGAAGCCGGTGATGTGGAAAGAGGCGAAATCCAAGAAAATCAAGACCGGTGCGGTGCGGGAAGACCGCAACTTTGCGCGGGTTCATCACGAGCTTAAGTTTCTCTTCCAGAAACTCATTCATTCGGGTTGAGCACTCATGCAGATATTTCTTATCATTCGAGAAGATAACAATGTCATCCATATAGCGTATGTAGTACTCGGCTTTGAGCTCCCGCTTAATAAACTGATCCAGTTCATTAAGATAAATGTTTGCAAAGAGCTGGCTTGTGAGATTCCCGATCGGAATACCCTTGCCATACGTGAGGTCATACGAACTCTCAATAACGATTCGACAGAGATCAACGACGCGCCTATCGCGAATCTTGTGTTTTATAAGAGAGAGTAGAATCTCATGATTAATAGTCGCAAAGTACTTTGAGATGTCGGAGGTCAGCACATACTCTGTTTTGTGCATGAAGTGTTCCGCACGATCGAGGGCGACGTGCGTCCCTTTCCCCTCTCTACACGCATAACTGTCATATATGAACATCGGCTCAAAGATGGTTTCTAGTGCGTAGTAGAGAGCATTGTGCACAACACGGTCACGGAAGCATGCCGCTTTTATAAGACGCTTCTTTGAATCGCGAACAATAAAGGTACGATACTGCCCGTGTGTATATGTACCGTCATGGAGCTCGTCACGAATATCAACGAGATTGTCCTCGAGATTATACCCAAAGTGAAGCACCTGCATACGATACCGCTTTCCTCGACGCGCCCTCTCCCACGCCGCATAGAGTGCGGGTATAGAAGCAATAGTATGGAATATGTTGTTGTATGTTTTCATACGTAATATATACAAAGGCCTAGTTAACCACAGCGGGGAGCTTCGGGTGAGGCACCCCTACCACAACCCGATGCGGGTACAGGCCGCATATTTTCCCGGAAACGTGCGTCCACGAGAAGGACTACACCAGTAATGAACAGGCACGGACAGTATCTCGATGGATTCAAGAGACTGTTCAGGCCCAAGGCTTTGTAGAGTACCAGGCGCATCGGAAGCCAATGTTGGAATTCGTGTTCGAGGGCGAGTTGTTCAGGTTCAGCGTGAAGACACCCGCATCGTCGCCATTATCCCAGTTCCCGCCACGTTGGAAGGCAACCGTTGCTCGAGGTGCAGCCCTTCATATAGACACACCCTAGGAATTATTTTTTATCCATCCTCCGACCATCTTGCCGATCTCCGAGAGCCGCTCCGCCGCAAACGCATACTGCCGTGAGCCGATGAAATTGAGATCGCGCGCAACGCGCATGAGTGTTTTGAGCATATCCACGAGCAGACTCAGCTCATAGAGGTGCGGAAGTTTGCGACGCGACGCGTTAGCGCGCATGATGCATTTCAGGATTCTGAGGATGGTACTTTCAATGTGCTGTCCCAAGACGAATCTCTGCGACTTAGGAAACTTATTTACCGTCGGATAGATCCAGAGAAGCAATTCGTACGTCTTCTCGTATATCGCAAGGTCTTTATATGTCATAGAACTAAAGTTGAAAGAACTAAGCTATCCTACCCCCACCCCACGCCCGGCCAATCCAAATTCCAAATTTCTGTCATTACCAGGCGCATCGGAAGCCAAAGTTGGAATTCGTGTACGAGGGCGAGCTGCTCAGGTACAGCGTGAAGACACCCGCATCGTCGGCATCATCCCAGCCCCCGCCACGCCGGAAGGCATGATAATCACTGTTATACCCGACACCGTCATACGCGTGGCCCGGATTGATATATATTTTTCCGATGCCATACGTAGAGTCCCAACTAATATCCCAGGGGCGCAGATCGTGACCTTGATAGTCGGTAACGGCCGTATACTCGAACCAGTTGGGGGTAGTGACATTTCCCGCCTTCACCATCTCCATAGTAATACCATCATTATCATTACCATTGCCCGTAGCTGCGGTATCATCTTCAATGATATAGGCGTCGACCCACTCCCACACATTTCCGGAGAAATCCCAGATCGTTTCTGCATTTGAGAGTGCGAGTTCCGCTTTCGTATTGCGACCCGTTCCCGATTCAGGATTCGAGCCGTCATATGACACACTATCGGTTATGCCGATGTTCCCGCGCAATAACCCGCCCCCTGATGCCACGGTCGAGCCGATAACGCCATCGGCCCAGTTCCCCGTCTGCTTTGAGACGTTGTCGGCAATAGTCATCCACTCAGCGTTTGAGATGAGATGATACTCATCACCGAGCGCCTCACATTGCGCGCGAGCATCAGTTTGCGTAATACTCACCCATGGGTTTGAATTCGCCTGAGATGTCGCGACACCACTGACATTCTTTGCCTCATATTTCATTACACAAAATCCGGGGAGTGTGCCGTGCTTTGCCGAGCCCGGAACCCATATGTACCCCGTCGGACAGTGTCGCTCGAATTCCTCCGCCACCACCTTATTCTCCACAACTATGTTTCCACCACCCGACACGGAGACTGACGGACATGCACCACCGGCACATACATTAAAGTCTTCGTCGAGAAACGAGACGGTACCGCCGGAGGCCGAGAGTATGACATTTCCTGTTGCATCAACTTGGAATTCACTCCGACGCGACGCATCATATGCAATACGAAGCTGTGCATTTGCGACCGTATCGAAGACCTCAAATACGCGGGTAGGCGCGGAAGTACCCACACCCACTCGACCGGAGGACCAATCGACCACGAGATTTCCCGAGCCAACATCAAATCCTCCGGCAAATGTACTCGTGGCCGAGGCATTTGAGGCCACGAAATTGTTTGCGGTGAGCTGTCCTGTGGTTGTATCGTCTCCGGAGTTTATAAGAAACGCATCATCGACATTGAGTGTATTTGAATTCCATGAGATATTTGTACCGGCTGTAATACGAGTAGAAGGGGTGGTATAGAAATTATCCCAGTTAGTGACAGAGGTGGAGAGCGGAATGGTATACCCACTCGAGAGCGCAAGTGCGTCTCCGGAAAGCTCGAGCCCTGTTGCTGATACAGATAGATTTGTGTAGGTAGATATATCAATAGCGGTACCGTTCCATACACCCGTGGATATAGTTCCGAGTGTAGTGATAGAATCATCTCCGGTATACGTACCCGCCGATACTGCATCAAGTATTGCGCTATACGCCTGTACATCAGATCCGATCGCAAGACCAAGATTCGTGCGTGCACCACTTGCCGTTACCGCCCCCGTTCCTCCGTATGCCACTGCAAGTGTATTTGCATTCCACGTTCCCGATGTCAATGTACCGACAGTAGCCAAATTGGGGGTGGAAAAGAGCGTTGCAATGGTTGAGGTTGCATTGATACGTGCGTCTGCTCGTGCGTTGGTGAAGTAGAGGTTTGAGCCCTCTGCGAGGTCTGTTGTGGTGTTGTCAGAAAGATCATCATCCGAGAGGGCTCCGTCATTGTTGGTAAAGACGTTAACCACTCCGGCAAGAAAACTCTCGAGTCCACTTTCAGTATTAGACTTGAGAATCGTTGATGATGCATTGATGTATCCTGCGGTATCTGTGTCAGTATAATGATCAAGATCAGAGATCTGTGACTCTGTGACGGAGAGGTTAGCAAGGGTTGTGATATTTGGGAGTGTTGTGGTTGCAGAGAGTCTCTCGTCGAAGCGGGTATTGGTCCAATAGAGATTTGATCCCTCAGATAGTGCATCAGTCGTTGTTGCACTAAAGAATGTATGGAAAGGAGTCCCGAAGTTTGTGAGATTGCGTGCATCAAGGTAGTACACCCCTTCTTGTCCATCAAGTGTTCCCGTCCAATCTCCTGTTTTTGTTATGTATCCGTCACCAATAGCTGTTCCCTGCCAGGTACCGCTTGTGACAGTCCCTACCTCACTCAAACCGGAAACCGATATATCGCCCGCAAAAGTTGATGTTGCCGTGGTTGATGTTGCCTGAATATAGGGAACTGTGATCGCGCCTGAAAGTGTTTGAGAACCGGAGACGGTAAAGTTGCCTGATATCGTCGCATCACCGGAAACAGAAAGGGAGGTGATTGTTGTTCCTTCTGCATTGAGAGTTCCACCAACATCAAGTGTGTACGCAGGAGTGGTTGTGAGAACGCCAACTCTATTGTTATCTGCATCAATATAGAGCGTATCTGTATCAAAGGCAGAATTTCCCGATACCGAAAGTTCTTGAGTGCTCACCGATTGCGAGATAGACGAGTGTATATCACGACGAGCATTTTCATCCTGACGCCGCGCGATGAAGGTAAGGTCTGACAACTTATTAGAGAGCGAACTGAGAATGTTCGCGATTGTCTCATCTCGCTGCACTGTTTCTTGTGCCGCGAGACGCAAACGAGATGAAAGCTCCGCTTCGCTCACACCGGGATATACGAGACGTTCTTCGTATACCACTCGTTCAATTATCTGAGGTGAGGAAGATTCAAGAGAAAGTGATGTTTGTGGAGTAGTTGTTCCTGCTATGCTCCCCCCCCCCTCAGGGTTTAGAGCATTGTGTCGGTCAAAGACAACGGTACGTGGTGGAGCAAGAAGAGAAGCAAGAGCAAATGCAGCTTGAGACAGGTTGGTACGGATAGATTCTGTAAGTGAATTCACCCGCGAATGTGAAATATCCATGTGATCCACGACATACGTAACCGTACTCCTCATTGAGGAGACAGTTTGAGAAATTGTGTTGCCGGAAAATGATGAAGCAACAAACGGTGTTGCGATAAGGATAAAAACAAGACTTGCCACAACCACTGGTCGTACCATAGGGATTAAAGAAAAAGAAGAATGTGGTTCATTCGCTTCCTCTTCATCAAGATAAAAACTCTCTTCCAAATCCTGCCTGTATTCTTCAAGAAGTACTTTATCAATATGCCATTTCCCTTCTCCTTTGTAGACAGACTCAATCACTCGTGCACGACAGAGGCGCATGATGTGATCTTCTGACCACCCAGTGAGGTGTGCCGCCGCTTCAATGGAAATATACTCCTGATTCTCTGAATCGTGAAAAGCCATAATAGATTATGTTTATTATAGCGTATACCTCTGTACTTTTCCGTCAGTTATCAACACTTTTTCGTTTACACCTATAATACAAGTTCACCCAATCACCTCTTAGCTGGAAAGTATAGACTACACTCGTGAGTACGTCGAAGAGCGAAACCTTCAAAGCATAAGGACATAAGCACTACCGATAGGTAGTGCGGGAGGTCCGCAATGCTTTGGGGTAAGTGGAGGATAGAATAACCAAAACGCTCGGGTATGAAGCGCCTTCGCTTCCTCCCTTGTGGAGGAAGAGAGCCCCCAAACACTACACCTCTTTTTTTCTTTGTGTCGGCCCTTTTCCTTAAAGCGGAAGCGTAGTGTTCAGGGGTGCTTTGGCGAGGCATAAGCCGAGCGCGAAGGCGCGCAGCGCGCGACTAGTCTTTAAGCTTAAATTCGAAAAAGGTTCGCGTAGCGTGTATAATTTCTTCACCAAAGAGAGAGCTAGTTCGAGCACTCTAAAAGGGTCGAATTAGCTAACAAAAGCAAGTCGTAATCCGACTTGCTTTTGTTGTAGTTTAGTACAACTGTTTGTGATATAATCTTTTTATGAAAGATGATGCTAAAAAGTTGGGTGAAAATCTTAAAAAAATCAGAGCTAAGAAAAATATAACTCAAACAGAGCTTGCACTAATTCTCAATGTCGATAAATCTTTTGTTAGTAACATTGAAAATGGGAAAAACAACCCAACTCTTTCAACTATTACCAATCTAGCAAAAGCTCTCAAAGTTCCGGTCGATGAGCTTTTCAAATAAATTTATGATCAATCTAGTAACCTTACAAGAAAATTTAGAAAACCTTAGTCAAAACTTTTCAAAGCAAATGTTTATTTTTGATTTGCTTTCTGTATACGAATTGCCTAAAAGTACAATTTCATTACTCTCTAAAAATCCCACAAAACTATCTGGTAAAGAAGATCAGATCATTTTAAAAAATAAATTACTTTTTCATACAACTACACTCGAAGAGGATGAACACGTTGCTATCGATGCATTGCAGAAAGATAAAACTTCGTACAAGTTTAATCCTCGATTTATTATCGTTACAGATTTTGTGACGTTCTTGGCTGTAGATACAAAAACAAAAGAAACTCTCGATATTCAAATTGGAGATCTCGGTAAACACTATGCGTTCTTCTTGCCATGGTGCGGAATGGAAAAGTCACAGCATGTAAATGAAAATCCTGCTGATATCCGTGCCGCCTATAAGATGGATAAGCTATATCAGGCAATTATTACTGATGACCCTGAATACTACAAAAACAATAGCCACGATCTCAACATATTTCTATCAAGACTTTTGTTCTGTTTCTTTGCTGAAGATACTGGTATTTTCCCTAAGACAGGGATGTTTACTAATTCTGTAAACTCCCATACTCATGAAAACGGAGACGAGATGGATACTTACTTTTCGACACTTTTTGATGTTTTGGATACCAAAGATTCTGATCGATCGAAATTTGCTTCGCATTTCTTGGAATTTCCATATGTTAACGGCGGTCTTTTTGAAACTAATATCAAATTGCCAACATTTACAGCTACTTCCCGAAAATTGATTATTGAATGTGGAAAGCTGAACTGGGACTCAATCAATCCAGATATTTTTGGATCCATGATTCAAGCAGTTGTTCTTCCAGGACAGCGTGAAAACCTTGGAATGCACTACACCTCCGTTCCGAACATAATGAAAGTCATTGAGCCTCTTTTCCTGAATGATCTATATGAGGAATTAGAGAATTCAAAGACTGATATTAAGAAACTCACCAAGCTTCGTGAACGAGTAGCGAAGATTAAGATATTTGACCCAGCGTGTGGATCAGGTAATTTCCTTATTATTTCATATAAGGAGCTATCAAAACTGGAGTCAAAAATAATCAGTTACGCAAAAGATCTTGGGCATCAAATGATGTCGTATTCCGGCGTGTCACTAAATTCATTTTATGGAATAGAGATAGATGATTTTGCACACGAAATAGCTCGACTTTCATTATGGCTTGCACAGCACCAAATGAACCAGTATTTCGATGGTATGTTTGGAATCATGAAAGCAACGCTTCCTCTTAAAGAAAGCGGAAAGATTGCTTGTGGTAATGCTGTTCGGGTTGATTGGAACGAAGTTTGTCCACGTAAGGATCAGGTTGTTGGTGAACATGAAATATATGTCGTGGGTAATCCGCCATATCTAGGTTCTAGAAATCAAGAAGATGAACAAAAAGAAGATCTAAAAAGTCTGTTTATAAACGACTATAAAAGTCTAGATTACATATCTGCTTGGTTTTATAAAGGAGCAAAATATATTTCAGGTCATGAAAAAATTAAGTTAGCTTTTGTATCAACAAATTCAATTTCGCAGGGGGAACAAGTAGCATTACTTTGGCCTCTTATTTTTCAGGAGAATGTGGAGATATGTTTTGCTCACCAGTCTTTTAAATGGAAAAATCTTGCGAAAGGAAATGCGGGTGTAACTTGTGTAATTATTGGTCTTGCTAACCAAGGTGGTCAGATAAAAAAGCTGTACTCATCAGATCAATATAGAAATGTTAAGAATATCAATCCATATCTTACAGAGGGAAATTCTAGTTTTATTACTAGACGCTCAAGTCCTTTATCAAAAGACCTCCCCCAAATGACATATGGAAATTTATTAAACGATGGAGGTAATTTTGTTTTAACAAAGGAAGAAAAAGATCAGCTTATCGAAAAATATCCAGAGTCAAATGTTTTAGTTAAAAGCTATATTGGATCCCAAGAATTTATTCGTGGACAACAAAGATGGTGCCTCTATATAAAGGATGACCAGATTACTTTGGCTAAATCTATTCCAGAGATTGTTAGTCGTTTAAATAAAATTAGAATACTGAGGAGTGCAAGTACAGAAAAAAGTACTCGTGCAATGGCAGATTTCCCTCACAAGTATTACTTCTTGGCACATAAGGAAACAAGTTCAATCATCATACCCAGAACATCTTCCGAGAATAGAGATTACATACCAATGGGCTTCTTGGATAATAAAACAATTATCTCCGACGCGGCTCAAGTAATCTATAATGCAGAGCCATACATTTTCGCAATTCTAAATTCTCGTATGCACATGACTTGGGTGCGTGCTGTTGGAGGTAGACTTAAGACGGACTTACGATATTCATCAGCGCTTTGCTACAACACTTTTCCTTTTCCAGAAATTTCACCAAAGCAAAAGGAGTCACTTACTAGCCACGTCTACAATATTCTAGAGGAACGTGAGAAGTGTCCAGAGAAGACAATGGCAGATCTGTATGATCCAGATAAGATGCCAGACGGATTACGGGAAGCACACAAATATTTAGATCTCGCTATTGATCAAATATATCGAAGCAAACCGTTTGACAGTGACGAAGATCGACTAGCTCACTTATTCAAACTTTACGAGGAGATGATTACTAGAAAAACTAACCAATAATATTATGAAAACTATTCAAGTAGCAGAAGCAACATACGCACAAACAGGACAAAGCACTAAGCTTAATGAGCTTGGTATGCGTGAGATGCAGGCAAAAGCATTTGAAAAAAGAAATGCACAATACCTGCTTTTGAAAGCACCTCCCGCATCTGGTAAATCACGAGCTTTGATGTTCCTGGCGTTAGATAAATTAACCAATCAGGGAATTAAAAAAGTTATTGTTGCTGTTCCTGAAAAATCTATCGGTGGGTCCTTCAGTGAGACTAATTTAACTAGTGGTGGGTTCTTCGCTGATTGGAAACCAAACGATCACTACAATCTTTGTACCCCGGGACTGGATAATGCTAAAGGTAAAGTTGAGGCGTTCAAGAATTTTATGGATAACGACGAGAAGATTCTTATCTGTACACACGCAACACTTCGCTTTGCGTGTGAGCAAATTGAAGATACAAAGTTTAATGATGCACTCATTGCAATTGACGAATTTCACCATGTTTCAGCAGATAAAGATACTAGTCGCTTAGGTAATGTGTTGCATGGAATAATGACCAGCTCTAATGCACACATAGTCGCTATGACAGGGTCATATTTTCGTGGCGACGGTGTAGCTGTTTTATTGCCACAGGATGAGGCTAAGTTTGTAAAAGTAACATACAACTACTATCAGCAGTTGAACGGCTATACATATTTAAAGACCTTGGGTATTGGATACCACTTTTATCAAGGTAAATACACATCAGCTATTGCTGAAGTTTTGGATACGAACAAGAAAACGATTTTACATATTCCGAACGTAAACTCTGGAGAATCTACAAAAGATAAGCTCAACGAAGTTGACTTAATTCTGGATATTATCGGTGAGGTGGATCATCAAGATCATGAGACTGGCGTGATCTATGTGAAGCGTGATGGTGACGGAAAAATGCTTAAAGTCGCAAACCTGGTTGATGATTCAGTCGATCGAGACAAGATATCAAACTATCTTCGCACTATGAAAAACGAAGATGATATGGATATCATTATTGCTTTAGGTATGGCAAAAGAAGGTTTTGACTGGCCGTATTGTGAACATGCTTTGACTGTGGGTTATCGAAGCTCACTAACAGAGATCATTCAGATTATTGGACGTTGCACTCGAGATAGTGCAAACAAGACGCATGCGCAATTTACAAACCTAATAGCGCAACCAGATGCAAAAGACGGCGAAGTTAAAGTGTCGGTCAATAATATGTTAAAGGCAATAACATGCTCTCTGCTCATGGAACAAGTAATGGCTCCTCATTATAATTTCAAACCACGATTCCCAAACGATGATACAAGCTTCACGCCAGGTGAAATTAAAGTAAATGGATTCAAAGCGCCTAGTACTGATCGTGTACAAGAAATTATTGAATCAGATATTAATGATCTTAAGGCCACTATTCTTCAAGACGATCAGATGGTTAAGGCATTGCCTGGAAATGTTGATCCAGAGGTAATAAACAAAGTGATGATACCGAAGATTATTCAAATGAAATACCCTGATCTTACTGATCTTGAAGTTGAAGAAGTTCGTCAGCATGTCGTTGTTGATTCTGTGATCAAGAATGGAGAAATCAAAGAAGTTGGAGATAAGAAATTTGTTCGTATGGCGGGACAGTTTGTAAATATAGATGATCTCAATATTGACCTTATCGACAGCATCAATCCGTTCCAAGAAGCTTTTGAAATTCTCTCAAAATCAGTAACCTCAAGTATTCTTAAAGTTATTCAAGATACTATTGATTCATCTCGAATTGAAATGACTCCCGAAGAGGTTAAAATTCTATGGCCTAAGGCAAAAGAGTTTACAATTCAAACAGGTCGAAAGCCTGAGATTTCTTCCTCGGACCCTCTCGAAAAACGACTTGCCGAGGCAGTGTTGTATTTGAAAAAACTTAAGGCTGAACAAGTGCAAAATTAATATGGATAAAAAAGATTTACTAGATTTAATAAACGATGACGATTTGGGACTTCTCGATCTAGATAAGAAGTCTGCTTCTGCTACGCCCGATGATCGATTATCTGAATCATTCATGGAAATAAATGAGTTTTTTGCATTACACAATACAGAACCCAGGAACGGTGGAGACATCCATGAACATAAGCTCGCTTCACGACTTAAGCATATTAGAGAAAATAAAGAGCAAAAAGACTTTCTAAGTAAATTTGATATTCATAATCTACTAAAGACTACAGCGAAAGAACTCGACACCGTGAGTGATATTTTTGCAGATGATGATCTGGATCTTCTTTCAATTGAGGATAGTTCTGTTTTTAATATAAAGAATGTTCCAGAGATCAGACAAGATCGTTCGGACCCTGACTTTGTTGCACAGAGAGAGATTTGTGCTGATTTTGATCAGTACGAACATTTATTTGAACAGGTTCAAAGAGATTTGAAAACTGGAACAAAAAAACTCGTTACCTTTGTGGAAAGTGAAATGAAACAAGGAGACTTTTTTGTTCTTAGTGGTGTTTTGATATATCTAGAAAAAATCTATGATCCATACAGAGGTAATAGTCAGAAAATAAACCGAAGAACTCGTTGTATTTATGAGAACGGAACTGAATCAAGCGTTTTGTTGCGATCATTAGGTAAAAGACTTTCTGATGCAGGATATGCAATAAAAGATAATTCAGAAATAATGCCTATCGAGAGCGGAGATTCTGAGACAGGATACATTTATGTACTTAAATCACTCAGTGATAACCCAAGGATCGCTAGCACTAAAAATCTTTTTAAGATTGGTTTTTCAACTACTAATGTTGAAGAACGTGTAAAGAATGCGGATCAAGACCCAACTTATCTTATGGCTCCAGTTTCTATTGTCGCTACATACAGATGTTTCAATATGAACCCTCAAAGATTCGAAAGACTAATACACCGCTTCTTTAGTGATTCATGTCTAGACATTGAAATCACCGACAGCAAGGGAAAAAACTACATCCCAAAGGAATGGTTCATTGCGCCAATTATGGTAATTGGAAATGTGATTGAGTTGATTATAAAAGGAGAGATTGTTAATTATTCTTACGACAAAAGCACTGAATCGATAATTAAGATTAAATAATCTTAATTATTTTGCTTTTCAAAACCAACTCGCTACTTATACACTCCAACACCGACCTCTGCTCTAAAACCGTCCCGTCTCTCAATACAAACTTCGCGTAGTCTTTGAGATCAATCGGCTCAATTTTCTCTGTTCGTTTCTTTCCCAAAAACATCGCTTGGAGCTTTTTAAACTTCTGAATCTCACTATTTAGTTTGGCGTTTAACCTCACTTTATCAAGACTAATGGTATCAATCATTTTTAATAGAGCTTCAACCAGATTTGTTTCGTTCAAAGCAGGATTTTTGCAGTTCCTGTCCTTTGCTTTTGTACAACGGTAATACACGTAGCGGTTCACTCCACCAGCTTTTATATTCTTAAACTTCTCATCGGCGGTAATGCCTGATCCGCAAATTCCACATTTCATGATTCTCGTAAAGGCAAACTCCTTGCCTTGTGATTTGATGACCTGTGACTTGATCGAACTTCTAGTCTCGTCAAATAATTCTTTAGTAATAAGTGGTGTATGTTTTCCGTCATACCAAATTCCTGCACCCTGTGGAAATTCAAACTTTCCGTAGTAGAAGGTGTTATTGATAATCTTAAATACATTTCCAATACTTAGGTGATAACCACGAAGAGTTTTGAAATCTAGATCATATTTAAGCCACGCATGTACCTTTGAAGCACTCCACTTATCATAGGCAATCTTTTCAAAGATTTGTTTAATGGTATCAGCTCGCTCTGGATCAATTTCAACCTCGCACTTTGCTAAACGACCATCCACCTTTTTGTATCCAGTTGGTGGCTGTGCTGGCCATAAGCCCATCTCACACCTTGTCCTCATACCACGCTTAACATTGATACTCTTATTATCATTCTCGAGTTTTGCCTGAGAACACAGAATCATGAGCAGGAACTTGTCGCTTGGTGAATTAGTGAAATTTTGTCCGAACGTCTTTATAGTAATGAGCTTCTTTTGATCCATGCGATCAACTAACTTTCCTAAGTCACCAGCGTTACGAGAAAGTCGATCAGGTGCCCAAGTGATAATAGCGTCAAATATATTGTTATCGATATCTTTTACAATCTCTTCAAACACAGGTCGTTGCCCAGACTCTTTTGCAGAATGTGACTCACGTCTAATTTCAATAATGTTTAGTTTTTCTCGCTCAGCAATTTGCGTCATTTCCTTGATTTGAGAATCAATGGAAAGAGCTTGCTTCTCGTCTCCTTCGGTCGACTTTCTGGCGTATAGGACGTATTTATAACTACTTACCTCTGTATCTGTCATATATTAATTAATGACAGACCAGTTTGTGGTGCATAGTCTATGCAGAATAAAGGAAACGTCGCATAGTCTTATTATTGCCTTTACCATCCATTCTTAACTAGGTGACGTGAATTTGCTAAAATATGATCACAAAATCCAAGACCTAACCCTCGAAAGAGATATGGTCACAAAAACCGTCCAAGGTAGCGTCCTCGCATGAGGATTCGACCTTTTGTGTCGAGTCGGTGCGAGGATTTTGCTTTATTCACTCAGCCAGAAATGAAACCTATTCCGGATATCTTGCTCTAGCTCGTAGGCATCCGCATGTGAGAGAACGCCCATATAGGATTCGAGCGTAGAGCGTAGCCTTAGCTCGTTGATCTCGCCGCTTCGGTACCTGAGTACCGTCTGTCGCAGTTTCCTCGGAATTCGGCGTTTTGTCTTTGCACGCAGTTGTATGTGCTTCGGCAGAATGATGTAGCCGAGAAAGTCCACACCCCGTAAATGCTTCATCAGATGAATCTTTTTCGGGTGAAGTTCCAGTCGCAGTTCTTTCCCGAGAAACTCCTGCATCGGGGTGAGCAGTCTTTCGAGATATGCTCTGTCGCCAGAAACAATCACGAAGTCATCTGTGTATCGAGCATAATGTTGAACCTTCAACTTGTGCTTCATAAATTGATCGAACTCATTCATGTAGATGTTGGCGAAAATCTGCGAGGTCAGGTTTCCGATTGGGACACCTCTGCGCTCGAAGAGATTCGGTCGGCTTGCGGCAAAGCTCTCGACGATCTCTCGCATAAGGTCCATGACTTTCTCGTCCTTGATTTTTGAATCAAGAATTCGGAGCAAGACATCGTGGTCGATGGAGTCGAAGAACTTCCGCACATCGCACTTGAGCGCGTAGCAGGGGCGGGTGTTGTTGCGACTTACGGCACGAATCATTTCAGCAACTTTCTCTACTCCTTTGTGTGTACCTTTCCCAACACGACAGGAGAACGATGTTGGAATAAAGGTTGGCTCAAAGATTGGATTGAGGACGCTAAAAACCGCGTGATGAAGCACGCGGTCGCGGACAGTCGCCTTGTGGATTCTCCGGAGTTTTGGGTCGTGGATCCAAAAACCCCTGTATCCTCCGTGCCGATAGGTACCGTTCTTGAGTTCGCGATATAAGCCGAAGATATTCTCTTCAAGATTAACCTCGAACTCAATCACATCCGGCTTGTTGCGCTTGTCTGACTTGAATACCTCCCACGCACGGAATAGTGCTGACGGAGAAATTATTAACCAATGTAATTCCTTATATATTTTCACGCTATGAATGATTTAGACATACCCATTTTCAAGAAATCCTACGATCTCTACAAAGAGTTCTACCTCTTGCGCCTGTCAGTTCCTAAACAAGACCGCTACACGCTTTGGCAGAAGTGCGAGTCGCTCCTTATCGATATTCTCGAAGGGATACTATTCGCAAGCCAGCAGTCGAAGCAAGAGAAGCTCCCAACCTTGGAAAAGACGAGCGTACGACTCAACTTCCTTAAGGTGTGTGTCCGGCTCATGAAGGATCTAAAAGCCATCGACGGCAAACAGTACGTTCTCATAGAAGCGAATCTCGATGAGGTCGGTCGAATGCTTGGCGGGTGGATAAAGTCAACGAGAGAGCGATAACAGAAACTCCCGCTTATGACGGCGGGAGTTTCCGGATAGAGGTTGACTGCCTGGCAGACGAAACGCCGATGTTGCCGTTGCGGTTGTCGTCCCAATAGTTGTTGACGTTCAGACCCTCGGCATCGAAGTTGCCGACGTTGACGCGGTTGCCGTCCGAGTCGAGATATTGCCCGTTTCCGTCCGTGGCACCGGAACCCGAGGGTTACTACTCTTGCGAGTCTATGTCCTCTCGTTCCTGAATTTGATTCGGGAGCAGCTCTTTCGAGCATCTCCACTAGATGCGGGCAAGAAGTTCTCTCTATCCCTTTCGCGCTCTGCCGTGATCCGTAAACCACTGGCACTCCGGCGATCTCAAGGTGAGATATCCCGCGAGTGTGAACCGTAACCCACACTACATTAGCAAGATAGTAAAAGTATAAGTTGTAAAAATATAAAAAGAAAGAGCCTCCGGCGAAAAAAATTCGCGCGGAGGCTCAAGTATTCAAGAGGGACAAGCCCTCAAGGATTCAAGGTTCACTGCTTCCTGGCAGACGAAACGCCGACGTAGCCGCCGCGGCGGCCGTCCCAATAGAGGTCGACGTCCAGACCCTCGGCATCGAAGTAGCCGACGCGGACGCGGTAGCCGTCCGAGTCGAGATCAGCGCAACGAACGTAGATCTTCTCGAACAAGCGTTCCCCAGTAGCGAGGAAATGGCCAACCATGGTGTAAACCACGATCCGAGCAGTCGGCGTTTCCTCGTCTTTCGAGAGGAGTGCCTGCTGATCGTTCCACGTCTTCGAGGTCGAGTTGACGATCGGTTCCTTGCGGACGAGCTGCCAGCCGACTTCGCCCTTATCCTTGGCGAACGCTTGCTTGTCATACCAGTCCTGTGAGTAAAACAGGGTCTGGTTTTCGAGCTTGCGGGTGACGCCACGGATGTCGAGGATCGACAGCGGGAAGACGGCGACGAGGATGTGAGTGTCCTTGCAGGACTTCAGCACTTCCTCGCTGAACGGAACTTCTGCCAAGTAAGCGAGCTGTTGCTTCGTGGTGTTAACCCCGAAGTGTTTGATCGCTTCCTCGATGCCGAAGAAGTTCTTGCCCATGATCGCGCGGGCGAGCTTCTGTGACGTTGACGGCTCGTAACCGCCGTTGACCATGAGTCGTGCGATGTTCGCCACGAATGCAGGGTCGGTGTTGATGCGGGATGCGACTTCTTCGGCGTTGTCGCCGATCGCTACCCACAGACGTTGATTGGCGGCATTGATGTCGCCAGCGGGGACTTGAGTCCATGTTTTCATGATGGTTTTCATGATGTGCGCCTTTTTCTGTTAGCCTTTTTGAAATTATCTCGAAGGCGACTGGATTTGAGCATACGATCTCAAAATTACGTCTTGTCTCAGTTTGAGACGAGCTTTCTAGGCCCTCAAATAAGGCACAAAAAGCTCGTCTCAAGCAGTGATTTCCTATCAAAGAACTACAGATATATCATATCAAATAAATAAGCATTTGTCAATGGTTTTGGCGATCTGTCAAATGTCGGCAACTCAGGCTTAGCAGAACATACTTTCAGCGATATGATTCCAATAGATAGCAAAAATTGGTATCATGTACTTGTACAACTGAATATGTGGTGACCTAACCCCTCAAGTTTCTTGAGGATATGGTCGAAAATCCGTCCAAAGTAAAGAACTCCTAATCAGAGCTACTTTGGACGGTCATATCGGGAAACTGGTATGGGCACTCCCTACGGGGTTTGTCGGCCTGGTTAGGAGCTTTTTGCTACCTGACCAAAACTAAATCCGTCCAAAATAATGAATACAACACAGTCTCCTCACGGAGACGATTTTAAGATATTAATACAAGAACGAATCAACAACTTCTTTGGGTATGGCAATCTAGACAGCGACATCTGGTTTGTCGGTATGGAAGAGGGCTTTGATGGGTCAATGGAGTTGCTGTATGAGCGATTCAAAACCACGAACAACAAAATAGTCTGCGATATTGTGGAAGACATGCAAACCAGTCCCGACCATTTGCGTTGGTTTGAAGACAACGCACCAACACAGAAAACATATCGACCGCTCATTTTCATTCATCTATACCTAACAACTGGCAAAGAGCCGACACTTGAAGAAGTGCGTGAGTTTCAAATACAACAGTTCGGCAGAAAACAATCCGACCACACAGTGCTTGAACTAATGCCGTTGCCGTCTAAGTCAATCAAAGAAGCAGACTGGTTATATGGTGATTTCAATATTGAAGGATTAGGTTCTCGCAAAGAGTACCTAAAAACATACAAACCAAAGCAAGTGCATAAGCTCCAAGAGCTAATACATCAACACAAACCTAAACTCGTCCTTTTCTATTCACGTACGTACCTCGCAGACTGGCAACAGATTGCCAGTGTTCCATTTGAGGAAGTCATACCAAAGAAGCTCCACACAGCAAGGAACCACGGCACTGTATATGCTGTGGTTCCTCACGCCACTTCATTCGGTATGTCGAATGGAGATTGGCGAGATATTGCTGAACGGATTAGTAGCGTACTACATATCTCCGTTATCGTATAAGTCTAGTATCTGACCTCTCTCACTGAAGAACTCCTTATAGGTCATACCTGTCATGTGCTCAATGCACTCTCGCACAAGATTCACCCTATACTCGTTGTTTGGGTTGCGTTCTGCGAGAATAATTAGACTGCACGCCATCTGACACATCAGAAGATGCTTCTCTTCAACATGTTGTTCCAACCACTCTGTGCGGTTTTTATAGTAGCCAATGTATTCCATAGCTATTTCAATTAATGTGATTAATCATTCTCCTTCGCTTCCTTAAGCTCTTTCTCCAAGCGAACACGCTCAGGATCAACTGGACTGATAACGATCTCGGTAATGTGTCCTGGTTCATTAGCCACGTCCCAGAAGTTTTTTGGGCGAGGTCGAGCGTAGTTTTTCTTGTTGTTATCAAGCCAGTACTGAATTGCTCGCTGTTTTCCTTGGTTGATGTTGGTAATCAATTTGCTTTCAGCAAGGTCATTGATGGAATCAATTCCCGAAACCAGAGCATCCTCGACTCGGGCGTCAAAGTCTGAATCCTCACGACACCAGCGGTACACGGTATTGCGAGCGATGCCAACTTTTTCACATGCCAGTGAGATGTTAGGAATCTTGCGAAGCTCCTCCAGAAAGGACTTCTCCTTGCGGTACTTCTTCATTGTTTCTGATTACCGTGGCTTTCTCGCCAGTTAGTGCCTCGTACCGCTTGATAGCAAGATCACAGAATGCTGGTTCAATCTCGACTGCATACACTCGACGCTTCAACTTCACGCCAGCCATAATGAGACTCGATGATCCCGAGAAGGAATCCAAAATGATGTCATTCATGCGGGTACAGCGACGAATAGCTTTCTCATAAAGCTCACTTGGCTTCATGGTAGAATGCTTATATTCGTTCCCTGACAATCGCTTCACTGGCCAGACATCGACGGTATCGAGTGCTTGAGCAAGCAGATCATCGCCTGTAGTCATCTCAGCGTTCATGACCTCATTGGTCTTGTTCACGCCTTTAACGATGTACGGCTTTCCTCGTGTGCTGTATGTACACGGCTCAAATGCTTTGTTAAAAGCAACACCTGGGACAGGATTTTGTGGTGACTTCAACCACAAGCACACTCTGCGGTTAGTGAGTCCAAGTTCTCGGTACAACAGCTGAATCGCCCAAATGTATGTCTGGTCACTCCAATAGAAGACGTGTGCATCATCCTTGGTGACGGCAAGTGCCGCCTCCATGCTCTTGCGAAGGAATGACACATACTCCTCGTCAGTCTTGTTGTCGTCAACCGTACCGCCATAGTTTTGTTTTCCACCTATTCCGCCGTTGTACGAAACGTCGAGATTGTACAAAGGGTCAGAAATTATGCAGGTCGCTCGCTCATCACCAAAGAGTTTCTGAAGTGTCTCTGGTTTGGTGGAGTCTCCGCAAATCAACTTGCTTGTCCCGAGGAGAATGATGTCTCCGAGCTTTGTGGTTGGATCGGTGATTTGCTCAAGCTCCTTTTCAACGTCGAAGTTGTCGTCTTTGAGTCGCTCGTTCCAGAGGTCGTCCAATGACTTTTGATCAAATCCCAATTCAACCAAAAGCGATGGTTCGAAGTCCTTCAAAAGATCGTAGTCCCAGTCAGCATGAATCGAATTGCTTCCGATCATGTACCGCTCCGCTTCCTCATCTGTGAGTTTGCGGTTAGGGACTCTGACATCAATCATTTCGTCGCCTCGACCGAGAGCGATGAGCACCTTTACCCTCATGTGACCCGCTAGAATGGTGTTATCGAGGTCCAGTGCAGGTATCTCAACAATGTTATAGCGTTCAAGACTCTGCTTGAGTCGCTCCATCTGGTCTTTGGTAATTTTGCGTGGAGATTTTTTGTGAGGGAGCAGGTCGCTCACTCGGCGTTTCTCCGTACGCCACTGTAGTTTCTCTTCTAACATATGTAGGTGAGATTACGAGACGTGCTCCTTGTATGCAGTCCGTCTCACCGATTAATTACGGGATTGTATTCCCGTAGTTGTTTTCTTTACACTCATTATATCACTCAAAATCGCACCTCATTTTGTGTGCAAGGATACGTCAAATACCCTTATTTAAAAGGATATTATAGAAATTAAGGAGAGAAAATCGTCATTTTGATGCTTTAAAAAATTGAAATTCGATTGGTTTACTAAGTGGTGCTGAGAAAGTATAAGTTTGCAGTATTATTCCAAGTTGTGTATATTGTGTACAAAGTTGTGTTCTTTTACGTTGCAAATCACTCCATTATATGATATAATGGATGGACATGAAGAAAATCACTCTTACATCAAAACAGCAAGAAACGCTTGAGTACATCAAGACGTACATTGCTAGGAATAGCGAATCACCTACTATCACAGAAATGCAGAAGGATTTAGGTCTCGATTCACTTCGTAGTGTTACCCAACGGATTGAAGCCCTCGAATCAAAAGGACTCATTAAACGTGACCGCTTCCAGCATCGTAGTATTCGAATATTGGATACTAACCCTCACGAACCAAAAGGAACAATACAGGTTCCTGTAATTGCAACTGCTGGTTGCGATGCTGCGGAGGTGTACGCACAAGAACAGTACGATGAATTTCTACAAATTGATCCGACACTTACGAAAGGTGTTCGAGATATTGTTGCACTTAAAGCATCTGGTAACAGTATGATTGATGCCGGAATTCATAATGGCGATTATGTACTCGTGGAGGTGACGGAGAATGTAGCAAATGGAGATCGTGTGGTTGCAATTCTTGAAGATATGGCTGTGATAAAAACACTTCGGCGTACAGCTGACACGACTGTTCTTATTCCAGAATCTAAAGGTAATGGGTATTCGCCTATCGTGATGAGTAACGAGAATTCAAAAATTTTCGGTAAGGTGTTAAGCGTGATTCCGATGAATTTTAATGATGACTACGAAATTATTTATGACAAAGATATTAAACATTAAACAATATGACAAAGAAATACATTAAAAACGCTGGAAAACATTGGACACCGACAGAGATTAAACAACTACGCGAACTTGCAAAGAAAAACACTCCAACACGTGTGATTGGTTTGAAGTTGGGTCGACCAGAGGGTGGAGTCTATTCCAAAGCATCCGAAAAAAATATTAATCTGAAACCGACCAATCAATCGCCATATAACCGACGTAAAAAATAGTATGTCAGGAAAGAACACACCTAAAAAACGAAGTCGTCCCACAATACCTATCAAAACCCAACTCCAACTTTGGGTCAAAGCTGGAGGACGATGTGAGCATCCAGGCTGTAATGAGATCGTGTTAAGAGATAAAACTACCCTCAGCGAAGGTAACTATTCAAATATTGCTCATATTATTTCATGGACACCAACTGGGCCACGTGGTGACAAAAAACTGTCATCAAAACTCGCAAAGGACTTATCTAATTTAATGTTGATGTGTTTAGATCATTCCAAAAAGATTGACAGACGTGAGCACTTCGCTCTTTATACTATTGATTATTTACGTAAGGCGAAGAGCGACCACGAAGATCGTATTAACATACAGACGAGTATTGACCCCTCACGCAAAACTACAGTAGTACGATTGCAGTCGAATATTCGAGGTCGTCGTGTAGAAGTTGATCGAGCCGATGCGTACACTGCATTGATTACGGCGGATCGTTATCCAAACGACGAAAAAGGTATTTTTATCGACTTAACCAATCTTAATTACGATACTGAAAATTCTTCCTGGGATGTCGCGGTAAAGAAAGTTGATGCTGAGGTAAGTCGTTTGCATACGATAGGCAACGACGAACGTAAGGAATCACACCTATCGGTTTTCGCCTTAGCGCCAATCCCTGTACTAGCATATCTTGGTTACGCACTAGGTAATATCATAAACACTGATATCTATATAAAGCGACGTGAACAGCCGTGGAGTATCACGTCTGCCGAACCTACCTTGTCTTTAAAGCTGATAAGGTCACGTAATTTAATGAAGTCAAAAACGGTAGGTCTCACTGTAGCAATCAGTGGTGAGCCCTCAAATGAAGACATTAGACACCATATTGGAAAGGCACCCTTGTACACAATAACTGTGAAGAAGCCAGAGCTTGATCAAATTATTTCATCTGAAGATTTAGAAGCGTTTCGAAAGATTTACCGTGAGACACTGGACGAAATACAGATGAAGCATGGTAAGAGATGCGAAGTGCATCTTTTTGGGGCAATGCCCACATGTGCAGCGATAGTATGTGGTCGTGAAATACTTCATGGAACAGACCCTGTAATCACAGTGTACGAATATGTAAGTCAAGAAGAAGGATATGTATCAGCAATTAAATTTAACAATATAAGGTATGGTGCGACCAAAAAAGCACATAATTAAGTATTACTATGTCAAACATAAATAAAATTTTTGAAGATTTTCTAGAGAATACGGTGAATCTAAACTCATCTCGATTTGAGAAGGTAGAGAAAGCCGAGGAAACTTTGAGCAAATTTGTAAAGGAGAGCGAAACATTTAAGGATCTATACGTTGAAACAACACGTCAAGGATCAGCTCGGCAAAAGACCATCATCAAGCCAGTTGGTGACAAGGATGAGTTTGATGTTGATCTTCTTATTACTCTTAAGGAAAATAGCGAATGGTCACCATCTGATTACCACTCACACTTAGCTGAACTATTTAAAGATTCAGATAGGTATGAAGATATTACTGACACTCGTGGCAAAACACGCTGTGTGACAATTAATTACAAAAGTGATTTTCATGTCGATCTTGTTCCAGCAATAGAGCGTGATGGACAGATGTACATATTTAATAAATCAACCGATGAGGAGGAGTGTACTGACGGTGACGGATATGCTCAGTGGTTTGAACAGCAAGACGCACATGCTAGTGGCTATCTAGTTCCTGTCGTTCGGCTCGTTAAGTATTTACGTGATTCACGTAATGACTTCGACACAAGATCTGTAATCCTTACGACGATTATTGCGATGCAAGTGCAACCCGAGGACAGTTTTAAGAGCATCTCTGACGCATTCGCTACAATTATGGAACGTGTAGATGTTTTTCTGTCAGAACATAACGAGGCTCCAACAATTGAAAATCCAGCAATGGATGATGATCCTTTTGATCGGAAATGGAAAGATGACAATAATAAATCTTTTAAATCATTAAAGAAAGCCATTAATTCGTACACAGATATTATCTCCGATACTGATTCGTTGGAGCAGTGGCAAGAATTGTTCGGGGATAAATTTAAAGAGGCGGATGCGGATGGAGATAAAAGTAATAAAACTGGTGGTGTAACCACTGCAACTGCGGCTTCAGGATTTGTTGTTGGAGGTTCACACACACCCACTGGTCAATGGTCTAATGACGATGATAACTAAAGAAGAAATTGAATGGCTCAACCATAATTTTCCTGATCTTCAAGTAAATAACGAAAGCAATGTTATTGAGGGAACTGTTTGGTTCAACTCCGTCTATGACAAGGTGGCGAATGAGTTCACAGCTTTCCCTAAGCCCGGTGTTGTTTATGCGGGTGAGATGTTTGCAGGTAAATATGAGGTCAAAATTACTAAGAGCGACAAGAAACGTAGAGTGCCTGAGTTGCAAGTCTTTATAGATCAAAGTAAGTGGATCCCTAATAGACATTTCTACGATATTGGATACGGCAAGGCTTGTGTTGCTGGTCCTGTAGAAGAAGATAATCTTTTTACCCGATATAGTTTCTACGAATATTTTGAAAGATTTGTAATTCAGTTTTTATATGCCCAATCATATTTTGATAAACACGGTAAGTGGCCGTGGTTTGCGTACGCTCACAACGCCGCTGGAATTTTAGAGTCATTCAGCAAAAGTGAAAAGACTAAATCGCAAACTTTAGCCTGTCTTAAACGCCTAAAAGCAAATAGGCGTTGGGACGAAGTTAGATCGATTCTAGGTGGTCGTTTTGATGGAAAGAAGTGTCTTTGTGGTAGTAAAAGTATGCTCAATAAGTGTCATGCAAATTTAGTTTGGGTTGCCCGTGATTTTTGCAATACAGCAAAGGGGTATGGGATAAATATATAGTGACTATGTTTGATGTAATCTTTAAAAATTATTGTTTGCTCTCCGATATCCCAACTTCACAGTCTTTCTTTGGCCGGTTCTGGAAAGGTGCACTTACCGTTTGGGTGGACTACTGGCCGTACATTATCGGATTTTTTGTCATTGTTGTCATCAGTGAACTCCTTACGAGGCATAGAAATCCATACAACTCAGCTAATGGCTTTACGCCAGACTTCAACCGACTCGTTGGTAGTCTTACGTACATGTTGTTACAACTACTTCTATATTTCGCTATATATTTAATAGTAGGTAATGTCGCATATTGTTTTTCATGGCCATACATAGCCCATGTACTAGTCTTTTCACTTAATTTCGCTTTTCTTCACGGTATCGGTTTCTGGCCAGAGAGACCAAAACCAAAGCGATATCGACGAAGACGAAAGTGGTAAAAAGTGTCACTTTTGTCACTTTTTGCTCCTCTCGAGAAGGGTCGTTAAGGATTTAAGGTGAATAGCTACGAAAGCCTTACGGGGCAATGAATCCACTTGGTTCCATCACGATTCGGCTCACAAATTGAAACTTCTTCAAAAACCTGTGCTCTAGTCTGCAAGAACAACGGCAGGGTAGGAGGAGAGTTGGCTACAACCTAGCCAGGTACGAGACCAATCCCAATGGTCACCACGCCAACGGAGACAACGAACACCAGATCTGCCATCAGGGTATCGATAGATTGTTCCCCAGAAGAACGGAAAAACTTCTCTCCAGCTCTCCGGGATAAGTTCTTGGTGCTCGATAAGGTAGTCGAGAACATTTGCACTGAGAACAGATTGATCTTGAATAATTTCTTGAAGATCTGAACCAACAATTATTTCATCTTTTTGTTTATTGAGTAGAAACAACTCAACCTTTTTTCCATCGATACACAAGTGCTCTGCACATCGTTCAATTTGAATAATTCCTTCGCCTCTGTGCTCTAAAATCTCCCAGTCTTTACTCGGAAGGTATGGATCCCCAGACAAATCAACAGATGTGGATGTATTATTTTTCATAACAAAATTCAAGGTATTTAAACTTGTCTTAACATTCTACCTAACCATCTTACACAATAATGTATATATAGACACTCAGTTGAGCATCTCTAGTGTATTAGTGGAAACGGATATATTGAACGAGTTGGTCTATTAGATTATCAAATGTTCGAGGTCTATCCCGTTGGGGTAACAATACAAAACTCCCTCCTACCCATGATTACACCTACCCCGCACTGTCACCTCTATCTCATCAACTTTAAAGTCTTTTAACTTAAGTAGCTTTTTAATTTTCTCATCAGGTGCAGTGAAGTGGATAACATTCTCGCAATCAGTACATACTGCATGATGATGTGGTTCATGCTGATATTCATACAGCACTTCATCTGTATCTAAAAACACTTTAGTGATGAGCTTCTCTTTCACAAAAAGATCAAGATTACGATATATCGTAACTAAATCGATATCAGGCAATTTCGCATGTATCTCTTTTGCAGAAAGGGTCCCCTCATGCTTTTTAAGCACATCAAGTATTTGTTTCCTTTTCGTTGTTAGGCGTAGTGTCATATGCAAGTGATTTGCATCTTAGCAGAATACTGCTATACTCGCAATGCAAGTGATTTGCATTTATTTCTAACCTGATATATATGATTCTTGAACCCATATTAGCAGCAGTCGGTATCGCTCTGGTATCACTCACCGGAGTATTGTTCTTTGGGAGCAATAAGCAGCTCATGAGGATACAAAAGTATGTCATACCAGTAGCGGTAGGTGTCTTTTTGAGCTTGATTCTTTTTGAACTCATTCCAGAGACACTCGTACTTTCACCAGAATACGGAGGCATCGCCATCGCTGTTGGCTTTATCGGGTTCTACATACTCTCAAGCATGCTTCATGAATGGTATCACCACCTCGAAGAGGAGGATTGTGACCGAAGGGGTGCAGCAGTTCTTCTTCTCATCGGAGATGCTATTCACAATGCAGCAGATGGTGTTATCCTCGGAGGAGCATTTCTCGTTGATCCAACTATTGGAATTGCAGCAGCAATAGGGATAGCATTGCATGAGGCACCACAAGAGGTAGTGGAGTTTGGTGTACTGGTCCGAGCCGGTTTTAGTCGTACAAAAGCAGCTCTATACAACCTAATCTCTGCAAGCAGCGTTATTCTCGGAACCATCATCACTATCGCCCTCGCCACACACGCAGAAGAATATATTTGGCTACTCACAGGTATTGCCGCAGGAAACCTTCTCTTCCTAGCTGCAAGTGATCTTCTCCCACGTGTTCATGGGGATCTTAAGAACTATGGCAGTGTCTGGAAATCTGCCACATTGATCACACTCGGATTCATCTTCATGACCGGTATCCTCATGTGGACCCATGAATATTTTGGCCATGGACACGAACAGGAAGAGCACTATGAAGAACACCATGACGAGATTGAAGAACATCATGATGAAATCGATGAACACGGACATGATGCCTGATTTGATATAATATGATGCGTAATGAAATCAAACCTCTCCAAAATACTATTTACCACACTTGCTCTGGTAGCACTCGTATCTCCCACCGTTGCCACGGCTCAAGAGGTATACGATAGCTATCAAGGCACATGGCATGGAAAAGTAGTTGAAGTACTCGATGAGGAGATTCGAGATATTCCAGGAACAGACACCCAACATCTCTATCAAACCATACGAGCGGAAGTACTCGATGGACCCCAAAAAGGTGATATCATCACCATTGAAAATGACTACTTAGAACTTAAAGAAGGTAATAAGTTCTATTTCAACCACAACGTCCTCATAGATGGCAGAGAGACGTATAGCGTCATCAATATCGACAGAAGAGGAGGTCTCTTCTTTTTGATCGCAATATTTATCGGCGCAATCATTATATTCGGTAGATGGCAGGGAGTACGTTCGCTCGTTGCACTTGCCGGAAGCTTCTTTGCTATTTTCTACATTCTCATGCCCGGCATACTCGGTGGTTGGAGTCCACTGCTTGCAAGTATTCTGGTTGCCTCTGGTATACTCTTTGCCGCCATCTTCTTTACCCACGGCTTCAATCGAGAATCACTTGTCGCCTACGGAGGAACAATGATCGCTGTTGCCCTCACAGGCCTCTTTGCCGTATTTTCTGTACATCTCACCGACCTATCTGGATTTTCCTCCGAGTCGGCCACATATCTAAACTTCAACACCGGTGGTTCTCTCGACTTCACCGCATTACTCCTCGGAGCGATCATCATCGGAGTATTGGGTATACTCGATGATATTGCTGTAACACAGGCAGCTATTGTTACCGAACTATATGAAAGCAACCCGTCTTTAAGCAGGGCTGAGGTGTATAAGAAGGCATTGAGAGTTGGACGCGAGCATGTCAGTGCACTGGTTAACACACTTGTTCTTGCATACACCGGAGCTTCACTCCCTCTTTTGCTCCATTTCTATACCGCATCCTCGAGTATAAGTATGGCGATAAATACAGAGTTGTTTGCAACAGAGATAGTACGAACTATCGTAGGAAGCATTGGACTAATACTGGCAGTCCCCATTGTTACAGCACTCGCTGTACTCTATCTAAAGGGGTATAAATCAAAGCACTCACACTCTCACTCACACCATCACTAATCGACGTGATATGATATGGATATGAATATCGTATATATAATCCTTTCAGTCATAGTTGGGTACTATATTGGCCGCAAAACTAAAAAGACCTCACTCCCCTCCTCTCCGGAGGAAATCTCGGAGGCACAGGAAGCCGCACGGGAAGCTCTCTCCGAGAGAACTGAGGGGCGCAAAGAGGAGATTGTTGAGATGATGCAGAATGCAAAAGAGCGCCATGAGGCGCTTAAAGCCTGTGGATTGGCTGAGGAACGGAAAGGAATACATAGAGAAGATGTAGAGAGGCTACTCGGTGTATCAGCACAGACTGCTCTAAAATACCTCAACTCACTTGAGGATGACGGAAAGATAGAGCAGATCGGAGTATCCGGAAAAGACGTATACTACAAGCTTATCTCTTAGGGAGAATTATATAAAACCTAGGCGGATTTTATATAGATATCCCCGTCCATTTTATTGACAAAAGACACTTCTCTCACTAGTTTTATAACTGAACCTGTTCCATTATATTCTGGAGGAAGAAGATGTCTGACTCATTAATACGCCGACTCACTCCGTTGAATAAACAAGGGGGTACCGCCAGCTTCATCGCCAACGTCATAGAGGACGATGAACTTCTCTCAAAGGAAGAAGTGTTTCTGATAAAGCGGAAAGGACGCTGGGTTCCCGCCCTTGTTAAAAAGGATATGCGCGGACTCCCACAACTTTCGCTCACCATCGGGATTCCCATCCCTGACCATGAACATATTGAGGGAGTTAAGTTGGCACAGGTGTGCTCGGATGGCATAAACGCCCTTCCTCTTAGTAAATAAGGGTAGATACCCTCCCCCCAGCGTGACTGAAACCCAGTCACGCCTTTTTTCTATCTATCCGGCGGAATTTGATAATAGGAGATAAGAAAATCAACAAGGTCCATAAAGGGGTCGGTGAGTGTCTCGGATGCATATCGTGCTCCCTGGGGCTCGAGGCTTATGAGGAATATAAGGTACTTGGCTTCATACGCCGGAAAGTATCCAAAAAATGAGTGGAGAAAGCGATCATCATAGTATCCTCCGTTAGGAGCAGGGATCTGCGCTGTTCCCGTCTTTGCCGCAATATTATACCCCTCTCGCTTCTCTGTGCCCCCAACCAGCGCATCATCTACAGCCCCGACAAGCATACGAGAGATCTCTTCAGATGTAGAGGGTCGTATAACCCCCTCTTTAACTGGTTTTTCAATATCACGTCGTATTCCAATGTCATATTTAATACTGTCAGTGACATGCGGTGTCACAAGTCGCCCACCATTTGCAAGTGTTGCAAGAGCACGGACTGTCGCAATGGGAGTCATTGCAATTCCCTGCCCGAATGAAGCGGTAAAGTGTTCGATATCACGAGGGCTTGAAAGGTTTTCGGTGAGTCCGGCAACTTCTCCCGGAAGATCAATATTTGTCAGACTCTGTATGCCATACCCACGCATATACTCAGAGAAGCGTTCATTCCCCAACCGCTGGACAACAAAGGAGACACCTGTGTTGAGAGATTGGTTGAGCACCTCCTGCATATTCACCACCCCTCGTGCACGTTTGTCATAGTTGGAGATTTTCTCCCCATTCACCTCAATTGTCCCCGTGTCATTGTATGTTGTCTCGGGAGTTATAACTCCGGCATCAAGTCCCGCCGCTATTGTCAGTGGCTTTATAATAGATCCCATCTCATATACATTCTGTACGAGTGAGTTGGTGAATACTCCAACATCTCTCTCTTCATTATATGTATTGGGGTTAAATGAGGGCGTGACTCCCATAGCTCGTATTGCCCCTGTTTGGGGATCCATGATAATACCGGCAACCATCTTGGAGTTCCACGTCTCCGCTGCCTCTTGTAGTTGCTTCTCGAGTTCCCGCTGTACTGTTGGCTCAATTGTGAGCTGAATGTCTCCTGAGCGCTGTGAATTCCCACTTACAATAGTCTCCCCCACCTGAGAGAATACTTCAGCAAAGAAGTTAATATAGAGGTTCTCAGTGTGTTCTGAGAGCGTATCATTCCAGTATTCTTCTGCTCCATAGCGTCCTTCGAGTGTATCCCCGTTATACCCCACAAATCCAAGAACATGACTGGCGAGATCTTGTCCAGGATAGAATCTCCACCGCTCCTTATACACCTTCACTCCATCTATCCCCAATGCAGAGATAGCATCCGCCTTCTCTTCGCTGAGACGATTAAGTATTACTTCATACGGATCATCCTTCCCCGCCTTGAGAAAGAAGCTGTCCTTCTCGATCTCAACGATCTCAGAGAGTGCAGTATATGCAGCCTGTGCATCTTCAATCGTACGCGGATTGATCGCAAGCAGGTATCCCGATTTCAGTGTTGCCGCAGAGACATGCTCTCCGTCTTTGTTGGTGAAATATATAGAACCGCGGGTAAAAAGATCTTGTGTTGTCTGTACATACTGTCGATCAGCACGATCATTAAACTCATCACCATGTACAACCTGTACGAAATAGAGTCTCACCCCGAGGATGAGAGCAGTGAAGATAAAAAAGCCCGTTATTATACGTAGTCGCTTTGTACTTAAATTTTTTCCAGTCCTACTCACGGAAGGTTACAACATCACTAGAACCGCGTGTGACAAAGTGCTGATTGGTCACTTCTTTAAATCCAAGAGTATGTGCGTATTCTTGTGTAAGTGTTGCTTTTGTCTGCATGTATTCATATTCCATCTCGGCAATACGTGCACTCACGAGAGCGATCTCCTCTTCAACATCTTTGCGATCCACCACATGCAAGACTGTTTTATTTACAAAATATGCGTATGAAATAGAGGCAACAGCAAGAATTGCAATCAATCCAAATGTGATTGCTCTTTCTGTTCCTATTGATTGTAGTTTTGAAATGTTCATTGTCGTTCAGCTACGCGGAGTTTTGCGCTTCGTGCGCGAGGATTTTCCGCTCTCTCCTCTTCGCTTGGCTGCAGTGGCTTTTTTGTATGTATGAGTGCGTCTCTCTGACGCTTGAAGAAGTGCTTTACAACCCTATCCTCAAGACTGTGAAATGAAATGACTGCGAACCGTCCATTGGGGCCTAATCTCCCCCATCCACCTCGGAGCACCTCTCGGAGTGCCTCGATCTCATCATTCACAGCAATTCTTAAGGCTTGAAAGGTGCGTGTGGCCGGATGGATGCGTCCTCTCCGATAGCGGGCGGGAACGGCCTCTTCAATAATCTCCCGAAGGTCTTTTGTGGTATTTATGGGAGATTCTTTCCGCGTGGAAATGATTGCTTCTGTAATACGGCGTGCATATCGCTCTTCGCCATATCCGGAGATCACTGCTTCGATATTCTCCCCGTCCCATTGATTCACAATTGTTGACGCGGTGAGATCATCTTCTTTGGGATGCGGATTGAATGTCATGAGGAGAGGTTCTTCCCCTTTAAAGCTGAATCCGCGCCCTGATGAATCGATCTGCTCACTGCGTATACCGAGATCAAGAAGAATACCGTCTACATATTTAATCTCAAGATCATCAAGAACCTGAGTGATATTGCGTGCATTCTCTCGAATGAGATGGGTCGTGCACGCAAGATCAGAGAGATTCTCTTCTGCCATCTTAAGCGCTTCGGAATCCTCGTCGAGACCGATAATTGTGCCGCTCGCGCCTAGTTTCTTTCCGATTTCTCGAGCATGTCCACCATTTCCGATAGTCCCATCAACAAATATCTCGCCTTCTTGTGGATCAAGGAGATCGAGAACTTCATCGAGGAGTACAGGGATATGAGTCATATTAGATCATTCCGACATCACCAAGTCTTTCTGCCAACATGTCAGCTTGCGATTCAATACGCTCCTTGCACTCTTCCCAGCTTTCGGTATTCCAGACTTCAACCCTATTCCCCACTCCGGCAAGAATCACTTTGTCCTCCAAAGAGGCAAACTCTTTGAGGACATCCGGAATGAGGATACGTCCCGAGGAATCAACGTTTGCTTCCACTGCTCCGGAGAGCATGAAGCGGTTGAGGTTACGGGAATCGGATTGACCGAAACTCAGCTGCGTTAATTTTTCAGAGATCTGTTCCCAGCGGGAAAGTGAGTAGAGAAACAAACAATTATCGAGTCCGCGTGTAAGGACAACTGTCTTTCCGAGTTCCCTGCGAAACTTCGCCGGAAGCGAAATCCTTTTCTTATCATCCAGTGTATGTGTGTATTCTCCTATGAGCATATTCACGAGTCTACGGATGAACACGAACGACACGAAGCTGAGCGTTGATTATTGTGTCATTCGCTAACATCCGTGTACTCGTTTCGTGCTCTATCCCACTTTATCCCACTTAGTTACCATTCTATACCACTGAGCACCACTTGGCGAATCAGTTATCCACACCACATTGACACTCAATATGTAAGAGATAGAGACAAGTATTAAACAAAAAAATCTCCTCAGAGTATGTACTCTTCAAGTACCCTGCCGACAGGTGAGATCCTTCTCATCTTTTCGAAACGATGTCTTGAAATAAAAAAACACATCGGAACATTTTCCGATGTGAATTTTCATCAAGAAGAGTCTATAGGACAATTTAGATATCATCTTGTCTTTTACGCTCAATATGTCCTTTATACCACTCACGTATAAGCCACGCGAGTATAAGTAGGAGTATTAAAATGAAGAGTCCTGTGGATCCAAGGAAGTTAAACATGCTATCGAGCCCCGTGTAGAAGGCAGCGGCTACATTTTGTAGCGGTGTACGTATTTGTTCATCGAGTATGATAACCTTACCTTTTTGGTCATCCGGCTCTTTTGTCGTCGTCGGCGTAGTTGTCGCCGGTGTATGTATCTCTTCTGCGGGCCTATTTCCAACGCCAACCTTCCAAATGTCGGCATCTGCACCGCCAACCTGTGGCTGTGCACCTAACTGAAAGAGATGCCTATATGCATTTATCTCCTGCTGATTCGCCCCTGAAAGTGGGAACGGACGATTACAGAATATCTCATTTATCTGCTTTTTCGTTGTTATGTATACGTACCCAGTTGGCTGGTTATCACCATAGCCCCATGGGTTAAGGATCTGTTCTGAATAACGCATCTGAAATACATTAACAGCCTGGAGTGTCGGTTCATCAAACACACCAGTAACTTCGAGGGAGAATCCCTCAAACACGTTAAGGAACACCTGCAATTTCATGACCTCTATCCAGTCATTATGAAAATCAATTCGCAGATAATCATTTAAATATGTACATGTAGTTGCACCAAGCACCTCTGGCTCAGGTGCATCGGGAGAAGAACCTCCTCCACCGCCACCACTGCTTCCACCACCTCCTCCACTTCCGCCACCTCCACCTCCACCAGAGGGAGCACAGTCAACAGTTATAGTGCGGTCTGCAGTATCAGTTCCACCGTTCCCGTCATCGGCGGTATATGTGAGGATATATGATCCATCGGTACTATCTGCAAGTGCATCATTGAGATCATCATCACCACTCACATCAATCTGTACAGAATCACCGTCTGGGTCAGTGGCAGAGACACCCGCCATTGCATCGAAGGTCGATGGACATGATGTTAGTGTCTGATTTCCAATACCAGTGATAGTCGGTGCGCTATTGCTACTTCCACCTCCGCCGCCACCTCCAGAGGGGGCACAGTCAACAGTTATAGTGCGATCTGCGATATCAATCCCACCATTACCATCATCGGCGGTATAAGTGAGCGTATAGGTGCCATTGTTGCTGTTTGAGAGGGCGGTGTTGAGTACTCCATCTCCGGAAACATCAATCTGTACAGCATCACCATCTGGGTCAGTTGCAGAAACACCTGCCATTGCATTAAAGGTTGATGGACATGATGTTAGTGTCTGATTTCCAATACCGGTGATAGTCGGTGCTGAGTTTCCACCACTTGGTCCTCCTGTACCACACGTATCGTTATTCACAGTTATCGTACGATCAACAATATCGAATCCTCCATTTCCATCATCGGCAATGTATGTGAGAACATACGTACCTGCATTGTTGTTTGAAAGCGCGGTATTAAGTGTGTTGTCTCCTGATACATCGATTTGTACAGAATCACCGTCTGGGTCAGTGGCAGAGACACCCGCCATTGCATTAAAAGAGTCTTCACATACTGAGATGGAGGTGTTTCCTACACCTGTGAGCGATGGTGCTGAGTTTCCACCACTTGGTCCTCCAGTACCACATGTATCGTTATTCACAGTTATTGTACGGTCAACAATATCGAATCCTCCATTTCCGTCATCAGCGGTATAAGTAAGGGTGTATGTACCAGGAGTGTTGTTTGAAAGTGCATCTGCAAGTACCCCATCTCCGGAAACATCAATCTGTACAGAGTCACCATCTGGGTCAGTTGCAGAGACACCAGACATCGGGTCAAAGGAATCATCACAAATAGTGAGTGTTGTATTATTTACCCCTGTTATAGATGGAGCACTGTTACTACTTCCACAACTCTCGTCGTTAACTGTTATCGTACGATCAACAATATCGAATCCTCCATTTCCATCATCGGCAATGTATGTGAGAACATACGTACCTGCATTGTTGTTTGAAAGCGCGGTATTAAGTGTGTTGTCTCCTGATACATCGATTTGTACAGAATCACCGTCTGGGTCAGTGGCAGAGACACCCGCCATTGCATTAAAAGAGTCTTCACATACTGAGATGGAGGTGTTTCCTACACCTGTAAGCGATGGTGCTGAGTTAGATGATTGAGCGTGTGTAATCCCAGTACCAATAGTCATGAAAAAGACGAATGCCACAGCAAGCGCTGCAAGGAGGGTTTTATTTGAAATTATTTGAATCAATTTGTTCATAAAAGATAAAGTGTGTTCCTCCGCCTTTCCCATGGAAGATCACAGTATATTTAACACTAGGTGTAAATAGATGCATGTCAATACCTCCGACAATTATTCAAGCTGTTAACAGGGTCTAAAACACCATATGTCCTTTAGAAAGGTCTAGTTTGGCTTATATGTTTTTCTAAAGGTCAAAGTTCATGATTTCATCTTGTCCTTTATAATAATGTCCTTTAAAGAAAAAAGACGTACACGGCAAGGCCATGTACGTCCGATCGTCGTCAATGAACATTAATTACTTCAGAAGATTCATCGTCAGTACCCGGGTTCCGAGCTCCGATTCGAATCGAATAAGGTAGACACCGCTTGAACTCTCAGGTGACATTTCGATCGTCACCTGATGAGAACCAACGGACCGCACCTCATCAAATATCTGCATGACTTGCTGGCCAAGCATGTTGTATACAGCCAGCCGCACATGTGTTGTCTTCGGAAGTGCGAACTCGATAGTTGTTGTTGGATTAAAGGGGTTGGGATAGTTCTGCTTGAGAACCATCTTTGATGGCATCTCCTCATCCAACTCGATATCAGTAGCGACCCCCACAACCACCACGGTGAGCACTCCATGATTCGAAGTCTTCTCTCCATCGGATACCACCCATGTGTGTGCGAGGCTCCCCTCGAACCCAGATGGAGGAGTATAGCAGAGAATACCGTCAAACACACTCTCTCCACTATCTGTTGTCCCCGGAGAATATATGGGAATTGGATTCCCATTCACCTTCGTCACCGAACCTTGTGTAGGCTTGGTGATAAGGAGAAAGTCTTCGAGCTGTGCCAGTGGTACCGTCTGTGCGGTCACATACTGTGACTGCTTTAGGTCAACACAAATACGTTGACCGCTTTGCGTCTGGACGGTTCCATCATGAGCAATTGGAGGTAAAGTGCTTGAAACTGGCCCCACTGTGAATACTTGTATCTTTGTTCGATACGCTTCGGTTCCAACAAAAGAACCGTTTTCTCCACGTACCTGAAACCGATACTCACCGGTCTCTGCGACCACATGAGTGCGAACAACATGGTTCACACTCACCGTCTCCTCCATCAACTTATCATCGGGATCGCCCGACATGTGGAGAAAGAACTCAAAGGTGGTGCTGTCGGGGTCACCATTCTGCCCCGTCATCGTGAAGGTAACGGTCTCGTTCTTCTCGATCGCATCTCCCGGCCATCCTGTCTTAAGGAGAAAGTCAAACCGTGCCGATGTCTTTCCAAGACTACCGTCCGGATTCACTTCGTAATCAGTGATGGTTATCTGTCGGACCTCGAAGGTCCAACCGTCCATCTTTACTGCCACGACGAGTTCTTCGTCGTAGACAGTCTCGATCTCCTGTTTAGAGACCTCCTGTGCCATTGATTCTCTCCCGAGCACTCCTATCAAAAAAAGCGCTACGAAGGAGATAGCGGTGTACCTGGTTACCATCCTCATTGGTTTCACCTCTTCTTCTTGATTTCAAGTTTCAATTCCACGTATTGTGTATCTAACTAAACACTGCCATATAAGAAAAGAGACGTCAATAACCTCTTTGGTCTACATATATAAACGAGAAAGTTTACACTCTCTTTCAATTACTCTCCTTTAGGCTTCATGAGTGGGAAGAGTTGTGTCTCCCGAATAGGGAGATCCACTAAATATGAAAATAATCTCTCTCCAAAGCCAAAGCCAAATGTTGGAGGTATACCATGCTCCATTGCCTCAACATAGTCCCAATCAGGCATCATTGCCTCTGTGTCTCCTGCCTCTAGAAGCTCCTTCTGCTTATTAAAGCGTTCTCGTTGGTCTTCTGGGTCATTGAGTTCTCCATGTGCACGCCCAATCTCACTCCCCGCCAATATGACCTGGAATGTGTATGTAAGCTCTGGATTATCCTCCCTCTCCTTTGAGAGTGGTGCAACAAGCTTTGGGTGATTTACAAGCAACGCGGGACCACTCACTTCCTTCCGACAATACTTCCAGAGCGTATCAGTCATACGCTCCCTATTCTCTCCTTCATATTCAACACCTAATTCTTCAAGCCTCTGTGCAAGTTCTTCCTCAGTGGCGGTGAGGACATTAACCCCAGTCTTCTCTTCGACGGTTGAGACATAGTCAAGCTCTTCCCACTCGTCGGAAAGATCAAAGCTGTGTCCGTGTGTCTCAAATGTCGTTGTACCAAACACCTTCTCTGCAAGTCTGCGATAGAGGTCGATAACAAGATCTTTACCATCCTCGAAGTTGAGATATGCGGCATAGAACTCACAATTTGTGAATTCCTGGAGATGTTCTGGACTCGTCCCTTCATTTCTGTATACCCGCCCTATCTCAAAGGTACGCGGGAATCCAGCGGCCATGAGCCGCTTCTGCCAAAGCTCTCCAACAGATATACGAAGAAAGACATCCAGGTCAAAGTCATTGTGATATGTTTTGAAGGGAGTTGCCTCCGCTCCACCGGTGGTAAGTTCAAGTGTGGGGGTGTCTACTTCAATAAAGTCTTTCTCTTCTAGATACGTACGTACTTCTTTCCAGAATTGCGCCTTTTTCTCAAAGAGTTCCCGTACATCGGGATTAGTGAGTATATCGAGATATCGGTGACGCAACCGTGCTTCGGTATCCTGTAGACCATGGTATTTCTCAGGCAATGGCCTGAGAGTCTTTGAGAGCATACGCCAATCATCCACAAGAATGCTCTTCTCGTCACGTTGGGTTGTAAAGGCAGTTCCGTGTACTTCTATGAAGTCACCGAGATCCACCGCATTATTAAAAAGTTCATATAGATTCTCATCTATATTCTCTTCCTTAAAGAAAGCCTGAATACGCTCTGTACCATCATATATATCAGCAAAGGCAATGGCACCAAATGTGCGGAGGCTCATTATACGACCGGAGAGCCAATATTCCTCACCACTCTCTGAATCATATTCAGAGAGAAACGTTTCAACAGAAGCAGTGCGATTACTATCTGCTGGATAGGGATCCATCCCCGCCTGTTCAATGAGAGAAAGCTTTTCTTTCCGTTCTTTTCGTATTTCTTCGAGTGAAGACATCTGTTTTAGTATAACGAAAAAAATCCCTTCCGTACACGAGGGAAGAGATTTCTACTTCTTACTCCACCTTATCAATTGTATAGGTCACCTCACCTCCGGGAGTTGAAAGCGTCACCTTATCCCCTTTTTTGTTTCCCAAAAGGGCTGATCCTAGTGGAGATGTATATGAGATCTTTCCTGCTGCCATATCAGACTCTTCTGAGCCAGCAATGGTGTATTTAATCTTTTTCTTGCTGCGATTACGTCGCACTGTTACCTCGGAACCGATCTCGATAGTATCTGTCTTCTTATGAGAAACAATCGTTGCATACTTGAGCTTTGTCTCAAGTTCACGAATACGTGCTTCAGTCTCAGCCTGATTTTGTCGTGCTTCATGATATTCAGCATTCTCAGAGAGATCTCCGAGTGATTTTGCATATTCTAAATTCTCCGCAATCTCTTTGCGGCGTGTATTCCTGAGATATTCAAGCTCCTCGCTCAACTCCTTGTGTTTTTCTTTTGTTAAATAGTATTCTTGGTCCATATCCTATATATAGTGAGGGTGCATTATACAGAAAATGCTGTTTTTTTCAATTTTCTTCCTGATTTCTCCCCGAAAGCCCCAAATACTCGGGTGTATTAACACGCATCCAATCAAACACCTGCCGCATCACAGCGGTTGCCCCCACCAAATTACTCCTATCCCCCCGCTCCATAACAACAGTGAAGACATATTGGGGATCGTCATATGGAAAATATCCGGTAACCCATGAGTGTACTTTCTCTCGCTCATTCCCCACCTCTGCTGTTCCAGTCTTTGCCGCAATAT
>JBBDUG010000009.1:0-46698 GCA_040904025.1 Minisyncoccota bacterium
AGTGCGGGGATAATAGCCTCGCGCACATCACTATCAGTCACCTCCACTTCTCGTGGAAGTCCTGTTACCACATCCCGCCCCTTTATCTTCACCTCTATTGCTTCCTCACCTTCGATAACTCTCCCGGCAGTGATCTTGAGATGCTCTGCTGTTTTCTCTCCAATGAGTACACGGAACTCAGAGCGAACATATGCAGAAATAGCAGCATCAAAATGATCTCCTCCGATACGTACATTGCGGGAGGTGACAACACCGCCAAGAGAGAGAATGGCGATGTCTGTCGTCCCACCACCAATATCAATTATCATATTCCCGACCGGATCATGGATAGGAAGCTGTATCCCCACTGCTGCGGCAACAGGTTCTTCGACCAGATACACACTTCGAGCACCTGCCGCCTTTGCGGCATCGTGCACAGCACGACGCTCTACATTTGTGATCCCCGAGGGAACACCAATGACAATTCGAGGGGCAATGAGTTTTCCAGAAACCATCTCTCGTGACTTGGAGACAAGATATGCCATCATCTCCTGTGCAATATCAAAATCAGAAATGACTCCTTCAACTAATGGACGGATAGCATCAATGTGCTTTGGGGTACGTCCGAGCATTTTCTTTGCATCGGCTCCAACCGCAACCACCTGATTTGTTTTTCGATTGATCGCTACAACTGAGGGCTCATTGAGCACAATCCCCTTCCCGCGTATATATACGAGTGTATTTGCTGTTCCAAGATCAATACCAATATCAGTAGTGACAAGTGGATATATCCTATTATATGTATTACGGAATACCTCCATTTATACTGTATTAGAGCTGTGATATCAGTTCTTCAACTGAGATGAGTCGTTCGTCTTCTTCTGTGCGCTTTTTCACCTCAATCTTTTCCTCCTTTTCTGTATTTGCACTCACCACTACGCGATATGGAATACCAATGAGTTCTGAATCTGCAAATTTCGCTCCCGCAGAGATATCTCTATCATCAAAGAGAACTTCAATTCCTTTTTGGGTAAGGGTGGCGTACACCTTCTCAGCAGCTTCATCCTCACCAAGTGAGAGAAGGTGTACCTGAAATGGTGCAATGGATTCAGGCCACACAATCCCCTTCTCATCAGAGAGAACTTCAACGACTGTTCCCATGAGGCGTCCTATACCAATACCATATGATCCCATGTCCACTGGATGCGTAGTACCATCCTCATCGGTATATGAGAGTCCAAGTGCATCTGAGTATTTTGTTCCTAACTTATATATATCCCCAACTTCAACTGATTTTACCTCCTCGAACTCAATACCCTCCAGATCAAAGTCTTTGAGAATCTCCGGACCATAGTCATCGGCATTCACGGCAATATTACGCTCTCGAGAGAGATGTATTACATCCTCTCCAGCATCTGAGATAGTCTGAAACTCATGTGAGTATTTAGAAAAACTTGCTCCATTTGAGACGGTGAGGAATGTACGCTCTCCAATACCAACTCGATCAAATATGTTCATATACGCCTTCTGTGCTTCTAGATGAAAAGCATCAGTCTCCTCGGCGCTTTTAGTGAATGAGTACATATCTTTCATGAGAAATTCCCGTCCCCGCATTATCCCGCTCTTTGCGCGCAATTCATTGCGGAACTTCACTTGAATCTGATATGGAAATACAGGAAGGTCACGATATGACTGAATATAGTTCTTCATTATATGCGTCAACGGTTCTTCGTGGGTGAATGCAAGACCAAGTTCTCCTCCACTTTTTAGATTGGTTTTAAACCAATTATCAACCACTTCATCATCCCAGCGATTTGTTTTCTCCCAAATCTCCTTCTCTTGGAGAGTGGTCATATGTATTTCAGAGCCGCCAATAGCATCCATCTCCTCTCGAATAATATCTGAGATCTTCTCAAGTACTCTCAGACCGAGTGGGAGGTATGAATATACTCCCGCCATTTCCTTATTGATATATCCAGCGCGAATGAGTAATTTAGCGTTTGTTGATTCCTCATCTTTAGGTGCTTCTTTGCGTGTTTTTGTAAATAGATTGCTTTGCTTCATATGGGAGTATTGTAGCGGAAATATGGGTTAATTGAAAGGAGAAATGAATGGTATGAAATATATACTTGACAGATATTTATACGTATGTATACTTATCCACAGCTTTACACCCGTCTACCTTTATTGGTAGATTGGGGGTAGAACTTGTACTCATTAGTATCAATACCCCACGCAGTGTGTGGATTCGTAATATCACTCACCTAAGACCTATGGAGGTCTCTATGCTATGCATCGCGCGACTGAAGGGAGGCGGTCTCATCGCCCTCGCTTTTGTTCTCATTTTGATTCCGATTACGACCAGCGCCACCGCGGCCGACGCCATCGACGGCGAACCGCCCGGCACCGCCATCGTCCAGGTGATGGACATCGGCGAGTTCAACCTGTTGATGACCGACAATCCGGCGCAGGAGGTCGCCATCGCTGATATCGGCGAGTTCGTCGTAAAGACGAACTTGGCCCCGGCGATCAACGCGACCATCCACACCGTCGACGTGACGGTGATCGAACAGGAGAATGTTTCGTATATTGCACCCACACACAGCACGACGAGCGAACTCGGGAGTACTACGTACGATGAAGTGCTTCGCGACGACGCGTACCAGGCCGATCTCGTACTGCTCATGCTGAATGATAAGCTCTTGACGAGCAACATGCCACCTGGCACGCTGACGAACGCCGCCGGCACCGCGCTTATCGAGAAACCGACCGCGTTTACCCACAGACTTAAGGCGAAACGACTCGCCGACGCCACTGTGGATATGAAGGTCGACGTCATGCTGATGCTGTCCACCGCCGCCCAGCCGGAATATTACACCCGGCTCTAGCGGCAACACGACGACGCGCGGGGTATCGTTCGGAACAAAACCATTAGATTGGTAGATTCCGAACACACCCAACAGGGGCTGATTTGCTTAACCGCAGATCGGCCCCTTATTTCTTTCTCTGGCACTTTTCTATATCAACCGCGCTATATCATTAAAGGTAATGATGATCATTAGGAGTATGAGAAAAAGAAATCCAATACCATTGACCCATTGGAACACACGTGGATTCACTGGAGACCCCTTTAGCTTTTCAATTAATACAAATACAAGCCGCCCCCCATCCAATGCAGGAAAAGGAACAAGATTCAATATTGCCAAATGAACTGAGATAAAGGCGGTAAAGGAGAGGAGGTATACAAATCCAAGAGCAGACGCATCACCAACAAGCCCCACAATACCAACTGGACCGGCAACTTGTGAGAAGTCTGCATTGCCGGTTATGGCATCAGCAATCAGATTAACAATACCTACGGTCACACCCTGCATTAACACCGCAGTTGTGGCGGCACCTTCGATAAGGGCAGTGTGTACCGGTAATGTGAGTGTGCCAAGAGTAGCAAGCCGAATACCAATAGTTTGATTCTCCCCTGTTCTTTGAGGGGTAACAGGAATATCAACTGTCTCTCCGTCTCGGAGTACACTAAGTATCACTGATCCATCAGAAGACTGTATGAATGCAGGAATGTCCTCTACTACCACATCACGATCAACTCGATCTCCTGTCTGGAGACCGACAACCTCATCTCCCGCTTGTATTCCCGCATCAGCAGCAGGAGAGTCAGGAAATACTCCGGTGATAGTGACTGCAGGATTCTCAACATGTGCCATGTTCTGTCCATCAACTGATGTCGGCATCCCTATCATAAAGCCAAGAGAGAAAAGCAGCCATGCAAAAATAATATTAAATCCAACACCGGCAACCAACACCAGTGCCTGTTTCCACTTCGCTTTGTGCGCAAAACTCCCCTCGCTCTCTTTTCCCTCTTCGAGGGATTCAAGATCCTCTCCGTATATCTTCACAAATCCTCCGAATGGAATCCAATTAAGCGTGTAGTCGGTTCCGCCTTTGCGGAAAAGTGTCAGAGCACGTGGTGGCAACCCCAGTCCAAATTCATCCACACGCATACGAGCCCACTTTGCAGTGATAAAGTGACCGAACTCGTGCACAAGCACGAGCACAGCAAGTACAATAATGAATATAATGATGGTCATTGAATATATGTATTATTTCCCCCTGATCTCTTTCTCCTTCTTCTCGAAGAGTATATCGAGTGTCTTATTCCCCTCATCAACTATTTTCTGCATCTCTTCTTTCAGTCGGAACTTATCATCTTCACTGATATCCCCTTCTCTCTCCTTCTCTTGGATATCACTCCAAACTTCATCACGTGCAGTACGGAGTGCCACTCGCGCTTCCTCATATTTCCCCTTTGCTACTTTTAATATCTCTCCGCGTGTCTCCTCAGTCAGCTGAGGAAAGTTAACACGGAGTCCCTTTTCGTCGGTGGATACACTCACTCCTAATCCTGCATCAACAATCGCCTTCTCAATATCTGAGATCTGCGAGGTATCCCACGGAGAGATGCGAATTGTACGTGCATCTTCAGTTGAAAGTGAGGCAACCTGACTAAGAGGAGTTGTGGTTCCGTATGAATCAATCTTTATCCCATCAAGAAACCCGACAGATGCTTGTCCGGTACGAATTGAAGAAAACTCATTGGCAAGCCAATCGCGAGTCTCATTGATTTGTTTTTTAAATTCAGAAAAATCGTAAGTCATGCCCGCATTATATCAGAAACACCTTTTGCTCAAAGGACTGGAAGTACAACTGCCAAATGTTCAAGGAGAAATCGATGACTTGCAGATGAATCATACATGTATCGCTCGACCATTACGATCTCTCGAAGTGCCTGCTCCCACCGTACATCCCTCTCTTTCTCCCAGAGAGCATGAATGTATCTTTCAAGTCCGGTAATGAATTGAGTGGGATCGATGTCTGAATCCTCTTCAAGTATCTCCTTTGTCATCTCAAGTCGATCTGCAGGGGTGGCTTTCAGAAACTCTTCTACATCATCCCCTGAGATATTATCAGATACATGCACTTCAACACGCGAGAGAAGTGTCGGAAGTATCGTATCACTTCGCGGCACGATGAGGAACAAATGTGTTCCCTCTGTGGGCTCTTCAAAGGTTTTAAGGAGTGCATTCTGTCCCGGTGTGGTGATAGAGCGAGTGTGAATTATAAAAAAACGCCTCTCCCCTGAAAGTGGACGCAGTTGTGCTTCTGCTTTAAGCCAGCGGGCATCATCAATGCCCATGGAGTTAAAGGTTCTCTCAATAACATCGGGACTCGTGCGTGTAGATATATCAAACTCCTTCTCGATGAATTGCCGAATCATCTCCACCGCTCCAACCCCTCCTTCGATGAGGTATGCATGATGTAGGTTGTCTCGAGAGAATTCCATCTATGAGATAAGTGAACGCTTATAGAGGTTGAGATGTTCAAGTGCAGCACCAGCACCGATGACAGTAGACTCAAGAGGCTTCTCCACCACTCGTGCTGGTACTCCCGTCTCCTCAAGGAGAAGTTCAGGGAGTCCCGGAAGAAGTGCAGTCCCACCTGAGAGTAGGATGCCGTGATCAACAATATCAGCCGCAAGCTCCGGAGGGGTGGAATGAAGTACTTTTCTAATCGCCTGTGTTACATCCTTAAGTTCTCCCAGAAGTACCTTAGAGATCTCTTTTGAATCAAGCTCTATGGTCTGTGGGAGTCCTGAGAGTATTTCAACCCCTGTGATCTTCGCACTCTTCTTCTGAGGATTCTCTGCTACTGTTCCTATATCTATCTTTATCTGCTCAGCAGATCGCTCTCCGATACTAATATTATACGTCCGCTTTACATACTCAGCGATGCTGCTATCGAGCTGTGTTCCTGCTGAGAGCAGTGATGCGGAGGCAACAATACCACCGAGTGATGTCACCGCAATATCAGTTGTGCCTCCGCCGATATCAACAATGAGGTATCCACCGGGTTCATGAATGGGAACACCGGCACCGAGTGCTGCAAGCACCGGAGACTTCATGACATATGCCGAACGTGCACCTGCAGTGTACGCTGATTCGATAAGGGCACGGCGCTGTGTAGATGAAGAACCAGCAGAAACTGAGAGAAGCACCTCTGGCTTAAAGATCTGCCATTTGCCGAGCGAGATGTCATATACATGTCTAAGGATGGCTTCGGTGACATGATAGTCAGTGATGACACCGTCCTTCAGAGCCCTTTTTATTACAAGATCATCGGGTTCACGCCCCATCATCTCATGTGCTTCTTGTCCAACTGCCTCAACGGCTCCCGTTGAGCGGGTAAGGGCAACAACTGAAGGTTCGTTGGATACCACACCGCGCCCAGGAACAAACACACGAATACTCGAGGTTCCGAGATCTACTGCAAGTTGTGATTTGAAGCCGAACTTCATTATTCGTCTGTTATACGCTCCACATTTGCTCCAACAGATTGGAGCTTCTTCTCTATACTCTCATATCCGCGGTCAATATAGAATAGATTGGATATTATAGACTCCCCCTCTGCCACCAGAGCAGCGGTGATATATGCAAGTCCTGCACGAATATCGGGGCTTTTGAGTGTCGTACCACTAAGCTCTTGTGGTCCAGAGATATGTGCATAGTGAGAATCACGCACATTTATATCCGCCCCCATGGCAGAGAGTGATTCAGCATATGCAAGTCGACCCTCAAATATTGTCTCAAATATAGTTGCCTTCCCGGTTGCCTGGGTAAGAAAAACAGCAAAGGGTGCCTGGAGGTCTGTCGGGAATCCAGGATATTCATGCGTCTTAATTGAAACTGCCTTAAATATCTCGTTTGGCTGTGTATTACCGCTAATGGAGATCACATCATCCCCCGCCTCATATGCAACTCCCGCTTTTTTCATTGTATCGAGAAGTGCGGTGAGATGACCGGGATTGCAGTTAGTTATCTCAATATTCCGTCCGGAAAGTGCAGCGATAATGAAAAAACTTCCTGCTTCAAGGCGGTCAGGTATAACCGAGTATGTACCAGGAGATGCAAGAGGTTCTCCTCCCGTCCCCCGTATTACTATCGTATGTGTTCCTGCACCTTCAATAGAGGCACCGGCTTTGTTAAGAAAGTTGGCAACATCTACTATTTCGGGTTCAGTTGATGCATTCTCGAGAACTGTAGTGCCGTCTGCCAAAGTAGCGGCCATCATGAGAGTTTCGGTAGCGGTGTGACTCTGTATAGGAAAGAAAAATGTGGTGCCTGTTAGTCCGTTGGGAGCAGATATATGATATCCCTCATCTGTCTCTTTGACCTCTGCTCCAAGTTTTTGGAATCCGGAGAGAAAGAGATCAATAGGTCGCTTCCCTATCACACATCCACCGGGATGTGGAAATTGAACCTCTCCAGTTCTTGCAAGAAGTGGTGCGGTGAGAATGATAGAGGCACGCATATGCTCCCCTATCTCCCGCTCTATCTCTGACCCAATATCTTCTGGTATAGAAAGTGTGGAAATGTTTTCTTTAAACTCAGCTGTTGCTCCAACATGCTCAAGCAGTGTATGCATACGACGAATATCGAGAATGTTGGGCATATTCTCTATATTCACCTCACCTGTAGTGAGGAGTGATGCAGCAAGAATAGGGAGTGCGGCATTCTTTGATCCACCAACAGGGAGTATTCCTTCAAGTGTCTTCTTTCCAGAAAGCCCATTTATTCGGAGTGTTTCGTGTGAGTCCATCGGAGCAATTGTACGTTTTTGGAGGGTAAGGTGCAAATGTTAGGTTTATATATGCCTAATAGTTTCTTTTTCATATTGCTTTCCTGACTGTTTTGTTGTAACTTATATATATCTTTCAGTTATGTCATAACTGAAAGGGTACTACATCCTAGGGTAGCCCTCCTCGCGGAGGGCTACTTTTTTTAGACTAACCTTAATTAATTTTAACTATCTTTTTTCTTACTTCTTCTATATCTTAAATCCTTTCCCCACACATCATCTGCTATCTTTAAGATGTCTCGATATCCATCAGAGCCCGTACGTAGTTCATTTGAAATATTATTCTCTGAAGAAAATACATATACCTTTTTATTCTTTTGTCGAATATATGAAATTAACGCCAAAAAATCAGAGTCACCGGTGAAAAAGACAGCTGTATCATAGTTCTCCATATGACCAACTACATCTATTGTGAGTTCAACGTCCATATCTCCTTTTTCGATGATATATTCTCCTTCCTCAGAATCAGCTCTTATCCTTTTAAGTGGTTTTTTCCTCACCGTAAAATTTACTCCTTTCTTAAGAAAAGTAAAAAAACGATGCTTTCCATCCAAATCATAATCTCTGGTTCCATCCGCTGGATACGCAGAATAATAAAATATTTTTAATTCAGAGGGATCAAATGTGTCTTTCAGGAACTGTTTTAATTTTTCATAATCAAACCATTTTCCTTTGGATTTTTGAACATCCCATATATTAGCCGCGTCTATAAATACATATACACGTCCACCTGTCTTTAGGGACTTTGACATATATTTATTATACAACACAACGTACCATCAGATGCACTCTCGTAGAGTGAACCCTAAAACTTACCACAACCCCTTCTTTACACCATCCCCCTTTTTTGCGACTATATGCGTATGAAAACAACAGACTTCCACGACGTTCTCGATGAATACAGAAAACCTCTCCTTGTAACTGGAGCGGCTCTTGCCCTTATCCTCGCCGCATTATTCTCCACTGATCTGCGTCAGACACAGGTGACACTCACCGTTCCTGTTCCCGGGAGTGCTGTATTGGTGGACAATGCGCTGCACGGTACAACTAATAATCCTTCCCAAAAAGTTGAACTCTCATTAACTCCCGGCCTGCACATGATCCTGATTGCAGTAGATGACCGCCATCCGTGGACAAAGGAGATCACACTCTCCCCGGGAGAGCGTGAAGAACTCCTTGTCTTTAATTTCCCCGAGAAGTCCTTCTCAGAGCCGGTTGCATCTGATCATCCCGCACAGAGCTATACCCCCTCAGCAGAACCTATCAAGGAGATTGTCTCTGCCGACGGCAATGTCAGACTTGAGAGTGATGGGGGTATCCTTCGTGCTCATTGGATCGGTGATTCATCTGATATGCTCTCTGCATTCTGCTTTGAGGGCAGTTGCAATGAGACAATCACTATCCTTGAGTCAGTACGAAAGATTGAGGATATTGGATTTCTAGATACACAGGGTCGCATCGCGCTTTTCGTATCAAGCGGCAATGTATATGCACTTGAGCTCAACACCGAAGGGACACAAAACTTCCAGCCGATCTATGTCGGCACTGCCCCCCGTCTCGTCCCCGCCGATGACGGAATCTATGTTCGAGATGACGGGGAGCTTCGTCGTATCGCCTTATAACATGAATACCAAAATGCACGTTATCACGCTCGCGCCCATTGTACGCGCTTCTGCGAGTACTCTTTCATATTTCTCCCCTATTTCATATCCCAAAGGTGCGGTAATACAGGTTCCTGTCCGCTCAAAAACACACGATGCGGTTGTTCTCGATTCTGAACCAGCAGCGGCACTTAAAACCGAACTGCGAAATGCCGACTATACTCTTCGAAAGATCCCAGAGACAACACCTAAATATGCAACTAATCTCCTCTTCCTCCAGGCACTCTCGGAGATCTCCGAGCACACCACTGCAGGTATGGGAGCCCTACTTAAAACCGCCCTGCCACAGGTTGCATTTCAAACTCTCGAGGAGAAGGAACCAAAAGTATCACGAGGGGATCAATTTGAATATCAATATTTCCAGAATCTCTCTGGAGCACGTCGAGAATTCTTTAAAAATCATATTCGTGCCTCTTTTGCAGATGGAAGATCCATCTTCATTCTTGCTCCAACATCACAGAAGGTGGAGCAATTGGGAATGACACTCTCTCGCGGTATTGGGAAGCACACATTCATCCTCCACGGAAAACTCTCGGCAAAACGAAAGCGGGATGTATGGAATGCAGCACGAGAGCATGAACACCCCGCTCTGATCATCAGCACCCCCCACTTTCTTGCACTCCCGCGAAAAGATCTAGGAACCATCATCCTAGAGGATGAAGGGTCTGATATGTATGAAGCCCGTGAACGCCCCTTTCTTGATTTTCGCCACCTTGCCCGAGAATATGCACGTCTGTTAAAAATCAAATGTATTGCAGCAGATACACTCGTTCGCGCAGAGGTTGTAGAGGAGACAACACCATCTGATGGATCCCGCTCAGTATACCCCTCCGCAACATCTTCAAGCATCATTGATATGAATACATACACCACAGAAGGAGAAGGCTTTAGGATATTTTCACCTGAGGTTGAGAATGTACTCAAGAAGAGCAATAAAGAAAAGATTATTTTGTATGTCACACGACGCGGCACCTATCCCCTCACACAGTGCAATGACTGCGGCACTATCGTGAAATGCAAAAAGTGCAACTACCCCCTGGTCCTCTATGAAAAGAAAGGAAAGAACACGTATAGATGCCACATGTGTAATCGAACATACGGCACAGACATCAGATGCCACAATTGTCACGGATGGCGACTTTCCCTCTACGGCATTGGACATGACCGAGTTCGACAGGAGGTGGAAAAATATGTCCCTGATTCTCCTCTCTTTGTTCTTGATGAGAAGCCAGAGGAGAAAAAGGCACTCGTTGAAAAATTTGAAGCCGAAAAAAGCGGCATACTCATAACTCTCTCCTCAGGACTCGAATACATCACCACAGCAGTTGATACAGTTGCGGTTATATCTATAGATCCTCTCTTTGCTATACCAGATATTGGAATATCAGAGAAGATCGCTCGACTACTCCTCGAGTTGCGTGCACGTGCACAAAAGAAATTTCTAATACAGACCCGCAATGCTGATGAAGCGGTACTTGAATATGTACAACGAGGGGATCTGACAGGATTCTCGGAGAATGAACTTGCTGATCGCAAGAAATTTAATCTGCCTCCATACACGCGGTTTATAAAACTACGGTGGAGTGGACGAGGCGCAACGGGAGTTGAGAAGAAGGTGCGGAGGATACTAGAGCCGTATTCTCCCGACATATACTCCTCCTTCTATCGCACACCAAAGGGTGCACGGATATATAATGCACTCATATCCCTCGACCGAGACAAATGGCCGGATGAGGATTTAGCACAGAGACTTAAGGGACTTCCCCGATCAGTGGGTGTGAATGTAGATCCTGTCAGTATTATCTAGTCTCATCTCCTCTCATATGATATTGTCATGACAATGACATCTATTGTACAAAAAGGAGACGATGTGCTGCAGAGAAAGGCTGTAGAGGTCGATCCCCGTGATATTGGAACAGAAAAGATTGACTCTATAATCTCCCGTATGAACGAAGCTTTGGACGGAGAAGAGGATGGGGTTGCCATTGCAGCACCGCAGATCGGTGAATCTGTGCACATCTTCATCGTCTCACGAAAAGTCTTTGAGGACCGCGGTGATGGAAAAGATGAGAATATGGTATTTATAAATCCCGAGATAGTGAAGCGTTCAAAAAGCACAGAATGGATGGAAGAGGGATGCCTTTCTGTCCGCTGGTGGTATGGCGAGGTAGAGCGACATACTCAAATCACACTGCGGGCCATCAGTGAAGAAGGTGAGGCCTTTGAGATGGGAGCTAGTGGATTGCTCGCACAGATATTCCAACACGAAACTGATCATTTAAAGGGAAGGCTTTTTGATGAAAATGCACGGAATTTGAAAGAGATAACACCTGAGAATCATGATGGATAATCCTCGATTTGTATTCTTTGGCACCCCTGACATGGGGGTATATGTACTTGAGGAGCTCGAGAAGAGAGGCTTTCTCCCTTCTCTTGTTGTTACTGCACCTGATAGGCCACAGGGGCGAGGTATGGTACTGCAAGCTCCACCGGTAAAGGAATGGGCTCAATCACACAATATCCCTGTATTTCAGCCAGAACGACTTGATACATCCGCGGTAGAGAAACTCGAAGAGATGCGCCCATGGGATCTCTTTGTTGTTGCCGCATACGGGAAGATAATTCCACAACCAGTTATAGACATCCCCCGGAGAGGAATATTGAATGTACACCCATCCCTTCTCCCCCGCTTTCGCGGTGCATCTCCAATACAATCACAGATACTTGAAGATGAACAAGATGTTGGAGTAACTATTATGCTCATCGATGAAAAACTCGATCATGGACCGATTGTTGCACAATCACGGGTGGAGATACCAGAATGGCCCCCTAAAGCCTCAGAGTTAGAGGAGATACTAGCGCGAGAAGGTGGCAAGATTCTTGCAGAGAGTATACCCGGGTGGCTCCCAGGTGCTATTGAAGCACAAAAGCAGGATCACGAGAAAGCGACGCTAACAAAAAAGATATCAAAAGAAGATGGAGAGATAGATCTCTCGGATGATCCGTATACAAACTATCTAAAGATACAGGCATTTGATGTATGGCCACGCACATACTTCTTCCATGGAGAAGAAAAAATGCGTGTGATTATTACCGAAGCAGAATATACAGATGGAAAGTTGGAGATAAAGAAAGTCATCCCCGCCGGGAAAGCGGAGATGACATACGATGAGTTTATACGAGGATTCGGGAATTAATTCTGATTCCCAAACGCTTTTTCATATCGTTGATCTTGCACCTCTGCAAGTTCTTCAGTGCTTGAGTATGCATTCTCTATTGCAACCATAATGGAGAGGAACATGACACCCGAAACAAGAACGAACATAATCCAGGTTGCTATACTTTCTTTTATTGTCTTTTGAATTATGCTCATGAATCTGATCTAAATCGAGTTATCGTTCTTTTAACTACTCGTGCTCCACGCCGCATGAGTGTCTCTTTCTTCCCCTTCTTCTTTCGTACTTCCCGTACTATTTCATCCACAGCAGTATCAATTGCGGCATAGAGGTCATCTTTTTGAGCATCCGAGAAGACATATCCCTCGGACATATGCATCCCTATTTTAGCATAGAAGATATCTCCGGAATGCTGGTCAGGAACCTCTTTTCCAATCTCTATATCTGCCTGTGCGCTCGTATCCTCTTTATCAATTAGCTTATCAATCTTTGAGAGACGTTTCTCAATGTAGTCTGATATTGCAGGGGTAAGGTCAATATGATGTGTTTTTGTTGAGGAAATTTGAAGTGTCATATATTTATATTATACCGAGAATTAATCATCTATGTGGAGAATCTTGTGTGGAGAACGAGTGCCGGAGACAATGCGGATATTGGTAGTCTTTCCGTTTTTGCTAAAGAACGAGCGGACACATTCGATGACTCGCTTATTTGCCCGTCCATCCTGTGCCGCCTCGCGCACAAAGACATCAAAGGAGTCTTCTGATGTTTGAACGAGTCGTTCTTCACTCGCACCTGGATATACATGTACCTTTATATGCATTATTCCACCCTATCATATCGTCCGATAAGAATGGCCTCTTCAATAATATGTCCTTCCATTGCTGCATAGACATCTTGCTTTATTGTCCCCTCTTCAAATACTGAGCTTGTGAGTTGGATTGTGGTGTTGGTCATATTCTCAGATTGATTAGGTATGGTGTTATTTGGGGACGAGTTGGTAAGGGTGAGTATTACCGCTATTACGACAACAACAATGATTCCTAATTATTGCAAGCTTTTGGTTTATATCCCTTATAGTATATCATTCGGTTGCAGCTTGGGCTGTATCTGATATCATTCTCCCTGTCTTTTGACAGACGAATATTCCGCGGTAGCTCAATGGTAGAGCAATCGGCTGTTAACCGATAGGTTGCAGGTTCGAATCCCGCCCGCGGAGCCAAACAATATTAGTTACCTAAATACTCAAAAAGAACCTTATACTCAGCTGTATGATCAACTAGATCTTCTTTTCTTTCTTTCACCCACTTCTTTAATTCCTTAATATCTATCCATTTTACATATTGCACCTCTTCTTTTTGAACAGAGATATCATCTATTGATATGTCTTTTTTGATTATATAGATATCATTGTGTTCATTGTTGATATATGTCCCATCATTTTTCACTGCCTGCTGCTTAACTGTTCCAATATGTATAAGATCATCTTCTGAGAGATCTATCCCCAACTCTTCTTGAGTTTCTCTTAGTGCGGTTTTCAAAGCTGTCTCACCTGCTGAAACGTGACCCGCGGCTGATATATCGTACATATCAGGACTACTATCTATGTCTTTTGCTCTTCTTTGTAGAAGAACTTGATTATCATTCACCACCCATACATGAGAAGCTCTGTGCCAGTCACCGTCGATATGTATTTGTGACTTTGTTTTTTGCTCTCCCGTTGGATTACCATTTTCATCTAGTACATCTATATATTCCATATAATCTATACTATCAAAGAGTTTCGAACTTCGTACAGCGTACAGAGCAATCTTTTACTCTAATTAACCAAGATAGTGACTCTGTATTTAAAACTTGACAGACGATAAATATCACCATATAATCAACCACAGATAGTCTTCTCGCCTGTGGGAACAGGCTTATGTATTAACAGAAAGAATCAATGGAAGTAATAAAACAAACTAATGTCAAAACCTAAGTGGTTTTGTAAAATTCTTCCCTACTAACCAGCCGAAACCACACCATGACACACGCAACGATCGCTCTGCTTCTTGGCCATCTCATCGCAGGTTCTCTTCTTGGCATTGCCCTATGGGTGAAGGAAACCTCAAGGATATGGTGGTTAATAGCCTCCCTCGCTGTGCTACTCCCAACGAATATCATCCTTTGGGACAAAACTGCGGAACCGCTCTGGATGGGTCTCCTTCCTCTCATGGGCCCTGTAGGATTGTCTTTCATTGCTCTCCTACTTTGGACTCACGCTGATTAAAGTGTGGATGTACCCTAAACAACCTCACCTCTTCTTAGATTATATCTGGGAAGAGGCTTTTTTATATCAAACAGCTTTGAACTTCCTGGAGTGTATGGATTCTATAGCGATTCCAAAACTGATATACTTTCTATATGACACTTCCTTCTCATATTCTTCTAGGGACAGTTATCGGAAGGATGACTGGAGATTATACTACTGCCATAGCTGTTTCGGCTGCCATTGATATTGACCACCTCCGCTCCTATATCAAAAGCGGAGTGTTATTTGATCTAGATAGACTTAGAAAGACTGTTCTTGATACAGAAGATCCTTACGGAGACCAACGAGGATACCTACATAATATTTTAATAGCCATACCTATCACACTCCTCGTATACCTAATCAGTCCAACTATAGGTACTGTGTTTGGAATTGCATATGGAGGCCATTTACTACTCGACGCTTTAGATAAATCAGATTATTGGCCTCTGTATCCATACAAAGGAATTAATATAAAAGGATTTGTAGAATATTTCTCTCCTACCGAAATACTTTTTGACATTTTCTTACTCATAGCACTAATAGTGCTCCTGTAAGGTGTTTCGAACTTCCTACAGTATACGGAGCAATCAGTAATCTTTTACCTCCCAGCAATCTCTAAAACCTCATCAAGAGTCTCTGCAATAGTCCCGTTATTCTCTAGTACAACTGCCCCAGCTTTAACACATTCATCTTCAAATCTCTGCCTACCATTCACCACCCGATCTCTTTCTTCTTTCAACTTGCCAAAATTATACTTATTTGATGTACGGGTGCGTAATCGTTCATGCAGATGAGTATCGTGAGGTTTGAGAAGAATCACCTTATCAAACAGCGTACTCACCTCTATAATCTGTGTTCTTGAAATTTTCCCTGATACAAATACGTCTTGTTCATCATATTGACCAAGTAGGTCCTTTAGTTTAGGAATTGAGACAACCCACCTGTGCTGAGATATCCATTTCTCACCTTTCCCTTCAGTATACGAAGCTTCTACACCCGTCTCTTTGTCCACCCACATACACACATCGCAATCATCAAGATCAAGAGCGGTAAATGACTGCTCCTTTAACTTCGACACGAGTGTCGTCTTCCCTGTTCCCGCCATACCAGTAATAAGGATTTTCATAGTGTTTATACTATCAGAGAGCTTTGAACTTCGTACAGCGTACAGAACAACAAATCCCCTATTTCTGTTATACTTGAAATATGAAAGAAAACCTTACCGTTCTTGATATCATACGAGCATTTTATATAGGGGATGAACTCCTCCAAGATATTTTTGGTGCAGATCAAACATACACAGAAGAAGAGATTGAGGGACAACTCGAAGAGATAATTAAAAAAGCAGATAAGATATCTCAACGAAAACTACTTGGATATCATTTAGACAACTGCCTAATTCGATTTGATAACTATTTCAACTCAACCTGGGAGAAGAGAGAAATTCCCCTTGCAGACTGTGGTGCATGGCCACGTATGGGAGAACTCCCAGCTGAAGCAACTCATGGATCTGTTATAGACACAGCTGACTATATTCGTCCATACTTGGAAGACAAGAATAAGCTTACGCTAAAAATGAGCCGTGTGTTGTATATCGAGGAGATGATGAAGTATGCCGAAATTATCTTAAAATACATCCCTATCATTGTTATAGAAGATGGGGTTATACGACAGAACAAGATAACCAGTAAGACAGAAGAGGAGAGAAAAAAATATCGTAAGTGTAAGTATGATATCGATGATGGGAATCACAGAGCACTTGCCTATGCACTACTTGGAAAAGAAACGATACCTGCTTATATTGGGAAAAGAGTCTTTAAGAATGAGATTCTTTATCCTTCAGAGTAAAACTAGATAGTTTCAAATTAATATCTGTCCTGAATATAGAATTTTCCATGTACTTGACGCATATTATTGTTGATGTTATAGTCTGTTTTAGACACTCTTCCAACCGAACGAGACGACCATGGAACTTTCATCCTTGTGGGACATCATTATTGTGATACTACATACAGTTCATCAACACCGTGTGCGCATCCATAGTGATAGTCACTATTTTTTTCAAGGAGCTTAGAACACTCCTGACGCTCAAGGGTTTTGTTACCCTGACTGTTGCCACATCAGCAGCGATCATATTCGTAGGAGCCTGGATGATCGCTGGTTACACCAAGACATACAACGCATTTAGTGTACCTGCGGCTCTCTATGCTGAATCCTAATACTCATCAGGACGATATCCAATCAACCGCCTTTCAAACTATGGAAGGTGGTTTTTTATATCACCATCCACCCCCTCAATTCCCCTTCAACATTTTTCCAATCCAGAGTTCTGAACGCATCCCCCTCGGGGAGCAATTTTCTGACAGTTTAACAAAGCTGTCATTTTAGTACCCGAGGAAATATTAGAACTTTTTGTTGAATTTGCAATAGCATTGTTGTAGTGTCATATAGAATCACTGTTCCCATAATCAAAAGTTGAAACAATGGCTACTGATGGCCCAACACCCCCTTCTTGTGACAAGGAGATTTACGAAAAGGGAGAACATGTGTTCACCACTCACACCATTCCTTCCAACGCAATGGAAGAGTGGGTGAAGAAGGTTGCCGAACGTTCTGGTCAGCGTGTTGACTGGCACTTCGTGGCAGGTAGAGCTGTCGTCAAAGCTCTAGGTGACATTTCGAAAGTAAAGCAGGCAATTCAAGAACTCAAGCCTGAACACGATCGCCTATACCAAAAAGCCGTCACAAAGCTCGGCCTCTAGAGAACGAGAGATGTCTACACTTCTATCCCAGGCCCAGATCCGAGAGGATCTAGGGTCTTTTTTATACCAAACTGGTTCGAACTCCAAAGAAGAATATGATTTAAATATCATCTTTATTCACGAAAGAAAACGTACTTATCACCTGATCTATCTCACTTTTAGTAACATTCTGACCCCCAGGAACCATTACTGTATACATTACCCCTTCTTCATCCCACAGCAAGACAGTTCTATTCTGTTGGGGATCTTTTTGGATCCCAAATACAAAACCTCGCGCATCGCCAATATTAAATTCATACGGTTTTTGAGAAGAAGGTACTACAACCTCCTTCAGAATGTGTGCGTTTTGATATGCAACTTTCTCCTCACTAGATGCAGTTTCTATATCTTCTTGAGTTGTCTCCAACAAAAGTTTCATAAAATCAAAACCATCATATTCAACAGGTAATAGAATTCGCTCAATAAGTAAAAAACCTTCTCGAAGTGTTGCTTCTGAGTTTATATACTCTTCTCGTATATTTCCAGTATTCATGCTAATAGTCAGTTTTGTTCCATCATCAAAAGTGTACTGTGCAAGCGTCCCTACTTCCCCTTTAACGTCTTCAATAAAACCCCATGGTGAATTAAAAGAAATGTTAAAACCATCAATCCGCACACTGCTAGATGATTCCCCAAAGGTGTTAAAGACATATTCAGACAATGTATCCTGCATCTCTTGTGTCGAATCCTTAGACTCAACCATACTTTCTTTATTAGAATATGGTGAGAAAAATATAAAAAAGATACCCAGAGCAACAAGCAAGAGTATGATGCCACCATATATAAACTTTAAATTATTATCTCCAATACGAGCTGATCCTGGCACAGTGCTATTTTTTGATGCCGCAAAAGCCTGCTCCACCATTTGATGATCCCAATTGTTATCAAGAAGAACAGAGCGTATTTGCTTATCTGCCACACCCTGCATTCTTTGATCTTGTATATATTTCAAAAGCTCTTTATCAATCATGTATTTATTGTAACACCGCTTCTCACAAAAAACAGTTTCGAACTTCGTACAGCGTACGAAGCAATCTTTTACGACTCATTCTGATATACTCAAGATATGGAAAACTTTCCAACACCAGAACAATCAAACAATCCCGAAGAAAAGAAGGAGCATATCCCCACCCTTGAGGAGGTACAGTCTATCCTTGAACAAATACTAGAGGGACAAGAGTATGAGAAAATACGAAAAGAAGAAGACCAAGATGGTCTTGATCTATGGGAGGTTAGAGTTAAAACTCCTGAAGGTATTTCAGAATTTTCATACAAAAGAAAAGGCTCCTATGATACAGAGAACCAAGAAAGAGTTGATGTGATACACGTAACGTTCTTTGATGAAGATGATATGCCCACTGGTGGTCACTCTGTTGCTAAATATATAGATCAAGATTGGAAGTTAACTTCTTAGTGTAAGGAGAGAGTTTCGAACTTCGTACAGCGTACGGAGCAAATTTTTTACAAATCCCTATTGAAACCTCAATACTGTTTTGCTAGTGTCAAATATGGACTTGCAATGAACTGAAAATTAACAGGCCGCACCATGCATCGAAAGAAAGAACGCCATAATCTCCTGGAACAAATGAAGGATTCTGTCCAGGAACTAAAAGAAATTTCAAAAGAAGGTGTTCAAGAAGATCCTTCTGGAGCAACTGTAGAAGCAGAACAGCAATTTCAAAGGATCTTACAGATGGTCGAGACGGGGGTCGGACAACTAAGGAGTATGACTCACCGCCTCTAATCATTGACCAAGAATTCTGCAGATTCTAAAGCCTTCGCAGCACACGCTGCGGAGGCTTCTTTATTCATACGAACCCCACCTCCCCCAATTCCTCTCCACCATACTCCAATCCAAAGTTCTGAACGTATCCCCTCCGGGGAGCAATCTTTTACAACTTTTTATTGAAAACTGAACAGTAAGTTGATAGTGTTCTAGGTAGACTATCTCCAACCAGATCTTTACTAGCTATGATCGAATTTAGCTTTATGTGGATTCTACAGATCTTCTGCGGATGGATTCTGGGATTCTTTATCATCCCGCGATTCACCCTATCTTTCAGGGGTATGGTCCGCGACTTCTTTACAGAAGGTCCAAAGAGCCTTATCGCCTCATACATGATAAGTCTTCCGCTTCTCATCTACAAAGCAATGATTCCGGCAGTCATCCTCTCGAGCTCCCTCTGGACTACCGCTCTTGTGATCTCAGTTCCTGCCACTCTCTCCTTCGTCTGGCGGTTCTTATGTGAACGCGCCCTTCACAGAAAATATTTTATGGTGTTTGAGAGTTTGAAAGGTCCGCTACGTGATCTCAATAAAGCGGCTGGGGTAAAGGACTACAAGGATCCTGTAAACCCTTTCTCCTAACCACCACGTGAAATTTAGCCACTTAGTAGGAAACAAACGGTGGTTTTTTTATACCAATAAAGTTCGAACTTCGTACAGCGTACGGAGACTCTAATAGTACTACCTTGATAGAACATACTTTGATGAATAGGTATACAAACTATTCTATTAAATAGTTCTCAAAGACAAAAAACGTATCCATTTGGTATAATGAAAATAAGTTTTTATGGAAAATAAATGGAAAAAAACTGAGTTTATATTTGAGCTCTTGGTATTTGGTATTGTTATCGGTATTATCGAAGACATCATTGCGATTAAGCTAACTACAGGCGAGCCGATCACATGGAAGGTATTTGGTATTGTTGTCCTTATTGCTATTCCGTTTGCTGTTCTCGGTGAAGTCGTTTTCGACCGCATTGATTTTGCAACTATGTTTCAAAAGATGTTTGGTAAGAAAAAACCACCATCTCAGTAAAAATGTAGGATACTGAGCACTATCACTTTACCGCATCGAAAAGAGAAATGAAGCCCCACAACAAGCTCAGGGCAGGTCTCCACCCGCTGGTTTCTAAAATAGCGGTTCTAAGCCCCTCTATCAGGTGGAGCAATCTTTCACACCCATCTGGTACAATTAATATATGAACACACTATTTCTCTGTAGAGGAAATACTGGAAGGAGTGTCTTTGCTGAAGCTCTATATAATCATCTGACACAATCAGATAATGTTGTCTCTGCAGGAACGAAACTAAGTGGTCCTGAACAATCTCTGGCTAGTAGATTACCTGGTACAAAGAATGTTATCGAGGCAATGAAGGCTGAAGGTATTGATGTAAGCAACTATACACGGAAGGAAGTAACAAAAGATATGGTGAGAAATGCGGATGTGATAATTGATATGGCTGAACAAGAGACTGTTCCTGATTTTGTAAAAAAGCATCCAAACAGGATAATCTGGGATACAGATGATCCTAAAGGTACTGATTTGGAGAATCATATAAAAACAAAGGATGAGATAAAAGAAAGAATCATTGAGTTCATAAACAGACAATAATATTTCGAACTTTCTGCAACTTACAAATCAATTTTTTATATTTTTGATATACTTATATACACATGAACAAATCAAACATTACAGTCCTTGACGTTATAAAGGCATTTTATATAGGAGACGAACTTCTTCAAGATATTTTTGATGTAGATCAAAAATATACTAAAAAAGAAATTGAGGCAGAGTTAGGGGGGATGATTAAAAAAGTAGATGACATATCTCAGCGAAAACTACTTGGGTATCATTTAGACAACTGCCTAATTCGATTTGATAACTACTACAACTCGACGTGGGAAAAGAAAGAGATTCCTCTTTCAGACTGTGGTGTCTGGCCACAAATGGGAGAACTCCCAGCAGAAGCAACACATGGATCTGTTATAGATACAGCTGATTATATTCGTCCATATCTTAAAGATAAAAACAAACTTACATTAAAAATGAGTCGAGTACTGTATATAGAAGAAATGATGAAATATGCAGAGATTATCTTGAAATACATCCCCATCATTGTCATAGAAGATGGAGTTATACGGCAAAACAAGATTACAAGTCAGACAGAGGTTGAAAGAAAGAGGTATAAAAAGTGCAAGTATGATATAGATGATGGAAACCACCGAGCGCTTGCCTACGCACTACTTGGGAAAGAAACGATACCGGCTTATGTTGGGAAACGGGTATTTAAGAATGAGATCCTCTACCCCTCACAATAACAAGCGCTCTGGAGCATAAGAAGTCTTAAATCTAAAATAGGTATGCAGCACTTCTAATCAAACCATGTTCCTATTTATCCATTTTCCCCATTTAGTGAAGTATATTTTTTATGTCATAATGGAGAGGAATTATATAAAAGTTGTATAAAAATGCGTTTCCTACCCTCCATTCCTCATACACAACCTCTGGGAATATCCTCAATCAAAGGATGTATCAATATGATAGTGTATAAAGCACATCTGTTTTCAGACACCTTTCATCTCATCCAATCATCTTTCTACAATGATTTTTCCGGTACAGCATCTGAGATGACTTTTAAAAATGAGGAATTTGATACACTACACCCCAAGCGAAATGTAGACTCCTGCATATCTCTCTCATCAAGAAATGGTGTACACAGCGCACTCTTTCTTGTTGATGGAAACCTCAGACATGCACATTCAGATGACCTCAAGAAGTGGGAAATCGCACATACTTACACAGACATACATGAACCGGGGCTGATCATCCCAGACTATACATTTGAGAACAAGGAGGTCCTCCTCTATGGAAAAGACGCTGTCCATGTCGCTTTTATCAAGGACGGAAAAATTGCATACAACCCACCCGCTCCGCTCCTCTCACCACGAGACCATCTTTTTGACAAAGAAGGACTCCGCCCTATACACGTATGGCGTGATAAAGAAGAGGGAGTTCTTTTTCTTTTATACGAAACTGTCTCAGATGATGAATATATGATTGGCGGTGCTCTACTTGATGTACATGCACCACATCGTATCACCTGGCGTAGTGAAGATCCCCTTATTCGAGAAAAAATAACAAATCGCGTATGGTCAATTGGTGCCTGCACTGATCCCTCTTCGGTCTATGTCTATGTTACCTCCGAGAAAGGGGGTTTGCGTGTAATACAATTCCCCTACCCTTTCCGTGAACACTCAACAGGTTCTCATCCAACACTTACACGATATGAGAATAATCCCATCATCACCCCCGACTCACTCAATGACTGGGAATCAGAAGCAACTTTTAACCCAGCAGCATTTGAAGACGAGGGGAAAGTACATATACTCTACCGAGCACTCGGACCACACGGACTCTCCTCTGTTGGGTATGCTGTCAGCGATGATGGATACTCTGTAGACCATAGACATCCAGAACCTATATACTACCCACGCGAACCATTTGAAGGTATTAACTGTACACCTGGCACATATTCTGACATATATGCTTCTGGTGGTGGATGGGGTGGCTGTGAAGATCCAAAAATAACAGTGCTTGAAGATACGGTGTATATGACATATGTCGCATACAACGGATGGGCACCACCTCGTGCAGCTATCACTTCCCTATCCCTAGAAAATTTTCGTGCGAAAAAATTCAATTGGAAAAAGCCACAACTCATCTCTCCACCAGGTGTGGTAACAAAGAGTGCATCAATACTCCCAGAAAAAATAGGTGACACATACTATATTTTCCACCGTATTTTCCCTCACATACTTATCGACAAAAGAGACACACTTGATTTCTCCGATGGTAAGTGGCTCAAGACACACCATCTGATAAAAACACGTCCCTCTCACTGGGATTCACGTAAAATTAGCGTGGGAGCAACTCCTATAAAAACCAATAAGGGGTGGCTTGTTATATACCACGCTGTGGACGACAGGGATCGACACTACCGATACTGTATTGGTGCACTCTTGCTTGACCTAGAGCATCCTGAGAAAGTTATCGCTCGTAGTAGTCGTCCTGCCCTTATGCCTACAGAATGGTATGAAAATGAAGGAAAACCGGGTGTCGCATACCCCTGCGGTGCTGTTATCAAAGACGGCGAGCTTCTTGTATACTATGGCGGGGGTGACAAGGTAGTATGTGTTGCCCATGCGGATGCAGATACATTCATCCAACACCTCCTTGATGACACACTCTCTTCATTTTCATTTGAACCGGTAAAAATACGATAATGTTTGTATTCAAACGCAATACACACAACCCTATACTACAACCTGATCGCCACGAACCTTGGCGTTCTCGTGCAGTTTTTAATTGGTCTCCGATACAGAAGGACGGAAAAACACATGTATTCTATCGTGCAGAATCACAACCTGATCTTGCAGAGAAGAACAGAATAGTCTCTAGCATTGGTCATGCAAGCTCTGAAGATGAAATCCATTTTGATAACCATACACAGTTCATAGCTCCTGAGGCTGATTGGGATATGTACGGGTGTGAAGATCCACGCGTAACATTTTTTGAAGGCTCGTACTATATTTTCTATACCGCACTCTCCCAATACCCCTTCCGTCCGGAAGGTATACGCGTGGGTGTTGGGATAAGTGACGACCTTCAATCTCTTAAAGAACGTCACCTAGTCACACCATTTAATGCAAAAGCTGCCACTCTTTTCCCTGAGCGTATCGGAGGAAAAATAGCACTACTACTAACTGTAGATCCAGACCAACCTCCAGCTCGCACAGCCCTCTTTACCTGTGACCATATAGAAGAACTCTGGAGCGAAGATGTGTGGAAAACATGGTATGAACATATAGATGAATACACAATCGACCCACGAAGGTCACAGAACGACCATGTAGAAATTGGAGCAACTCCATTAAAAACAGAAGAAGGGTGGCTTCTCATCTACTCCCATATTCAGAACTATTTTTCTAATGAGAAGATATTTGGAATTGAAGCATTACTCCTTGATGAACAAGATCCTCTCACCATCCGTGCACGCACGGAAGCACCAATTGCAGTACCTCAGGAACTCTATGAGAAATTTGGACATGTTCCTAACATTATCTTTCCCTCTGGAAGCCGTATAAAAGACGACACACTATACATATACTACGGTTGTGCTGATACCGTGTGTGCATCTGCATCAGTTCATTTCCCCAACCTTCTTTCATATCTCATCAATACTTCTCCGAAAGAACTTGTGGATAGACCGATAAAAAGGCCATTATTAAAACCTCGTAAAAATACTTCGTGGGAAGCACGGGCGGTCTTTAATCCCGCTGCATTTGAGCACAATGATACTATTCACATCTTCTACCGCGGCCAATCAGAAGATAACACTTCCCGTATTGGATATGCTCAGTCAAAAGATGGTGTGCATATTGACACACGAAAAAAGGACCCAATATACGAACCACGAATGCCTTTTGAGCAAAAACAAAAGAATGATCATGAAAACTCAGGGTGTGAAGATCCACGCATCACCATACTCGACGATACTATATACATGCTCTACACCGCATATGATCAAACACTCCCGCGTGTTGCTGTATCTTCGCTCTCACTTGATAATTTTGAAAAAGAAAAATGGGATTGGGGGACACCTCAGATCATTTCTCCAGAGGGAATTGATGACAAAGATGCCTGTCTTTTGTCAGAAAAATATAATGATCAATATGTAATCATTCATCGTATACAAAATCATGTCTGTGCAGACATGCTCCCATCTCTTGATTTCTCAACTGACAAAGCAACAAAATGTATTCAAATCTTTGGACCACGACCGGGTATGTGGGACAGCAAAAAAGTCGGAATTGGAGCACCACCGCACAAGACAGAGAAGGGTTGGCTATGGCTCTATCACGGCGTATCGGATGATAATGTATATCGTGTTGGAGCTCTATTAACTTCCCTTGACGACCCACCGCACCTTATCAGCCGCACCGCTACGCCAATCTTTGGACCTCACTATATATGGGAGAAAGAAGGGGTTGTTCCCAATGTCGTATTCCCCTGCGGTTCTGTTATCCGTGATGACACACTCTTCCTCTATTACGGCGCAGCTGATATGCATGTTGGAGTGGTGACACTTTCTGTTAGCAAATTGCTTGATATACTTTCTATATAATGAATATAGACGACAAAAAACTTATCATCTTTGATGTTGACCAAACACTGACTAAAAGCAAGTCTAACCTGGAAGAGGATATGGCAACATTACTCTGTGAGCTGCTACGTCATACCTCTGTCGCCTTTATATCCGGTGCTTCATTTGAGCAGCTAAAGACACAAGTGGTAGACTTGCTTCCATGTAATGAATATTTTGAACGTCTTTTTATACTCCCTACCTCTGGTGCTCTTTTTTACACATACACCAATGGAAAGTGGGAACTTGTCTACCAATCACAACTATCACAAACAGAGCGTGAACATGTGATTCGGGCAATAGAAGAAACATTGGATGAAATTGAACTCCCTAGACCAGATACACTCTATGGAGAACGTATTGAAAACAGAGGTGCACAAATTACCTTTTCTGGCCTTGGTCAAGAAGCACCACTTTCAGAAAAAAAGAAATGGGACCCAGAACGAAAAAAAAGAAAAAGTATTCAATCGGCGCTTGCACCTAAACTACCTTCATTTGATGTTAGATTAGGTGGTTCAACATCAATTGACGTGGTAAAGAAGGGACAAAACAAAGGTGCGGGGGTAGAGCGACTTGCACAACATATCTCAATTCCCCTCTCATCCCTTCTTTTTATAGGAGATGCGCTCTTTGAAGGTGGAAATGATGCATCAATGCGAGATATTGGAGTTGAGTCTATACGCGTAGATAACCCAGAAGAAACAAAAAAGTATATTCAATCGATGCTCCGTGGGTAATGCGACAGAAGATTTCAGTGCGATTAATGTTAACTACAAGCATCTGTACATCCCTGTATGCTGATTATAATCTCGGTCAGCGTATCGATTCCCCAACTTAAATATACAAGGGGATGAAATAAGAGAGCTTTATAATTTCTCTTTTTTTTGCTAGGGTTCATACATATGAAAAAAATATTTTCCATACTTGCAGTCATACTCATTATCACCGCGGGAGTTCTCACATTTAAAAACGCAGAGAAAACAGAGATAACAAAAGCCGACATCACTGTAGTAGAAGAAGAGCCGATCGATACCCCTCTTCCTCCCCTTGCTCTTGCTCCACAAACAGTTTCCTTTGAAGATGGTACAGAAGCCACACTCCAGGTGGCAGATGCATTTAATATCACTGTTGCATCAGAGGATCTGGGAAAGGCCCGCTTCATGACAAAAAGCCCCGATGGACGACTATTCGTCCCCGACATGGTTGACTACTCTCTCAGCCGAGAAGGACGACTACTCATATTCGATGACTTCAACGAAACATCGGGAACATTTGAATCACAAACTACATACCTCTCAGGATTGAGAGGGCCGCATAATGTGGCATTCTACACCGACGAGTCTGGCCAAACATGGCTCTATCTTACCCTCACCGAACATCTCGTACGGTATCCATACAGTCCGGGTGATACAGAACCATCTGGAGAAGGAGAGGTGATAATGGAGTTTCCTAATGAACAGAGTGAGGGAGCAGACGGTGTTGTCTGGCATATCACCCGCACCCTCCTCTTCAGAGGAGATCGTATGTATATCTCTGTGGGAAGTGGATGTAATGTGTGTGAGGAGGCTGAGGATGAAGTGCGTGCAATGATCATCACCGCAAACCCCGAAGGAGGTGATGTGGAGGTGTATGCTGAGGGTATAAAAAACGCAGTCGGGATGGAGATTGTAGATGGACAGCTATATGCCACAGAAAATGGAACCGATCATCTCGGTGATGATGCACCAAACGATCTCCTCTACCGTATAGAGCGTAATGAGCACTACGGATGGCCGTACTGTTATGAAGACGATGGTGAAATTATTGCTGATGAATCAATAGATTGGGAGCGTGATCCAGTCAACTGCGGCGCTGTTCCAATCTCCTTCGTCTCGTTTGAAGCACATTCAGCTCCACTGGGTGTCACATACTTCGAAGATGCCCACGAGGCATTAGAAGATTCATTTCTCGTTGCACTCCAGGGATCCTGGGAGCCTGAGATTGGCACCGGGTATCAGGTAGTGCGCATCTCTCCCGAAGGAGATAAAGAAGTCTTCATCGATGGATTCCAAGAAGAGGACGGTACACGCATCGGTCGCCCCGTCCATGTACTCCAATGGAATGAGGATTCTCTTTTCATTACCGATGACTTCAACGGACGCATGTACTACCTCGAAGCAGCGTCATAGAATACATTCATACGTTCACTCTCGACTGGATCTTTATTTTTGATTATTTTAATCAAAGGAGCAGAGAAATAAAAAAAAGGAGGACATTAAATGTCCTCCGGACATGTAGGACATGCCCTATAAATATCTTCGATCAGATTAAGCATGCGCTCCATCCGACTAATGAGCCATTCGTGCTCAGCAGGATCACCAGGAGATGTCTCCAGTCTTTGCCAGAATGCATCAAAATCCCTACTTATCCCGTACGCTCTCAGCCCCCACCAAGATCGACGGGCGAACGAGAAGCCTCTTTGCTTCAGGATGGTGTTGATATCACCCTCCATAGTTATAAGCGTATCAAGCACAGGTTTAAGCTCTGAAAGTGCAAGCTCTGAAAAAAGCGAGTCCGTACATTTCACTTGTACGAGAGCTTTGTGGCAAGATTCAATCGTTGCTACTTTTCCACTCTGCTGTTGACACTCTTCTGCCAAGAGAAGTGAATCATTAGACGTCAGCAAAAAAGCTACCATGATGAGCATATGCATACGCTGACCTCCTAGAAACATGAACGTGGTCTATTTCAACACTAGCACAAATAGATATGTTCTACACAAAAATGCTGAGTGAAAGCGCTAGAATCATACTGTAACGGATATTTTAAATTCCATGCAAATTCACGCTCACGTAAGAACTGATATACTAAAACTACTACTATGCCTAGACTAACGCGCGTTATATCACAATACCAAAAGGCAAAAGAGCTTTATTTAAAATATGAGCGCATTCTCATGCCGGGAACCCTCGTTGTGGGTTTTATTGTCGACTATATCACCTTCACCTCTATCGAGATCCGCACCGCCCTTACCGTTCTCCTCATATACTGGCTGGCAGCAGGAAGCATCATTCTCTTTATCAACCTCTATGATGAAGGAAAGATAGGTGAACGTCTGCGATATGGACGTCTGGCCGCACCTCTTTTCCTTCAATTTTTCTTCGGCGCACTTCTGGGAGGCTCTTTTATCTTCTACTGGTTCAGTGGTACTTTTTCGGTAAGTTGGCCCTTCATCCTTCTGCTGGTTATACTCATGGTCTCCAACGATTTTCTGCGCGAACACTTCCATAAACCACTCTTGCAAGTGAATATCTATTTCTTTATCACCCTCTCGCTCTCCACTGTTATGCTCCCTTTCATCTTCAACTCGCTGAGTGCATGGCTCTTTATCCTTGCGGGTGTGGTGAGCACGGGAATCATATACGGTTTTATACAACTCCTGCAACGAATCCGAAACACTGTTGGAGAAAAGCATAAATCCATCTGGGCAGGAGTGATCTCAATCCTCATTATTATGAACCTCTTCTATTTCACCTCGATCATCCCTCCAATCCCCCTCTCCATTCGAGAAGCTGGCATATACCACAGCATTGAAAAATCAAACGCAACGTACACCCTTGTAGGTGAAAAAGAAAATATATTCCAAAAAATTATTCCTGGGCAAACATTACACATACAACCTAAACAACGTGTCTACGCATATTCTTCTATCTTTGCTCCCACAAATCTCAACACCACTATCTACCACACATGGTATCACTACAACCCTGACACCAAGCAGTGGCTCAAACAAGATAGGTTTGCCTTCCCTATCTTTGGAGGAAGAAACGATGGATACAGAGGCTTCACCTGGAAATCAAATCTTCAAGAAGGAAAATGGAAGATAAATGTAGAAACACAACGTGGTCGTACCCTTGGACAAATATCCTTCGCTATCAAACATACACAAGAAGATGTCCTTTTAATAGAAACGAAACGCTAATTATCAAGTAATCTTACAGCCGCCCTACTCATTGATCCAAAATATCCTTCCGACCTAACCTCAACATTATTCGCCCTCTGCCAAGAAGCTAGAGCTTGTTGTGTGACAGGACCAAAGTATCCTGTGGCACCATCACTGTATTGATAATGTCCTGTACGTTGGAGGTACTGTTGGAGACATGTGACATCTTGCCCTCTGCTTCCAATGGTGAGATCGCGGGTGTATGAACAAGTTGTCGATGTAGATTGAGGCCGTGTTGATTGTGTTGGCGCAGATGGCTGTTGCTGTACTGCAAGCTGTGCTCGAAGAATATTTATAAGAGAAAGAATCTCTTGTATACGTTTAAGTATTTCTTCTCTTGATGACGGTGTTCCTGATTGTGCTGATATTGATGATGGTTGTGCTGATACTGATGATGCCTGTGCCGGTACCATATTTCGATATCCAGATCGAGAAAGTGGTCCAAAGTATCCTTGAGGAGGATTAATATTATTCGCCCTCTGCCAAGAAGCTAGAGCTTGTTGTGTGATAGGACCAAAGTATCCTGTGGCACCACCTGAGTATGTATAGTGTCCTGTACGTTGGAGGTACTGTTGGAGACATGTGACATCTTGCCCTCTGCTTCCAATGGTGAGATCGCGAATGAAGGTACAAGCCTGAGTCTGTGGTACACCTGATCGCTCACCGATATTTGAATTTTCTGCCCCTCTACTTCCTCCACCACCACTTCCTCCACCACCACCCGAGGAACCACTTGAGCCTTGAGATATTCCTGCACCTGACTGGTCTCCAGTATTACTATCACGAGAATCATCTCCAGTACCACCTTGTTCGCCAGAATTATCTTGAATACCTCCACCTCCAGAAGGACTGCCACCCCCAGAAGGACTGCCACCCCCCGTTTGCCCATCATTACCAGATTCACCATCTGAAGAAACACGAACAAATTGCATCCAATTGAAATCAAAGAAGCTGTTTTCTCCAACACTAACACGCATCGTATGTGTTCCTCGAGAAAGCTCTACACGTCCCACAGAAACAGTTCTGTACATATCCCACGCTGAGAGTGTTGGAACAGATACGGCACTGCGCACTGTATTTCCATCTATACTCACACTAAATGTACGATCTGAAAAAAGAGAGCCAACTCGTGCCTTGATATCATATGAACCCGCCTGATTTACATCAAAAGTATACTCAAGCCACTCTCCTGCATACAACCATCCTACTGCATTTCCCCCTTCTGACGTTGTTTTTATATCAACGTCATCATTTCTATACTGCCCACCAGTATTACCTGATGTGCTATCGCTATACGCAACTCCTTGACCCCCTAGGTCATAGTCTTCCGCCTCAATAGTACCCGGAATACTGTGGTCAATATATGCCTGTTGAGAAACTCCACCTGATTGTTGTGATGATTGAATGGTAAAGGAGTCAGAGTCAACATCACTATTATTATGAGCTGTAACAACTTGTGCTCGTACAGTATGGTTTCCTGTTGTAGGGGTAAGCCAGTATGCTTCATATGGCGCATACGCATCTCGCGCAATGTTATTTCCATTTACAGAAAAATCAACATACGCGACAGCATTTCCATCCTCAATACCTGAAACACGAGCTGAAAGTTCAACAACCTCTCCAATTTCAAGCTCTGAATCAGGTGACCGTAATGATATACGTGGTGTAGAAAACCCTGATGTTTTTGGAGAGCTCGTAAGAACAGTACTATTTAATCCCTGCCCTATCGCCTGCCACTCACTAAAAGTGCGCAAAACACCTCCGTTAATACGGGGACCAGACCTCCACGCACGCCTTGTTGGACTTGTGTAATAGGTATTAGAATCAAAGTAGTTAGAACTCCACACCTGTTCAAGGTCTGAGGTCGTACATGGAGCGTCGTTCCGACAGGAAATACGGAAGCCAGATTCACCGCTTGAAGATTCATAGATTATAGTGTTGTCACGAATAGTGTTGTTGGTAATAACATATACGTTTCCACTAGAGTCAGTTCTAAAATTACCAGAAATCTGAATACCGCCTCCTCCTGATGATGGGACAACAACAGTATTGTTGTATATTTCCCCATCGCGACTGTTACGCAGTCTTATCTGGATATCTTCGTTCCACTTGGTAATGTTGTTACGAATAATGACGTTGTATCCGATTTCATGCACAATCCCCTCTTTGTAGTTATACATAGAGACATTGTCTTCAAACAAAATATCTTTTCCTTTAACGTCGGTCCAAAGTCCAGGGCCGTGATTGTGATGTGAATAGTTACCTCGAATTATCACATTTCTACTGTTTCCAAACTTAAGTCCCCCTGATGCATTACCGTGATTGGACCATTGCTGAAAGTTGTTATATGAAAGTTCGTTTCCTTCAATTAATGTATTGTGTGCATTCCACCCATGAAGGCCTAGTCTTCCATTGTGATGAACATAGTTGTTGCGAACAGTACTTCCTGCACCGACATAAATTCCGTGTTCATGATTATACCGAACTTCATTCTGTTCAATGATCCAATCAGGAGTCGTTGGAAATTTAGACACTGCCTCGATTGCAGTGACAAACTTCTCTAGCGTTAATCCTTTAATTTCCACATCTTTAACACCGCGTGCATAGAAAGCATGTGATACAGACGCAAGTTCTATGTTCTTTCCTGAGGGGTTTGTCCCTATAACAATCTCATCATTTCCATAATCAAAGAACCAAGTATTTGAATTCACTTGGCTTCGTGATGAAACATTCCTTATACGCTTACCGTTAATATAAAGATCATGTGGTTGACTACACTCTCTGTTTACTGGACTACACTCTCCACGATTTGGTCTATCAAGACTCCACTGTGCGTTTGTGTGTCCCGATGACACCCACAAACTTCCAGATGATTGCCAGTTTGTTACCTCCTGAGCACCAGAAAGTATTGCTCCAGGTTTTCCTATAAAAATATCGCCATCTCTGGGAGAGATAGCATGTGAGCCAGTGTCAGATAAAGAGGGGGATACAAACGAAGGGGTCCTATAAACACCAGGGTTGAAAACAAAAACAGTACCTGCAGGGTATTGTTGAACAATATTGCGAAGATTGTCTCCTGGGAAAAGTTCCACAACATCTTCTCCAATAACCGTCTGCAGAGCAGCTATTTGAGAGTGTGGTAAAACAACCTTATCACCCCCCTTATCACCTCCACCAACAAGAAAAATGGTGAGGATAAAGAAGATCCCCGCTATACCTATTCCTATATGCTGTAACTTAGTTGTGATGAGCAAAATATTATATCCCTTCTAATGTATATATACATAATACATTAAATCACAGAAATGCATCATACTTCATAAAAAAGAAAAGAAAAAAGAATAAAATGTCAAATTTCTGACATATGGTAACAAACACCGTACTTCCTCAGACCTTATACCTATTAACGAAGAACATTTCTCGATTATAAACAGGGTCACTTTCAAACTATCATGCATAATTTTTCTCCATATTGACAAAAGAGAAAGAGTCGGTAATATGAAGACGAAATGTCCTTTCCCGAGGAGTGATACCGGCTTCATCACACCGGTAATGGTCGAGAGAGCACGATCATGCACTCTTCGAGGGGTTCTGCATTTTCTGGGTTTGATGCAGAGCTCTCCCGGTCGAGTAGTTTACCTCCCACCTCCTGGAAAACTACTCGGCCGCTTTTTTTATACACACCCTGTACAAATCATACAATTCATGTATCCTAAAAATCAAACGGTCTAGAAGAGGTAAAAGTTTTCTAGGTGCGTTGATTAAAAGTTTATGTTTCTTCTAGACAATTTATGGAAAGAGAACAAGGAACTGTAGCCCGCAAGATTGACGAGAAGGGATACGGATTCATCTCCCGCGAGGGACATGACAAAGACGTATTCTTTCACGCAAACGAGTGTGTGAACGTAGAGTTCGACTCACTCCAGGAGGGAGACAAGGTCTCATTTGACCTCGCTCAAACTCCTAAAGGAATGAATGCGGTTGCAGTAGAACTCGTAGAGTAAGACAAAAGCCCGTCGAAAGACGGGCTTTTGTTATACCTCACATTCTTCAAGCCGAACAGAGAGGGGTATAGCACAGATGCATAGCTGCTAAAGCGTCTGATGTTTATCCACACTTTTCATACCTCTCTATGAGGTATACCATATAGGTATGTCGAAATCAGCTCGTTTTATACTCGTATTACTCCGTATTGGCATGGGATGGCTCTTCTTATATACCGGTATTACAAAAGTCCTCAATCCTGAGTGGACATCTGCCGGATATATCTCCGGTGCAAAAACACTCACCTCGCTCTACTCTTGGCTCGGATCAGCTGAGATCATCCAATATGTTGATTTTGTAAATAAATGGGGATTGGTTCTTATTGGTGTCTCTCTGATTTTCGGACTTTTTGTACGCTTCTCAGCACCTCTTGGCGCCCTCCTCATGCTCCTCTACTGGATTCCCCTTCTCTCTTTTCCATATGTCGGAGAACACTCATATATCGTTGATGACCATATAATCTACATACTCATCCTTCTCTTCTTTGCTGCTGTTGGAGCAGGAAGATATTTTGGACTTGATCGAACATTTGGGAGAGATTAAGGAAATCAGGTGAGATACACTTGTCCACACTCGTATTGAATATCTCCATCATTCTCCTGTTAGAATATAAGTGATGAAAAATCATATAATTATTACATCAGTTCTTTTTGTAATTGTTGCACTCGTGCATGCGATTAGAGCATGGTACGGCACACCCCTCTCTCTCGGAGATACATACATCTCAATTGGATTCAGCTGGGGCGCTGCTGTTATCCTGCTCTTCCTTGCAATGAATGGAATATATAAAATTCAAAAGAAGTAGATTATGAAATTACTTCAAGAATTTAAAACATTTGCAATCCGCGGTAATGCGGTAGATATGCTTATCGGTGTTGTTGTTGGTGTTGGTTTTAGTAATCTTGTTAATTCTTTCGTCAAGCAAGTTCTCAACCCTCCTTTGGGATTGATCACAGGAAGTATTAGGCTCTCGGAACAATTTTTTATACTACGCGGGGCAACCGAGACCTCAGAAGCCCTTGTTGTAAACTACGGTCTCTTTATCACCTCTCTTATGGACTTTATCATCATCGCCTTTGTCGTCTTTTTGGTTGTTAAGGGAATCAACGTGTGGCGAGAAGAGAGCGCAACGGTAGAAACACCAGAGAAAGCAACAAAGAACTGTAAATACTGCTTCTCTATCATTTCAAAGAGGGCAATTCGCTGCCCACACTGTACCGCTAATAATCCGTGATGTAACAAAAGTGGATGGAAGTGCGTCTAAAATAGTATGCAAATACCACAAGAACTTCCACAATTTAAAAATACACCCACACTACTCATAGTGACAGGTTCACAATATGCAAAATTCTTCTATGCACTCAATGGTGCAATTGAAGAGATAACAGAACTCAAGACACCCACCCCCACATACAATGAACGAGAGGGGTTCTTCTTGCGCTCAGGAAGAGGTATGACAATGGGAAGTTGGTCAGTATATGAATCAAAATCCAAATCAACTGAAGATACCTTTATCGAACAATTAAATACACTTCTCAATTCAATCAGAAAGGAGATTGATATAGATGAAGTGCTTCTAAGTGCTCCAGAACATGATATACAGAATATCCGCGCCCATCTCACTTCCCCACTACAAAAGAAGATCACACACCAACTACACGGAAACTATACAAAACTCCACCCAACAGAACTCCTAAAGAAGATGAAATAGAAAAAGCGGCCATAACGGCCGCCTTTTCGTATAAAGATAAAATATATCTTTACATTCCCGGCTCTGTTGACATAGCCGGACGTTCTGCACGTTGATCTGATTTACCAGATCCCCCTCCAATGAGGAGCTTGATCGCCCATACACCTGAAACTCCAACGAGTACGTATACGATGCGTGCAAGTACAGAACCGCTTCCAAGGATTGTATCAACAAGATTAAAATCAAAGAGGCCAACAAGACCCCAGTTGATCGCCCCTACTACAACGAGGAGCTCTGCAATCCACCAAACATTTTTCATGATTGTATTCTGTTACTGATAAGCTGCATCCCATTAAAGGGATGGCCTACATACATATTGTATCACCCTTTGTCAAAGGGAGGATATAAGTTATCCACCCATATAAAAGTATTCTAGAGACAGAGAATGATCTCTTTCATTAGTTATTACCCTGAGTAGAGAAATGTACACTCTCTACAATAGCTTCTAGGTCGGGGTGTAGTATTAATGCATAAGAAGTTGAGGGATTGATGTCACTTCGTATACTTAAAATGAAGTTTTGATTGGGATCTAGAACATAATATCCCTGTGTTGAAAGCCCACCATCACCCCAGCCAAATCTACACACCCGATTCTTACCTATTTTCTGTGGTGCGGAGAGTTCATTTTTATCGAAAAGAAAGCATTTATCTTCTTCAAGATTGTAGCCACCGCCTCCAATTGAGTTTGTGCCACCTATAGATTGAAAGGGGTACACAACAAGAGTAAGTGGGTAAGGTGCATAGACTGGTGAGTCAACAAATGTTAGTTCCATATCTTTTACCGCAATAGAATCTTCTGGATTAAAGGAAGTCTGTTTTTCAGAAATACTACCTGGCACGGTAAGGGTGATTGCATCAGTGATTGTGACGATATTTTGCTGAAGCGGGATAAGTGCCGTGTCACGAATGAAAGAAGTCCCATTGTACTCAAGTGATGCAAATATCTTATCCACCACCACTAATTCATCCTCATTTTGAAGAGGAGAGAAAAATTTATATTTTCTTCCCTTTGCCACGTTTGGAAAATCATGAGCGGTAAAAATAGATCCTACGTTATTTTCTTTATACGCCCCTGTTTTTCGATAGAAAATCCCCGGATCCCATATTTCATCAGAACCAGGTATCATTAAACTTCTCGAAAGGTATGAGCCATCCGATAATTTTAAAAACTTCCCCTTCCAACTAAGATCAATCGTACCTCCCCCCTTATTTCCATCGGAAAGAACACTGTGAATTTCAAATAATGTGTCGTCATCTTGAACACCGGTAATCACCGTGATGGGATCTCCAAAAACACTGTATGTTTTCTCTGCAACATCAACATTAGATGGAATTTTGAATGAGACGCCTCCAAGAGCGCTGGTATATTCAGACCAGTCTTCTTCATCACTAAAGGTAAGAGCATGAGCATCAACATCTCTATAGTACCCAACCTCATTCTCTTGATACTTGAGTGTTATTTGGTATTCCTCTCCAGAATCTTCACACTTAAGCGTAACTCTCTCAAAGGCAAGATCAAAAATTGAACACGGAGTCTCAACTTCAAGATTATCTGGATAAATCCTAAAGGTATCAAAACCATCTTCGTAGTATTCATATTTATCACCATTTCGAAACCATGTGGAAAAAATCATAGCTGAAACACCTGAATCAAAAGTGAGCGTAAAGAAACCAAGAATATCTTCATCTCCATCATCGTCTATATCATATGCGCGCAAACTATCTTTCCGCACTTCAGGTTGGGAGGGTAGTGTCTCAAGCATAGTATTCTGGAGGACGAGATATGTAGCATGACTCACAGGAGAGCCAATCTCAGTATTACGCACTACCTGCTCAGCTTCTTCCTGAGAAGGCTGATCGAGAGGCTGATCGGTTAAACTGGAGTATGCAAGAAACGATGCGATAACCACAAGAAGTATCAGTACACCAACTATTGCGGCTTTAGAAAGAGTTTTCTCTTTTCTGGGTTCTAATTCTGGCTCATTTGAGACAGCTGGATTCTCAATGTCCTGTTGATTTGATTCTTCATTCATAATACGTCTATTGTAACATCTTCTCTCGAGAATACCTTTTACAACAATAAAGCGCCACCCATATAAAAAAAGCCCCACTCAGGTTAAACCCGAGGGGACCATCTCAATTACGCAGCGTTAGAAGAAAGATGTCGCAAGACCTTCCGCTTTGCAACCGGCAAAACTGTTGGTTCATACGGAAAGTCAAGCTCCATCTCGAAAGAGAATACTAAAGGATTAGGGAGATCTGGACGCTCCTCCAAGAGTGATATCTTTATATCCTCCGGGGAGATATTCTTCGACTCCGACACACTCTTGACACATTTGGTGCGAAGTGATCTATACCTCTCTTCGGAAGAGGTGTAGATAGAGAGAGTGTACTCCAAAATATTGAGTGACCCTCTCTCTACATCGGGGATAAAGAGGTATCCCTCATCTAGATACAAAGACACCATCCCTACCTCTTCCATTTTGAGATTGTCCTCCACAAATTCAAAGATGGTAGAACCCTCATAGATCAACTCCGTGATTTTGGAAAAAGTCCACTCCATGAGTTCACGTACCACCCTCATGTACGTTCCTTCAAGCTGAGGTTTCTCATATATTACCTCCCCAGCTTCAAGATCCACATCCTTAACCACCCCAGGAAACTTTTCGTGTATATCGGCCTCGCTATCGAGAACAATACGTAAGAGAGCACGGGTAGCGATAAGTTCCCCAAGGTGCGGATACAGGCGATTATGAGAAAAGTCTTGTCTCACCTCCCCAAGCTTTGCCAGTATCTTATACTGCGCTTTTTCGTAATCATCAATCGCTGCGATAAAAAGATCAGAATTCCATCCAGGCATGGTCCACCTCTCCAATATCTATGGCTGGAAACATTCTCTACCTTCACACTACACAAAAAGAAAAAATGAGTAAACTACTTTCTCTCGTACTTTGTCGCTACTCGAATACGAGCAATTTCCTTCTCAAGAAGTCCTTCAAATTTTGCAAACTGCTCATCATCCACGTGCTCATGCTTTTCCATGAGCATTTGTGCACGATCACGTGCTGCCTGTGCTTTTTCAATATCAATATCTTCTACACGCTCTGCAGATCCAGCAAGAATGATGACACGTCCATCATCTCGAACTTCCACAAAGCCGTGTCCAACTGCCATGGGGAGTGCAGTATCGTCTTTCTGTATACGTAATTCTCCCGGAACCAATGTTGAAATTATCGGGGTATGCCGCGCAAGTATTGTTATCTCCCCCGCTCCTGTAGGTACCGTCACCCGTTCTATCTCATCTTCATAGAGAGATTCTTCGGGGGTAACTATCTGAAATGGGAATTTCATTGCCATATCTATGCATTAGATGTATCACGCAGCTTTGTATACAGCAGTGCAACCATGAGATGTGAGAAGGGTACGGTAAGGATGAGTCCGACACCAAAGAGTGCAGCTCCTGCCATATTGAGAATGATGAGGAAAATGAATATAAGAAGCAGATTCCACTTGTGTCCTTTTGTAATATTCTTGCTGTCAACCATTGACTCCAGTATGCCCCCACCCCTGTGCACAAAGGCAAAGGAAGCGAAGCTGAAGGTAATCCAAAAGATAAATGCAGGGAATATAAAGAGAAAGAGGCCGAGGAATACAATGACCGCGACAAGTATCTGAAGACCCACATATCCCGGAACAAGCTCCCCACGACTCCAGAGTGTCTCTATCTTCGGATCTTTCCCCTCAACAATATCAAGGAGTATTTGTATGATCCCAACCGCAAAGATTGCGGCAATGAGCCATATGAGAAGTGTCAGAAGTATCATTGCGGGAATATTAGCAATACTCTGCTCATCCATGAGAAGCCCTGATCCGCCGATGATAAGGGCAACTGCTATATATGCCCCCAGAAGCACAAGAATATGCTTCTCAAAGAGCTTCCAGGTGTCTTTAAACAGCTGTTGTATGTTGAATGTCTTCATATTATTCATCATTACCCACCTCATCTATTGTACCCTTCATGTAGAAGGCCTGCTCTTCTTTCTCATCATGCTTTCCTTCGAGGATTTCTTCGAATCCACGGATCGTCTCCTCAAGAGAGACATATGTACCGGATACTCCGGTAAACTGCTCAGCCACGAAGAACGGTTGTGAGAGGAAACGTTGTATCTTTCGTGCACGCGCCACCGTCACCTTGTCCTCATCGGAGAGTTCATCCATTCCGAGAATGGCGATAATATCCTGCAGATCCTTATACCGCTGCAGTATCTGCTGTACTCCACGTGCGACATTGTAGTGTCGCTCTCCAACAACAGTTGCATCAAGCACTGTTGAGGTTGAGTCTAGTGGATCAACTGCCGGGTATATTCCAAGCTCAGCAAGTGAACGAGAGAGCACAACTGTAGAGTCGAGGTGTGCGAATGTTGTCGCTGGTGCAGGGTCAGTCAAGTCATCAGCCGGAACATAGACTGCCTGTACAGAGGTGATAGAACCACTATCGGTGGATGTAATGCGCTCTTGCAATGCTGCCATCTCAGATGAGAGTGTCGGCTGATATCCAACCGCAGACGGCATACGACCCAACAGCGCGGAGAGCTCTGAACCCGCCTGTGTAAAGCGGAAGATGTTGTCGATAAAGAGGAGGAGGTCTTTTCCTTCTTCATCACGGAAGTACTCCGCCATAGCAAGTGCTGTGAGTGCCACACGTGCACGTGCTCCAGGCGGCTCGTTCATCTGCCCGAAGACCAATGCGGTCTTGTCGAGCACTCCTGACTCCTCCATCTCCTTATAAAGGTCATTCCCCTCTCGAGACCGTTCACCAACACCGGCAAAACATGAATATCCTCCATGCTCAGATGCAATGTTGTGAATGAGCTCCTGGATGATGACAGTCTTTCCGACACCAGCACCACCAAAGAGTCCAACCTTTCCACCACGGAGGAATGGTGCGATGAGATCAATAACTTTGATACCCGTCTCAAAGACCTCTGATGAGGTGGATTGTGAGACAAAATCAGGAGCAGGACGGTGGATAGGGTATCTCTTCTCCGAATCCACCTCCCCGCCACCATCTATTGTCTCTCCGGTAACTTTAAACATACGTCCGAGTGTCTTCTCTCCAACCGGAACAGAGATCGACTCTCCGGTCGCAATCACTTCCTGACCGCGAGTCAGTCCATCTGTTGATGACATAGAGACTGTGCGAACTTCTCTGAGCCCGAGGTGCTTCTGCACCTCAAGGGTGATACGTTCACCACCGCACTCTACATGCAATGCATCATATATCTCTGGAAGATCTCCATCCTCGAAGAGAACATCGACGACTGGGCCGATAATTTGAATTATATTTCCTTTTGTTTGTGTTGTATTCATATCTAGACGTCTATTCATTATGCACCTGAGAGTGCCTCTGCTCCAGAGGCGATCTCAGAGATCTCACGGGTAATGGCAGCTTGTCGCGCACGATTATACGAAAGCGTCAGTTCACGAGAAAGCTTCTCTGCATTCTCTGTTGCATTCTTCATCGCTATCATACGTGAACTGTGTTCACTTGCACGGGATTCGAGTAATGCCTGGTACACCTGCACCTCCACCAAATCACGCAAGATGCGATCCACCACTTCATCTTCTGAGGGCTCAAAGAGATAGTTGGAGAGATCCGCCACATCCTCTCCCTTCTGCCCTTTTCCTCCGGCATCCTCCATCATATTACGCACATTCTCAACGGTAACGGGGAGGAGTTGGCGTGCTAGAACTTCATTAGAGAGTGCTGAGATAAAGTTGGTATAGACAAGCACAATGTTGTGGTACTCTCCCGTCTCAAACTCATCCACCAAAAGCCGAGCAAGTGGAAGCACATCTTCAAGGGCGATCTTTTCAGGAAGATCAATGAAGCTTCCAACGATATCTCCCCCTATCTTCCGCGCCACTTTCTCGGAACGCTTTCCCACAGTGACAAATCTAATCTCAGCCTCACGTTTTGCATGCACTCGTTCAAGGAACGTCTTTACCCCCTTCTCAACATTCACATTAAAGCTTCCACAAAGTCCTTTGTTTGATGAGAAAAGCACAACAAGATTCCGCTTTACATCACCGTGGGAGAAGAGACGATGATTCACGGTACGCTGCTTTGAAACATTCACGAGAATCTCCAGTGCACGCTCGGCGTATGGACGCGAAGAGAGTGCAGTGTCTGTTGCCTTCTTCATCTTCGAGACAGAAACAAGCTCCATAGCACGAGTGATCTTTTGGATATTTCCAACCGAATTGATCTTCGCCTTAATTGTTCGAGCTTGTAGTGCCATATCTAATCGTTAAATTGTGAAAGAAACTGCTCTGCTGCAGCGGTGAGCTCCTCCTGCACCTCATCACTCCACTCTTTTGTCGCCCGTTCAACGAGATCTCTCTTTGCATCGAGGAGGAATTGCCTATATTCCTTCTCAAAGCGTGATATATCATCAACCTCGATATCATCAAGGAGTCCCTGATTGGCAGTGTAGATAAGAGCAATCTGGATGCCCACCGGCACCGGTGCGCTCTGCGGCTGCTTGAGCAGTTCAACAAGACGCTCTCCACGATCCAGCTGCTTCTTTGTTGCCGGATCAAGATCAGATGCAAATTGTGCAAATGCCTCGATCTCGCGGAACTGTGCAAGTTGTGTACGCAGCTTCCCCGCCACCTTCTTCATCGACTTTATCTGCGCTGATCCTCCCACACGGGAGACAGAGTTTCCGACATTCACTGCCGGACGGATTCCTCTGTTAAAGATTCCTGCCTCAAGGAATATCTGTCCGTCTGTAATAGAGATGACGTTTGTTGGAATATATGCAGAGAGGTCTCCTGCCTGTGTCTCAATTATCGGCAATGCTGTTATCGATCCTCCACCCGCCTTCTCATTGCGTCGTGCGGCACGCTCAAGAAGGCGTGAGTGGAGATAGAAGACATCTCCGGGATATGCCTCACGTCCCGGTGGACGACGTAATAGAAGGGATATCTCACGATATGCGGTAGCATGCTTTGAGAGATCATCATAGATAATGAGAACATCCTTGCCCTGATCCATGAAGTATTCTCCGAGCGCTACACCGGCATACGGTGAAATATATGCATATGATGCACCATCTGATGCACCAGCTAATACCACAGTTGTGTAGTCCATTGCACCAGCCTCCTCAAGCTCAGAGACAATACGAGCAACCTTTGAGCGCTTCTGTCCGATTGCAACATATATACAGAGCACATCCTCATCCTTTTGGTTGAGGATGGTATCGATGGCTAAAGTTGTCTTTCCAGTCTGTCGGTCTCCGATAATGAGCTCTCTCTGTCCGCGTCCGATCGGTATCATGGCATCAATTGCCTTGATACCTGTCTGCAGTGGCTGATCAACTGGTTGTCGCTCCATGACACCAGGCGCTCTGCGTTCCACAAGATATTCTTCAGTACTATCTATATCCCCCTTGCCGTCAATGGGGCGCATGAGAGGATCAACAATGCGTCCGATCATGTCATCACCAACGGGGACTGAGAGAATATTCCCGGTACGCTCCACCGTGTCTCCCTCTCCAATATGTGCAAACTCACCGAGAATGATTGCACCGACAACCCCCTCTTCGAGGTTGAGGGCAATACCGAGCACTTCTTTTCCATCGGGAGTATCAGGAAAGCGAAGCATCTCTTGTGATTGGACTCCTTCGAGTCCAACAAGCTGTGCAATACCGTCGGCAACTTCAATCACACGACCAACTTCACGCACTTCGATCTCTGATTCGAAGTTCTCTATCTTTGACTTTAAATTATCAACAAGTCTGTTTGTGGACATGTATATATAAACGGTTAGTGAAGTAAGTGGGTTCGGAGTTGTTCTAATGTACGGCGCATGCTTGCATCATACCGCCGATAGTTATACTCGGCGATAAAGCCCCCGATAAGATTGGAATTCTCCTCTACCTTCTCCTCGGCATCTGATGGTGCACCGATCTTCGAGCGAATACTCTCGCGCGCCTCAGAAGAGAGTGTAAATGGTGTCTCGATCATGACACGCTCCCTATCCCGCTCTCTTTGTGCCTGACGCTCAAGATACCGAACAATTGGAGGGAGAAGCGGGAGAAGACCACGTGTCTTGAGATACCTGCAAAAGCGATCAAGTCCCCCCTCTTCTGCCGCCATTTCTCGGGCGACTCCTGCAAGTGTAGCAACCCGTATCATGACTGTTTGATAAGAGAGCGGATAAAGGTGTCATTCTTTTTCTCATCTATATTCTCTCGGAGCACTTTTTCAGTTGCATCAACGACCATCTTAACCGCATCCTTTTCAACCTCTCCTTTTAGTTTGCTCCGCTCTTCCTCTATTTTCTCTTTTCCGCGCTCAAGGATGAGATCAGCTTCTGTACTCGCCTTCCCCCGCGCTTCTTCGATAATCTCACGCTCTTTAGAGCGTGCATCAGAGACAATCTCATTTGCCTCAATCTGAGCTTCTTTCATACGCTTCTCATACGCTTCTTTTGCCATCACGCGGTCACGCTCGGCTTTCTGTGCATTCTCGACACCATCCTGTATACGCTGTTTTCGCTTGTCCAAGACATCCTTGATGGATGAAAAGACGAACTTTTTGAGAAGCCAGAAGATAATGAGGAAGTTGACGAGGTTTGCTAGTGCAACCCGCCAATCAAATCCAATATTCGAGAGTGCATCGTATAAATCCATATTAGATGAGGAAGAAGAGAACGAGTGCATAGATAGCTGATGACTCAGCCATAGCAACTCCAATGATCATGCGGGTAAAGAGCTCTCCTGACATCTCAGGATTACGTCCCATAGCTTCGAGTGCTTTTCCGATGAGATATCCCTCACCGATAGCAGCACCAAAGAGTGATGTCGTTGCAAGTCCTTTTCCGATCAATGTTGCTGCCTCAACACTCAAGACAGATGTTACAGTCGGTTCCATATAAATATTGTTATTTCCACTATTAATGACCGTGGATTTAGGAGACCTCCCCTATCTCCACGGCGTGCCTCAAAGGCACATGAATCTTAACACAAGCTCAGCTTATGTGTAGGTTCATGAGCCCTCTTCTTCGCGCTTTACCGAAAGCGTATAGTATGCGGCAACTAGTGCACCAAATACGATCGCCTGAACCACAGCAAAGAGAAGGTTGAGTGAAAGCCAGAGAGACGGCAGGATATATGCCAATGCCCCGATGATAAGAATGGCGAGAACTTCTCCGGCAAACATGTTTCCAAAAAGACGGAATGAGAGTGAGATGACCTTTGCCGCCTCTGCGATAATATCAAGAAATCCAATGAAGAAGTTAACTAATGCCAATGCTCCATCCTTAATTCCCTTTTTAAAACCAACAATGAGCTCTTTGATACGAATGAAGCGTCCAATGTATCCAAGAACTCCATAGTCACGAATACTCTCTATCTGTATAAGAAGCATCATTGCCAAAGCAAGACCAAATGTAGTATTGAAATCACTTGTGGGGGTACGGAAAAGTGGAATGCCATTGTATGTAAAGCTGGTGACCCCGGGAATGAGTCCAATACAGTTTGCCACACCTATATATACAAAGAGCGCACCGATAAGAGGAAAGATGCGCTCTGAGAGTTTTCTACTAGACGTGATCTGATTTGTGAGATTGAGCATACTCTCATAGAGCACCTCAATAGTATTCTGCAATTTGTTGGGCACCAGAGAGAAGCGGCGAACAGTATATGCACCAACAATGGCAAAGAGAATACCAATAAGGATAATGAGGAGAAATGAGTTTGTTATAGGAAAGCCACCGATATATGCAATAGTTTCGGGTCCAACAGGAGCTATTTCTCTATGTATCTGAGGAATAATATCCATACTATTTGTTCTCATCTAACTTAGTGCGCATTTCTTTTAGATCTGCATTCACCTTCTTGATCCTAAAAGAGAGGATCACCCAGGAGAGGATAAATGCCACTACAAGAAGAATATATGTCGCCGTATTCCCCTCACTGAGCATCCCTCCAATCCAGACTGCCAGGAGTGCTGGAATACCAAAGATGAAGATCACCTCTATCATAATTGAAAAAGCGCGAGTTTGGAGCCGCGCATATTCACCTTTCAGCTCTCCTTTTTTCTCTTTTTCCATGTTTAAAATACAGCCTGTATTATACGAAAGAGAGGTATGTATGCAACAGGCAGGCTGTGGAATGGAAGAGGATGTAAGAGTTGCATAACAATTTCGTTATATTATACTAGAGACAGTAATTACCAGTCAGTAATTCAATGTGAAATATCACCTATGTGAAAAAGTGTCTGGTCGCATATTTATAGAAGAAGACTTCAGAAAGGCTGTGGGACGAAAGGACAAGCATGCATACCTTCAATTTGATGAGAGTTTGGACACATTCGAGCTACAGACTCTTCAGGAGATGATTGATTCAACAGAGGTTGCTGAATTAAAGGGGTATGAATTATATGAATACAGATTTAAATTAGACAGACGTATTGCTCGGATCTTCTTCCACAGAGAAGATGATGTAGCACACATGCTTCATCTCTTTATAAAGAAGTCTACTCGTGGATCAAAAACAGATAATAAGCATGTAGAAATAGCGATGACACGAAAACAGAGTATTACTTGTTTACCAAATGTATAAAACAATATCAATGGGATACTTCAGCAATTTAGTTAAATATGATGGCAAAGATAAAGCGGGACTTGCTATACGCACAAGCTCGCAGATTACACGTGCCCGTATCACAGCGGGACTTTCCCAAAAAAAACTTGCCAAGAAGATGGGAACCAAACAATCAAGTATTTCGCGAGCTGAGGGAGGTAGCACCCTACCCAGCTTAAGTTTCCTGCAGAAAATGGCAGAAGCCCTTGGTACATATATCATCGAGCCCAAATTCGCCACAGTGGCAGAACGTGAACAAGCGATAAAGAACCAAGAGTCTCTTAACAAAGAGATTAGGTTCTTTTTTGGGAGAGATGGTTTTCTGCAAACAGAAAAAGTGGCTTCGGGAACAAGGGAGACGGATCGAAATAGAAAATTAGAAACAGTATAAAATCCTAATATCAATTATATGAGCAAAAAAGTAAAACATGTATGGAGCATCCTCAGCAAAACCTCCGCAATAGACTACCAATCAAATGACCTAACTATCATACAGGTCATAGACGAACTCACCGCACAGATCCCCGAGGGAGAAGGAAATATTTCAATCAATTTCCCAATGCAGTTAACATCACTGTGGAAGCGTGTCGATACTGATGATATAAAAACAGATGCCCAGTGTGATGTACGCGTTGATTTCATCGACCCAACGGGTAAGAAAATGAAT
>JBBDUG010000010.1:0-8539 GCA_040904025.1 Minisyncoccota bacterium
ATTGCAGCGCTCGGTCTTCTTGCCGCAGCAGCGCTCTTTGAGGGGATTCATGTTGCAGGATTCTGGATAGCGGTTGTTGTAGCTATCATTCTCGGTCTTCTCAATGTATTTGTGAAGCCGATACTCAATATACTTGCTCTTCCAATCAATCTCATTACCTTTGGTCTCTTCAGCTTTATCATTGGTGCGTTTCTCTTCTGGTTTACCGGGGAGATTATCACAGGATTTGAAGTTGCTGGATTCCTTGCTGCACTTGTTGGATCATTGTTTGTTACCGCAGTGAATATGCTCGGAGAGAATTTTATCGATGTACTCGCAGATTAATATGGCACGACCGATTGTTGTAACACACTCAGGGGACTTCCACGCGGATGATATATTTGCGGTTGCAACACTGCGTATGGTGCTTGGTGATATAGAGATTGTTCGTACACGCAACGAGGATCTAATCAAGGATGGTGACTATGTTGTTGATGTTGGAGCTCAGTATGACCCCCAAGAGAATTATTTCGATCACCACCAGAAAGGTGGTGGTGGAGAGCGAGAGAACGGAATCCCATATGCCTCTTTTGGTCTTGTTTGGAAAGAATATGGTGAACGCCTGTCTGGGAGCACAGAGGCTGCAGAGCATATTGATAGAAGCCTCATTCAGCCTATAGATGCAGTAGATAATGGAGTAGAGATTGCCACTTCACTCTATGATGATGTATATCCACGTTCAATGAATGGCATTGCATCTGCGTTTCGTCCGACATGGAATGAGGACAATTCTGAAGAAGAATACTTCAAACGTTTCCTTTACCTCGTGGATGCCGCAGAAGTTTTTCTTAAGAGGCTTATAGACATTACAAATGACTACATTGAGGCACAATCATATGTTAGACAGGCGTATGAAGATGCACAGGACAAGAGACTTATAATACTCGATCGTAAATATCCGTGGAGAGAAATCCTCACATCTCTTCCAGAACCAATCTATGTTGTATATGACCGAGGTGATACATGGGGGGTCAAGGCAGTTCCCGCGGATACAGGTTCATTTGAGAATAGAAAGGATCTCCCGGCGGAATGGGCGGGGAAGCGGGATGATGAGCTTGTTGCAGCTACTGGGGTCTCTGATGCTGTGTTTTGCCATAATGCCCGATTTCTAGCAGTGGCAGACTCAAAAGAGGGGGCGCTTGAACTTGCTCGAAAAGCACTTGAGAGTTAACCCTTTACCTTTTTTCTTGAAAGTTTTTTTAATTCATCTATTAATTTCTTCAGATCACTCAAGAGCTCCCTCACATCATCTTTAGTTGCTATGGTGTTTTTGATTTCTTCTAGTCCTCCTTTCAGCCCTGAGATGTCTTTCTTTAGTCCCCCTACGCCTGTCTTCAACCCCGAGATATCCCTCTTTATTTCCATCTGACTCTCAGCCATTGTTTCCATGAAATCTTTAAGAGCTGACTGTCCCGTCGCCAACTCACCAATAGAATTCATAAGGTCTTTATTGGATATCTCTTTTTTCTTTTTAGGTGTCATGTAGTAGTTAATATATCATATATGGCATATTTACTTGTATACACATGTTTAGTGTGTATAATGTTTATATATGAATAAAGTCACTAAAAAAAGAGTTAACGTCACTCTTCCAGAGAGGACACTCAAGAAGATTGATAGTGTGGCAGAACATGGTAATCGAAGTAAGTTGATTGATCAGGCGATTAATTTCTATGTCCAAGAAGTTGGGCGCAAGAATCTGCGCGTTCGTCTTGAAGAGGGTGCGCAAGAAAACGCCGAACGAGATCGTAGGATTGCTGAGGAGTGGTTTACTTTTGATGAAGAGGCATGAGAAAAAGAAAAGTAGTACCCCATAGGGGAGACATATTTCTTGTTAGCTTTGACCCCACTGTAGGTTCTGAAATAAAAAAGACGAGACCCGCTCTTGTGATACAGAATAATATTGCTAATACTCATAGCCCTCTTACGATTGTTGCAGCAATAACGTCTCTTGGTGAAAAGCGGCGCCTTTATCCCACTGAAGTGGGTATAAAGGCGGGAAGAAATGGTCTTGATAATGATTCTGTTGTTCTTCTTAACCAGATTAGGACGGTTGATAAACAACGCTTGATACAAAAGATCGGGAAAGTGCATCCTAATACTTTGCAAGAGATTAATTCAGCTTTGGAAATTAGTCTGGGTCTCATAGAATTATAGTGATTAAGCTGTATAGTTCTCTTTCCCGACTCCTTGTCTGTCGAGGAATATATGCTATTATGTTTCCATAACGTCCTAAAAAGCGGACGTTACAGAAATATATGACATTTCTTGATGTAAAAAACGAATTAGAAGATTTTCCCGTCTTTTCGCGGAGGGACATTGAAATGATTGATCCCTCCTTCCACCGTCAAAGACTGACGGAGTGGCAGAAGAAGGGGTATATTACAAAGATCCGTCGCGGGTTCTATCGTTTTTCTGATGGGGAATTGAATGAAAAGATCTTATTTGCTATTGCGGGTGAGATTTACTCACCTTCCTACATCTCACTTCAAATGGTATTTTCATTCTACAGCCTTATTCCTGAATCCGTCTATGAAATTACCTCGGTAACTTCGAGGAAGACACGAACCTTCGATACCCCCATTGCTGTGTTTAAGTATCGTCATATCAAGCCTCAATTGATGTTTGGCTATACTCCACAAGATATTGGAAACAGAACATATCTCATGGCTGATGTTGAAAAGGCACTCCTTGATTTTCTCTACCTTAATCCAGATATTAATGATACATCCGCCTTTGAACAACTGCGTTTCAATGTCTCTGAATGGAACGAGAGGGTAGACAAGAGAAAGCTCGAGAGATACCTAGAGGCTTTCGAAAATAAGGCATTGAAGAAGAGAGTTGAATCATTCCTAACCTACATTGATCATGCTTGATATCTCTGCTATTGAAAAATATTATCCAGAAAATGAGCGGGCTTTTAAAAGAAACATCCTTCGGGAGTATTTGCAGTACAAGATATTGGAAATTATTTTTCATTCAGATATTGGGCGTAATCTTGTGTTTCTTGGAGGCACTGCTCTGCGTATTGTTCATGGGAATACTAGGTTTTCAGAGGATCTCGATTTTGACAATTTCGATCTATCCGAGGATGAATTTACCGCTCTCACAGAGGAGATAAAGAAGGAACTTGAACTAGAGGGGAATACTGTAGAGATAAAAAATGTATTCAAGGGGGCGTATAGATCATATATTCGCCTACCCGAGGTATTATTTAAAAATGAACTCTCTGACCTTAGAGAAGAGAAAATTATGATCCAGGTGGATACAGTTCCTCAGGCTTTTGAGTATGAAAAAGAGAGGACTGTTCTGAATAAGTTTGATGTCTTTACTCAAGTATATGTAACTCCTCTCGATCTCCTTTTGTCTCAAAAGATATATGCAGCACTGAATAGATCTCGGATGAAGGGGAGAGATTTCTTTGATATTACGTTCTTGCTACCAAAGACAAAACCAAACTACAGATATCTTGAAGACAAACTTGGCATTTCAAATGGTTCGGATCTAAAAGAGGTTCTCCTCTCTAAATTGTCAGATACTAACTTCGAGGATCTTGCAGATGATGTGGAACCTTTCCTCATTAATCCAAGGGATAGTGAGAAGGTGGAACAGTTTATACCCTATATTAAATCTGTGGATTTATAGAGGTTGAGCTGTATATTTTCCCTCACTTCAGCTATACTCCATTTATATGGCATTCGTTGATGAACTACAAATACATATGAAGGCAGGAGACGGCGGAGACGGCGTTGTTCGATGGCTGCGAGAGAAGTATAAGCCAAAGGGTGGTCCTGCTGGTGGTGATGGAGGTCGTGGAGGCGATGTCCGTTTTCGTGCTGCTCGTGATACTGGCCTTTTAGCAAAATATCGTCACAAGGACGAATTTCGCGCAGAGGACGGAGAAGATGGAAAGAAGAACTCCAAAGATGGAAAAGGGGGAGAGGATGTGGTTGTTGAACTACCTGTTGGTGTAATTGTCACCAACCTCTCTACCGGAAAGCAAGTTGAATTAACCACAGAAGGTCAGGAGGTCGTATTTCTCAAGGGAGGAGAAGGTGGTCTCGGGAATGAGAATTTTAAGAGCTCGACCAATCAACGACCTCAGAAAGCAACACTTGGAAAGCCCGGTGAGGAGGCAGAGGTTCATATAGAGCTTCAACTAATAGCTGATGCTGGTTTTATGGGTCTACCTAATGCCGGGAAGTCTACACTTTTGAATACACTTACAAATGCACGAGCAAAGACTGGATCGTATGAATTCACAACTCTCTCTCCTAATCTCGGAGCATTCCATGGATATATCCTTGCGGATATTCCTGGACTAATAGAAGGGGCATCAAAGGGGAAGGGGCTTGGTACGAAATTTCTCCGACATATCAAACGCACTCGTTTGCTTGTTCACTGCATATCTCTAGAGAATGAGAATCTTATAGAGGTTTACGAAGAGATTCGAAAAGAGCTTGGAGAGTATGGAGAGGGGCTTCTGGAAAAACCGGAGCTGATTGTCCTCACAAAGTCAGATACAATATCTGAAGAGGAGAGAAAGAGTGCGCAACAGGAGCTCAGGAATCATACAGGAGAAGACGTGTATTATGTATCCATACTTGATGATCAGCTTGTAGAGGAGTTCACATCAACTCTCTCACGTGCGTTGCAAGAACTCAAGAAGGAGGACGGGGATCAGTCTTAGTTTGTATATGTGATATTACCTTTTATTTTGTTGGCAGACCCTGTTTACATGATAGTATAAAAGAGACATGAAAGAGAAATATACACCTACTATTGGACTTGAAGTCCATGCACAACTGAAGACAAAAACAAAGATGTTTTGTAACTCAAAGAATGATCCTGACGAAGAGAGGCCGAATGTAAATATTTGTCCTGTATGTATGGGCCATCCTGGGACACTTCCTGTTATAAATAAAGAAGCGGTACGACACGTACTACGAGTCGGTGTTGCTGTTGAGGGAGAACTTGCTGACTTTACCGAGTTTGATCGGAAGAATTATTTCTATCCCGATATTCCCAAGGGGTATCAGATTAGTCAGTACAAGTATCCACTTGTAAGGGGCGGAAAGCTTGCTGGGGTAGAACTCACACGCATTCATTTAGAGGAAGATACCGCTCGCTCTATTCATGAAGGAGAAGAGAGCATTGTTGATTTTAACCGTGCTGGTATCCCACTAATGGAGTTGGTTACAGAACCAGTGATTCACTCAGCAGATGAGGCTGTACGCTTTGCGCGTGAGCTTCAACTACTTCTTCGTTACCTTGGAGCAGGGGATGCAAACATGGAAAAAGGAGAAATGCGTGTTGAAGCAAATATTTCTGTAAGTAAAGATGATAGTTTAGGAACTAAAGTTGAAGTTAAAAACCTCAACTCATTTAAAGTTGTCGAATCAGCAATAGAGCTTGAAGTTGAGCGACAAATTGACCTCCTTGAAAGGGGAGAAGAGGTTAGTCAGGAGACTCGTGGTTGGGATGAAAGTAAGCAGAACACCTTCTCACAACGCAGAAAAGAGGAGTCTCATGATTATCGATACTTTCCAGACCCGGATATACCTAAATTGAAGATAAGTGAAATAGAAACTTTTGAAAAAAGTGTTATTTTAGAAAATCTTCCCGAATTACCTGATGAAAAAAGGAAAAGATATGAAAAAACACTCTCCGTCAAGGACACGGGAATAGATATTTTTCTAGTCAATCCTCAACTTGGAGATTTTTTCGACAAAGTCATAAATCTTTTAGAAAATAATGACGACATAAAAAATGCCGAAGAGGCAATTAAACTCTCCGCAAATTATCTAACATCAGATGTAATTGGGATGATGGAAGAAAAAGGGGACCTTGGAGGACTGGAAGCAGAATCTTTTGCTCGTCTGATAGAGATGATTCAATTAGATGAACTGTCATCTCGAGGTGCCAAAGATACACTTGCAATTTTATATGCAGAGGGGGGAGATCCAAAAGAGATTGCAGAAAAGGAAGACCTTATTCAATCTAGTGATGAGGGAGAATTATTACAACTAGCCCAAGAGGTTATCGAAGAAAATCCAGAGGCGGTTGAAGAATACAAAGGTGGTAAAGAAGCTGCTCTTAAATATCTTATGGGACAGGGAATGAGGAAGAGTGGAGGTTCTGCAAATCCGGAGGTTCTTGAACAATTACTACACAAAGAGCTCAAAAAATAGAGTTCACAGCATAACGTAAAAAATCGGTAGAAGGCTCTAATAATAGACATAATAAGGGGGAGATAAGGATTAGGATTCAAGAAAGGTCTTGGGTCTTTTTTTATTTTGTATCGACAAACAGTGAATAAACCCCTTCTCTTAGGAGGGCTATATATCGCTTAATAAAAGTATATTTAATCTCGTTTATGGCATTTATCGAACCTCTATACTTTTGTGAAACAGGGGACTCTCCTTATTAAAGATCAATTATTAACCATGCCTAGTCTTAGAATTTAGATAGAAAATAAGGAGGCATGCTCTTAAAAACCTTAATTTAGCTCTATTTTGAATTTCTGCGAATGGTAGTAAAAGTTGTATATTTACTTTTTTAACGTGAGTAGTTTTAAGCCCCCTATTAAGCCTTGTATTTACACCTCTTTTTTCTTTCTAGATAACAACAGTCTGTTTGATTTGACACTTTTGTTAAGCCGTATTATATCTCGCGTGAACGAGGGTTATCCACAAGAAGAATGTTTCTTACGTTGGTAAAATATAAGTAATGGAAGAGACCCTTTCAATCAACGGAAAAACTTTTATCTCATCAAAGAAAGCATCTGAGCTTACCGGCTATACGCGTGACTATGTTGGACAGCTTGCACGAGAGGGTCGTATTGATTCTCGCAAGATTGGACGAGCTCGGTTTATTGATAAGGATCAACTTCTTCAATATTTTTATTCTCAAAATGGCGATGCAGAAAAATCTCAGTTAAAGAAGCAGAAAGCTAAAAAGAAAAAGTCTACTAAAACGAAGGACTCTAAAAAAACTAAGAGTCAGGTAAAACCAAAAGGACAAAAGACTAAGGAAAAGATCGATTATCTGGACGATGAATCTTTTGATGCTGTAGAGACTAAAAGAGAAGTTTCCGTACAAGAGTCAGAATCAAAAGAATCTGATGTAAAAGATTCCGTTGTCATAGACAAGGGGACTGAAAGAAATATTCCCGTTGCTTCACCATATACACAGGTTCTACCCAATGATTCCTTGAAACGCAAAGTTTCTGCGCTTGTAATTGCTCTGATGGTTGTTTTCGGTCCATACTTTTTCATGGAGACAGATGTTGAACTTAATCATGTTCGGGGTGCGGTGGAACATACCGCCTCTATTGCTCAACGTACCCCTGGTTACCTCCAACAACATCTTCAAGACTCTATTCAATCACTTTCAGATACGAGAGATGTGCTAGCAGCAGTTGAGGTATCAGGACTTCTTGAGTCAATAGCTGAGAATACATATCGCAACATGCAGGCTCTCTTTCGTTCATTTCAGAAAGAAGAGTCCGCTCTTGTGCAAGAGGGCGATGGTCGTGAACGATCTACACCTCTTTCTAAGGAAGATGATGAATCCCAATCAACATCAACTCCTACCACAACACCACTACAAAGTAATGGTGTCGCAATAGAGGCTCCTCCGCGAATCATTGAGCGTATTATCGAGCGCACATCTACATCTGCGGTCACACGGTCTGAACTTAACCTCCGCCTTTCAAACGTAGCTGAAGATATACAAGAGGGTGATAGACGTATTGAGTCCCTCATATCACAAGTTGAGGAAGAGGTGGAGCGTGTTCATTTTATTTCTGGAAAGCAAGATCAAAATATACGCGAAGATATACACGCAAGTATTGCAAAGTCGATTAATACGCAAACTCTCTCTGTATCTGGTAATACGGCGTTGGATGTAGATACGTTCTTTGTTGATTCGGAGAAGAATAGAGTGGGTATTGGTACTCAAGATCCCGGAGCTCTTTTAGATGTAGCTGGTCTCTTTACCGTCTCCACAGACGGTTCTGTGTCGATCACTTCCTCATCAGGAGATCTTGATGTTGGAGGAGGTTTGTCTATAGACGGATCTGCAACTACAACCGGGAGTATAACCTCCTTTACCTCTCTGACTGCACCATTTCTTTCAGCAACCTCCACCACAGCAACCTCTACCTTTTCGGGAGACCTCTCTGTTGATGGTCAATCTATTTTTTCTGATAACCTCTCCGTTACAGGAACCCTTTCTGCATATACTCTCCTTACCACTCCGTATATAACAGCCACCTCCACCACTGCAACCTCCACCTTCGCCGGAGGCATCAATGTAAACAACGGATCTTTTGTATACGACCACAGTACTGGAAACATAGGTATAGGCACAGAGTCCCCACAAAGCAAGTTCGTCATCACAAGCAATGACCTCACAAGCAACTCAACAGACACCTTTGTAGTCGACTCTCCCACAAACGACTCCACAACATCCGTTGCACACTTTAAAAACTCAGACA
>JBBDUG010000011.1:0-5099 GCA_040904025.1 Minisyncoccota bacterium
GTGATACCATTTCACCATCCGGCAAATTTACTCGCCGGCATTATCCCCCACAACATCAATGAGTGCAAGTTCAAGGGGGATCTCCGGCAACGCTGTTGCTCCTATATCATCTAGAGCTTCGAGGAATCGAGAAAGTGTTGAGGATGTGATGCTACTTCCCTCTTTTGCAAGCCTCTTTAGGGTCTCAAGCTCATCTCCTCCGGTATGCTGTGCCACATACTCTCGCATATCAGGCGCATGGCGCAAAAGGAGGATAAGGCGAAGAGTCTCAATTATACGAGTTGTAAATATTGAAATATCAGCACCACTCTCAACCACTCTATGTACTTCTTCAAATGCTTTAGAGAGATCTTCTGCCCCTATCGCCTCAACAACGTTCAGAACAGAGACACCAGATGAGACTCCCGTCACCTTTTCCACATCTTCTTCTGTAATCTTCTTGCCTGAGATTGAGGCGATAACTTTCTGTAGTACACCAAGCGTATCGCGATACGACCCTGCACCAATTAGAGCTACAAGGTCAGCTGCTGATGACTCTAGTGTATACCCTTCTTTTTTTGCAATATCCGCTATATATGATGAGAGTGTGGATCGTGTCGGCTGTTTGAATTGATGTACCTCGCAGCGTGATATTACGGTATCCGGCAACTTATGCATTTCTGTGGTCGCCAATACGAACTTCACATGCGCTGGAGGCTCCTCTAGCGTCTTCAGAAGCGCATTAAAGGCTTCACGCGTGAGCATATGAGCCTCATCGATAATATAGAGCTTGTAGGGCGATTCAAAGGGTAATGCGTTTACCTCCTCCCGCAGGGCGCGAATATCATCTATACCACGATTAGATGCTGCATCTATCTCATATACATCTCGGTCAGTTGCTCCAATCTCTTGCGCTAAAATACGCGCAATAGTTGTCTTTCCCAACCCCCGTGAGCCGGAGAAGAGATATGCATGAGAGACAGACTCATCCTCTATTGCCCTTGAGAGGACAGAGATAATATGATCCTGTCCCACAACATCAGAAAAGCTCTCTGGGCGATATTTTCGATATAGTGCGATAGTCATATGATATCCACAGTATAGCAGAGTGTGAAATAAAAAAAGACCCTGGGTTAATAGGGTCTATGACTTCTTCTTCAGGCGATTAATATTGTTATCATCGGCAAATCGACGAAGTCTTCCTGGTGATACTCCGAGCTGACGCGCTGTAGCTACACTCTCGCGCCGCCCCGCAACTTCTTTTGTGCGCTGATATGCCGCCTCAACTTCATGCTTCCAGATACGTCGTCCGTCGTCTGTCCTGATGCACGGATCCTTATTCGGATCTGCCGGAAGAGAAATGTCTCCGTGCCCATTCTTAAACTGATGAGCAAATGCTTCGAATCGTCGCAACTCCTCTTGAATTTTCAAAATCACGTCATCGAGGAGAAGCCTGTTGTCCGCAATCATCTCGAGCTGTTGCTCAGAGAATTGATTACTAAGGATCTGGGTAATTTTTTCAGCTGCTTGCATGGTGATCCACCTGCCGATCTAATCCGAGTGCCGTCTAAAGATGATACTAGTCAATTCATACCTATATTGTCAAGGATGTAGAAAAGGCCGACATGCTATTACGCACGCCGGCCCTGTGAGAGTCCTTAACAGACCTAGAATCGGATCCCGGTACTCACACCGGGAGCCCACATCTCGACCTCATGGTCGTAGGTGTAGGTACCTGCAATATATGCAGGACCAATTCCATATCGTACTCTCGGTCCCACCCCAACGTAGCGTTGGGCATGAACACCAAGAGAGATATTCCTCCCTACCGCATAGTGTGAAGTGAGGTAATACCAACTCCCAGTGGCATCTCCCCATTCAAGGAATAGGAAGACATCTGCTGGACCGCGCACGTAGAGCGCATACGCGCCGAAACGTGGGGTAAAAGTCGGTTGCTCTACTCCTGCACCTACCCCTACTTCGAAGTAGGAATTTGCAGAAGCGGAAGCAAACGCGGGGCCACCGAGAGCTTCTCCCCACGAGGGAGAGACTCCGAGATATGACCAGGCAATTACGGACGATTCCGTGATGGAATGTGTTGTAAAGACGCCAGTCAAAGATTCACGCGCACCGTCCCGAAAGAGGACTTGTGCGTCAATCTGCCAATTCGTCTGCGCCTCTGCGGGAAGCGCGGAGAGAATGACGAGAGTAGCGATGGTAAATAGGGTGATGAGATTCCTCATCGTTCTCCTCCTTTATGTGTCTATTGAGAGACTCGTATGTATTCTAGGGTACTAATTAAATTATACTACACTCAACATACTCCGTCAATACTTTAAATACCGCTCAACAACAGTTTTAACCTCTTCTGAGTCCTTTGCCTGCATCAACTCTCCCCGTAGTGTTGATGCATCCTCAAATCCCGATACATACGCCTTAAAGTGCTTGCGCATTACCGCAAAGCTCTTTGTATCTCCAAGATACTTCTCAAAAAGTCGTGAGTGTTCTACCAACTGATTTAGTCTCTCCTCTATCCCCCGCTTGGGGTTATATACTTCTTCCTCTTTTAGATCTGATGATTTAAAGTCCGCGCGAATCTCACTCTTTTTTGCAAAAAATGTTGGATCACCAAATATACCCCTGCCCACCATTACACCATCACATCCAGTCTCTTTCACTCGCTCTATTCCCTCGAGTAAACTCTCGACATCCCCGTTACCTAAAATTAATGCATCACTTCCCACCTCATCACGAATCTCGACAGATTTCTTAATCGTATCCCATTTAGCCGGTACTTTTGACATATCCTTTCGTGTCCGTGCGTGCATAGAGACAACCGCCGGCTCCTCTCTAAGTATCTCCGGAAGCCAAGAGTCCAATTCATTTCTGTTAAATCCGATCCGTGTCTTTACCGTCACTGGAATCTGTCCATTCGCCCCTTCTTTTGTTGCCGCGATTACCTCCCGCGCTACCTCCGGCTCCCGTATCATTGCACATCCGGCACCCTGCTTCACAATCACCCGCGCTGGACACCCCATATTTATATCCACCCCATCAAATCCAAGATCAACTGCAAGTGCAGCTGCTTTTTTCATCCGCTCAGGGTCCCGAGAGAAGAATTGAGCAACAATCGGATGTTCATCCGAAGAGAAAATTAAATCCTTCAAAAGCGGATTATCTGGAGCAACACCGTGCTTTACTGCAATCTCACGTAGCTTCTCGGGAAGCTCAATTGATCGATCGCTCTCCTCTGGAGCAAGGAAGAGACCATCGGCGGAGACAAACTCCGTCCAGAAGACATCAGGGGCACCATATGTGGCAAACATCTCCCGAAATGCGGCATCAGTCACATCCGCCATAGGGGCGAGTGCAAAGATAGGCTTCTCTAATTGTTCCCAGAAATTCATTAGACGCTATTGTACAGATGTGGAGGGGGCTGTAAATGAATCTTCCTCCATGAGGTTATAAAAAACGCGGTTGCCGAATCGTAGATCAACATACTCCAGATGAGGATCTGTTCTATTCTCTCCCCGTACTGAAGTCAGTTCGCTATACAACGTCAGAAGATTACGAACTGTCTCCTCAGGAGACGTCTCTAAATCAACAAATAGAACGGATGTGTGTCCAAAGAGATCATCTACCGTGACCTCCAGAGTATCGCTTTCTCGTAATACTGCGACGGTTGGTTTTATCTCTTCAGATTCAAGGAGATTAAACAGCCTCCGAATCTCTTTAAAATCCTCTTTTGTGGAAAAGTGATTATTCTTTTGCTCTCCATACATTCGCAAGAAAACATCTCCAGAGAATGATGGGGCAGATGCATATATCACCCCATCCACATCCACAAAGGAACATTCTTCATTCTCAGGAGCAATCTCATTAGAGAATTCTGTACCACACCAGATTCCATACGGTTCCCGCTCGGTGACAAGAATACGAAGGAGATCCATCGAATCGAGTTCTATACGTATATCCCGTATACGCAAAAACTCATCCTGTATTGCCCTCCGCACATGCTTGCGTGGATATATAAGTGCATTAGAGCGTGCATACAGCCACAAGTATCGTCCCGACATCTCTTGCCGTGCCACCCGCTCTATATCCTCAGCATCAATAACCTCATTCCCCTCTACAACAATCGTATCTATTGTCACCCCCTCTAATGCTGAGAGATATGAAGTTCCGATGATAAGGGCGGCAATACCGACAAGAAGTGAAACTCCTGCTATAGTGCGCTTTTTGCGCTCTGTATCCTTACGCTTCTTTGATTTGAATTTTTTACGACTCCATTTCATTGGATCCGATCATCTGTTTTCCACCCATGTATGGTTGGAGTACTTCTGGGATCCGTATTGATCCATCCTTTGTTTGATAATTCTCAACAAGTGCAACTAAGAGTCGTGGAGTTGGAGCTGCTGTTGCGTTGAGTGAGTGGACATATCGCTTTGTCCCCTCCTTGTCCTCATATCGGATATTAAAGCGACGCGACTGAAAGTCGTGGTAGTAGGAGGCAGAACCTATTTCCCGATACTGTTTTTGTGACGGTATCCAGAACTCCGTATCATATTGCTTCACTTTCCCTAAAGAGAGATCACCGGTGCACATCACTAAGCGACGGTGTGAGATACCAAGTGATGCTACAAACTCTTCCATGTTTCTATTCGTCTCCTCATGTAGCCTTACAGACACATCATGACTTGCCTCACACAATATTAATTGTTCGAGCTTGTAGAACTCATGTACACGAACGAGACCCTTCGTATCTTTTCCATGAGATCCTGCTTCCCTGCGATAGCAGGGAGAAAATACTAAAAACTTCTTAGGGAGATCCTCTTCTTTCAATATCTCGTCTGCATAATATGCCATCATAGGCACCTCTGCTGTTCCAGAGAGGTAATCTCCATCTTGAGTCTCGTATAAGTCTTCGGCTTCTGCCGGGAGGTGACCCGTGCCATAGAAATACTGTTTTCGTACAATGGTGGGGGCGATCATGGGGGTAAAGCCGCGTTTGAGGTAAAAGTCCCGTGCATAATTCCATACCGCCCAACTCAACTCTGCCCCCGTGCCTGTTAAGAAATATCCTCTAAAGCCATGTACTTTTGTACCCCGTTCAAAGTCAA
>JBBDUG010000011.1:5199-8326 GCA_040904025.1 Minisyncoccota bacterium
CCTGTTAAGAAATATCCTCTAAAGCCATGTACTTTTGTACCCCGTTCAAAGTCAACCATTCCATTCTGCTCCATGAGCTCCATGTGATCTTTGGGTTCAAAATCAAACGATGGCTTTTCTCCGAATGTCTCAAGCTCAACATTATCATCCTCGCTCTCCCCTTCCGGTACTGACATGTCCGGAATATTTGGAACGCGTATCATGAGACTCTTCCACTCCTCCATAACTTCTTTAAGTTTCTCTTCTTCCTTTTGTACTTTTTCTTTTAGTTTCTTTGCGTCCTCTATTAAAAACATCCGCTCTTCTGAAGAAGAGACTTTTGAGACCTTCTCATTTATCTCATTCTGTTCCGCCCGCTTTCCCTCTACAGATTGTAGGAGCTCTCTTCGTTTCTCGTCTACTGAGAGAAGTTGATCTATATCAATATCAACCTGCTTCTTGCGAGCGGCTTCTTTAATCACTTCTTTGTTGTCACGGATAAAGTTAATATCAAGCATGTAGACACATTTAGTTAATTGTGAATACATAATACCAAACCTGATACAATGCGTATATGACAACTGTTGATAGGTACACTCTCAATCCAGATCAGTTTCCTCCGCTCCTCTCTGAGATTCCTGACCCTCCAGAGAAACTACACGTCCGCGGAACACTCCCCGACCCCTCATCTCACCAATTTCTTGCAGTCGTTGGATCCCGCAAACACAGTAAATACGGGAAAGAGGTGGTGGAGACACTAATAGAAGCACTTGAAGGTACGCCGAGCTGTGTTGTAAGTGGACTTGCACTCGGTATTGATGCGCTGGCGCATAAAGCGGCACTAAAAGCGGGTCTCCCCACAATCGCTATCCCCGGCTCCGGACTCAATGATGATGTTCTCTACCCCAAATCAAACAGAGGGATTGCTAAAGATATGTTGCAATCCGGCGGCGCACTTATGTCTGAATTTGACGATGACTTTAAGGCACAGCCCTGGTCATTTCCTAAACGCAACCGCATTATGGCGGGAATATCTCATGCCACACTTGTCATCGAAGCGGAGGAGAAGAGCGGCACACTCATCACCGCACGACTGGCCACAGAATACAATCGAGACGTATTAGTTGTGCCCGGCAACATCACGAGCAAAACTTCAGACGGCTGCAACAAACTCATTCGTGACGGTGCGGTCCCCATCACTTCTCCGGAGGACCTTAAAGCTGCCCTCTTTCCACAACTCGAAAAACCTACACTTTTCTCTTCTGTCTCAGAAGAAGAACGACATGTCCTCCGTGCCCTCAGGACACCTAAGACAAAGGAGGAATTGGGGGCAAGTATTGATATCTCTCACGCTGATCTCACTCGCATTCTGGTGAGTCTTAAATCAAAAAATCTCATCACAGAAAAGTTGGGAAAGATACATAAAATAAACGATTCTGGATAACGAGTCTTTTGCACTCTCTTAAGTTTCCCGATACACTACACGCGTGTTGACATGATAATAGATTCCTCTATAGTCCCTAAGACGATAAATAGATTTTAAATATATGAAATTGGTAATTGTAGAGTCACCATCAAAGGAAAAGACAATTGAGAAATATCTCGGAGATGACTATGTGGTCAAAGCATCAGTGGGGCATGTGCGTGACCTTCCAAAATCCAAGAAGGACGCAATAGATATCAAAAAAGGATTCAAACCCCACTACGTTGTCTCTCCCAAAAAGAAAAAGGTGATCGAAGAACTCGCAAAGAAGGCAAAGAAAGCAGATGAAATACTCCTTGCAACCGACCCCGATCGTGAAGGAGAGGCAATTGCATGGCATGTCATGGAGGTTCTCTCAGACAAGCATGATATCGATAGGGGTAAGTTCAAACGTGTCTCATTCAACGAGATCACAAAAGAGGCGGTGCTCGAGGCAATCAAAAAACCACGCAAGATTGATGAAGATCTCCTCAAGGCGCAGGAGGCACGACGTGTCCTCGACCGACTCGTCGGATACGACCTCTCTGGACTCATTTGGAAAAAACTCCGATACGGTCTTTCTGCCGGACGTGTACAATCTCCCGCACTCAGACTCATTGCTGAGAGAGAACGCGAGATCCGCGCATTCAAACCTGAAGACTATTGGGTCATAACGGCAGATGTCTCCTCACCTAAAAAGGAGGAGTTTGAGCTCTCCTGTAGTGAAGAGCCACGGGATAAAGATCTTGTGGATAAAATTCTAGAGGTTGGTAAGAAAGAAGATTGGATCGTCTCTGAAATACAGGAGAAAAAAGCAAAACGCAATCCGTATGCTCCTTTTAAAACATCAACTCTCCAACAGGCTGCATCTTCGCGCCTCGGCTTCTCCCCTGCCCGTACCATGGTGGTTGCACAGCAACTCTACGAAGCTGGTCTCATCACATATATGCGTACTGACTCCACCACTCTCTCAAAACAGGCTCTCGGACAGATTGCCGAGGTGGTAAAGGAAAAGTTTGGAGACAAATACTACCAAGCGCGAAAGTACTCCGGAAAATCTAAGTCTGCACAGGAGGCACATGAAGCAATCCGACCCTCAAATGTCTCACTCGAAGAGGCTGGGTCTAAAAAAGACCAAAAGCGTCTCTACAAACTTATCTGGAAACGTGCTATCTCAAGCCAGATGGCACCGGCGGAAATTCTGCGCACAAAAATCATAACAAAGGTGGGAGATGGAAATATTCCTGACTTTTCTGTCAACGGATCCCGCACACTCTTTGAGGGATGGCTCAAAGCTGATCCGAAGGCACGTGGAGATGATGTTGAGATTCCTGAACTTGATGAAGGAGACGAACTATCTCTCATTGAGATGCATGTAGAAGATAAGCAAACGCAACCTCCATCACGATATTCTGAAGCTCGCCTTGTTAAAGAGCTTGAGAAACGTGGAATTGGACGCCCATCTACATATGCCTCAATTATAAAAACACTCCTTAACCGCAGCTATGTCACAAAGGAAGGTCGAGCACTTCACCCGACTGATACCGGAGAGGTGGTCTCTGAATTCCTCGAGGAAAATTTTGAAGAATATATTAGTGATGACTTCACTGCTGAAATGGAGGATGAACTTGATGAAATTGCAGCGGGTGAAGCAAGTTATGAAGAAACACTAGAAGAATTCTATAC
>JBBDUG010000012.1:0-1385 GCA_040904025.1 Minisyncoccota bacterium
CGTGGGTCTTGTGAACTTCCGGCCAGAATATTTTGTACGTCATCCGGTCCGAGTTCCAACTCCAGCATAGTCATCAAGGTTGCTACAACATCATCCTGGAGTTGTGCAAAATCAGTACCGCCCCACTCTCTCTCGATCACTTCAGAGCGTATTTGGCGAAGAGTAGTGCCATCCACCAGGTTGATGGTCATCCTGAAACGGTCGCCAACCAGTTGAAGGGTGGCGGTCACCGCCATATTGACTCCGAAAAGACGAATAGCATCGGATATACTGGAAACTTGCTGCCCCCGAATTTCCGAACTGGGCACAACCCACAGAGATCCCTGCCGGGTTTCCATTCGTGTAATTTTGCTGGTAACAATCTCCATCATGCCATCGCCCATGGAAGCGGGGATCGTCTCCACACTTAAATTGGTGAACGGCAGAACGGCTATATGTTTCTCTTCAGGGAGATCGGTTCCGGCGTCCAATGTGTACATCCATCCCCCAAATGCCAGGACTAAAATACCTGCCACTATCCAAAACCATGGTTTCTGTTTGATACGGGAGACGGCAGGAATCAAACCTCGTCCGTATATACTCGTGTCAGCGGCAATGTTGAGAGGCCATGACGATTCTCCCTCCAGTTCTACAGTCAGATCACGTGCAGAACGATAGCGTTTGTCCCTGTCTTTTTCCAGGCAACGGAGTACAATATCCTCGATTCCCGGCGGAATCCCGGCGCGGATGGTACTGGGCGGATCGGGATTTTCATTGACCAGTTTAAAGCCTGTGGCTTGTTCATACTCTCCTTCAAACGGGTGGATTCCCGTCAGCATTTCATACAGTACAATTCCGAAGGAGAACAGATCGCTTCGCTCGTCGGCTTCTCCTTGCTGGATCTGTTCGGGCGACATATATGCCATTGTTCCGACAATTCGCCCCTCTTTTGTCAGATTACGTGTTCCGTTGATCCTGGCAAGTCCGAAATCGGTGACTTTAACCCGGTCTTCGGTATCCACCATAATATTTTCCGGTTTAATATCGCGATGTACAATGCCTTTGTCATGTGCTGCTGAAAGGGCTGAAGCGATCCCCTTTGCGTATGAGAGAACAGTATAGAGAGACAACCCTCCCGACTTGAGTTTCTCACGCATTGTGGTGCCGTCGATATATTCCATCGAAATAAAATGCTGCCCCTCATATTCGTCAATACTGTAGATCGTACAGATGTTGGGATGATTGAGAGTGGCGGCTGTTTTAGCCTCACGGATTAACCGCTCTTTACTTTTTTCGGAATCTGTAAAATGGGAGGGGAGGAACTTCAAAGCCACAGTTCGATCCAGTTTCGTATCGTGAGCCTTGTACACCACACCCATTCCTCCTTCGCCGATCTTATCAAGGAT
>JBBDUG010000013.1:0-1353 GCA_040904025.1 Minisyncoccota bacterium
ATTGCGTTACTAACGTTAAAGATAAGTAGTTTATTTCTTACTCTCAAATTTTGAGGTGCAGACACCTATTCAAATATTAATACAGGCAAAATTACATCGTTTACAATCGATGCAATAGTATATAAAGATTTACGAAGCAGAAATGAAATACACCAATTAAAGTTTAGTTTTAGAGTCAAGAATATTTAAGAGAATTTAAAAACTCTGTAAGCTGTCTTCATAATTCTGTTGCAAAACAGATTATTTTTGATATAATTAGAGGTTGCATCAAAAAATGAAATCAATAAAAGATACTTGACCCTATGGGATACCGAAACCTATTTTTAGCAGTACTACTTACGTTTTGCATGAACGGAATGGCGTTTGCACAAGATTTGGAAGCAGAGGAGAGCGATTCGACCGACTACACAGAAGCGATCACCCTGGTGGAGGTGTGGCTGGATGCCATGCAGAAATATGACAGGCTGCCCGGCATCAGCGCAATTGCACTGAACGACCAAGAGGTGATCTGGAAGGGAGCTTACGGGATGTCGAATCCCGAAACCGGTCTGGCGATGGCCACCAATACCCTCTGCAGCGTCTGCTCCATATCCAAGCTGTTTACCTCTGTGGCGATCATGCAATTATACGAGGATGGACTGCTGAGGCTGGATGATAAGATCGGGGATCTGCTTCCGGAGTATAACATAGAACAGCAGTATGAGCTCAGCGGGCCTGTGACCATCCGGAATATACTCACCCACTCCTCCGGGCTTCCCCGCGAGAATGCGTGGTCACACTGGACAGATCCCGCACAAATCTTCCCCACAAAAGAGGAGATCCTGGATAAGCTGAATGAACAACAGACACTCTACCCCTCGTCCACCTATTTCCAGTATAGTAACCTGGCCATGGCACTGCTCGGAATGATTGTGGAAGAGGTGAGCGGTCAGGATTATGATGACTACGTGCAGGAACACATTTTGAGCCCTCTGGGCCTCGAGGATACGCACGCTGATATGCCCGCAGAGTTGTGGGGTGAGCAGCTTGCCGTGGGTCATTCGTACGAAACCATGGATGGTGAACAGCTGAAAGTAGAGATGTTTCAGCCCAACGGGGTGATCCCTGCTGCCGGGTTCAGCTCAAGCGTGGAAGATCTTGCCGATTTTGCAGCCTGGCAGTTCCGGCTCTATGATGCGGAAAAAGAGGAGATCCTGCATCCGTCCACAATCAAAAACATGCACAACATCCACTGGATGGACAGCGATTTTGGTACGAGCTGGGGATTGGGTTTTTCGGTGTACAAAGGCCCGGACGGCAAAAAGTGGGTGGGTCACGGCGGACACTGCCCGGGATATAAAAGCACGCTGGCGA
>JBBDUG010000014.1:0-1352 GCA_040904025.1 Minisyncoccota bacterium
CAATGGTTCGTTAAACTTTAACATAAAAATCTGATTTTCAATGAAATAAGTGTCGAAATAATTTGGTTAAGTCCCTGATAATCAGTAACTTAATAGATTAACCAAATCTGTTATAAGTTATGATCACCAGGGAACAAAAACCTTATAAAGTACTAATTACCAGCATGTTAGACAAATTATCAAATATAAATCTATGGAGAAGAGAGTTTCTGATTGAAACTTTCATCCTGTTTTTGTCTATTCCTGGTCGTATTAACTTCCTTCAGCTTGCAAGATACGGAAAACGTAAAGAACAACGATACCGGCAACAATTTGAAAAGCATTTTGACTTCTTATCTTTCAACAAGGAGCTTACTCTATCACAGGGTAGCGGCCCGTTTGCCATTGCCTTTGATCCAAGCTATATCAGCAAATCCGGAAAGAAAACGCCCGGTGTTGGCTATTTCTGGTCCGGTGTTGCCAATAAGGCCAAATGGGGTCTGGAGATCGGCGGTATAGGAGCTATTGATATAGACAACCATACTGCTTTTCACCTTGAAGCCATACAAACCCTGAATGATGACGATCAAAAACTTACCGATTGGTATGCCAGGGTTATATCCGAACGAAAAGAGACCCTGACCTCTATCTCCAGGTATTTGGTGGCTGATGCATATTTTTCTAAGAAGACATTTGCAGACCAGATTATCTCTTCAGGTATGCATTTAGTAAGCAGGCTCAGAGATGATGCAGATCTAAAGTATCTTAGTAACGAACCACCCACAGGAAAAAGAGGCCGGCCCAGAAAGTACTCAGGGAAGATCACTATTAGCGACATCGATAAAGAGTACTTCTCTTTCGTTACCGAAGATAAAGAATCAATAGTCTATGCTGCAGAAGTCTACTCCAAAGCATTAAAAAGGAATATTATCCTGGTTCATGTTACATATCCTAAAGACAGTGGAAAGCGTACCACCAAACTCTACTTCAGTACCGATATTGAAATGGACCCCAATGAAGTACTGCAATATTACCACTGTCGCTTCCAAATTGAATTCCTGTACCGTGACGGAAAACAGCATACCGGCTTGAATGATTGTCAGGCAAGAAGTGAAAATAAACTTCACTTTCAGTTCAATGCCTCTCTCACTTCAATTAACATTGCCAAGGCGGTCCATTGGTTAAGCATCCCGAAAGAAAAAAGAGGTGCATTCTCAATGTCAGATATTAAAACAATGAACCACAACATATTAATGCTGGGCCGATTTATTGACGTGTTCGGTATTTGCCCACACTCTATCAAAAATCAGAACTATGTCAAGGAACTTATATTATACGGCACTATGGCCGCTTAAAACTTTAACGAACTATTG
>JBBDUG010000015.1:0-1336 GCA_040904025.1 Minisyncoccota bacterium
TATGCAATTTTAGAGGTGGGAAAGGAATGGATGAAAGGAGGGCTTACATCTGAGGAAATAAATGAAGAAGTTGCAGAACTTTTAGGGTTAGAGTATGAAACTGTCATGGAAGCATTTATTACCGAGTGTTCCTCTATGAATATCTCACAAAAAATCTTAGATCTAATACAAGAGTTGAGAGGAACATATACAGTTGTAATAACAACAAACCATATGGATTGTATGGAGCGTTGGATTATTCCGGCTCATAATCTTCTAGATTACGTTGATGGAGTAGTGAATTCATATAATGAGGGGGTCATGAAGGTAGAAAATGGAGGGGAATTCTTCAAGGTCGTCTTTGAAACGTATGGAGGAAGGCCTGAAGATTCGATTGTCATTGATGATTCCAGGGATGTACTCGATCTTTTTGAGTCCTTAGGTGGTGTTTCTTATCAAGCAACATCCGAGACTCCTCTAATGTACTGGTTAAAAAAGATAAAAGATTCCTTATCAGCTAGATAGAATCCACTTAAGATAGATAAGAGATAATATCTCTCTGCAAAAAAACCGTAGAGTGATACTATATAAAATATGAAAAAGATTGCAGTGGGATCACAGAATCCGGTAAAAATTGAGGCAGTGAGACTCGCGTTTGACAAAGTATGGCCAGAAGAAGAATGGAGTGTGCAGGGTGTAGATGTGGAGTCGGGTGTTCCTGACCAGCCCATGTCAGATTCTGAAAGTATTACAGGCGCAACAAACAGGGCTGAACGCGCCCTCTCATCATCTGATGCAGACTTTGCTGTGGGCCTCGAAGGAGGAATTCAACAAATCAATGGATCATACTTCGTCTGTGGATGGGTTGTTATTATCGACAAAGAAGGAAATTCAAGTGTTGGTTCGTCAGTGAGAATTGTGCTACCGGAGAAAATGATGGAATTGATACAGGAAGGATATGAAGTTGGAGAAGTTAATGACAAGATCTTTAATCGCGATAATAGTAAACAGGATAATGGGCACTTTGGTCTTATGACCAATAATGTTATTACCCGTACCCATGGCTATACTGACGGCGTGGTAGCCGCTCTTGCTCTTTTTATTCATCCAGAATTACGAACATAAATATGAAAATATATGTACTCGGTAGCACAACTTTTATGCATGAAATGGTTGATACAACCAATAAGTTAAAGGAAATGGGATTAGACGGATGGATCCATTCAGACTATGAAGCGTTTGTTCGAGGAGAAAAGAAAGATATTCTTGATCGTGCTTCTTCAGGTGAGCATGCTGCGGTGAAAAGAGAGAATAATTATCTAAAAGTTCACTATGCTCATATTTTAGAGAGCGATGC
>JBBDUG010000016.1:0-1315 GCA_040904025.1 Minisyncoccota bacterium
GTATCCGTCCTAGCAAGTACACCCCCACGCGAAATTCGGAGCATTATGTGAGATTCAGGTTTTGTGGTAGCAAATCATTTAATTTGTTTGCAGGATAATCAGGCATGATTTCCAGGACCTTTTTTAGCCAGATAAAGGGGTCTACATTATTATGTTTACATGTAGCGAAGAATGAATAGAACATAGCAGCACTTTGTGCTCCGGCATGGGATCCGGCAAACAAATAATTGCGTCTACCGAGAGCCGTAGGCCTAATTGAATTTTCGACTAAGTTATTATCAATTTCCAGATATCCGTCCTTGAGATAGTTCGTCAGATTGTCCCATCTGCTAACAGAATAGATTAAAGCTTTCCCGAATGGACTTTTCGGCAGGGTGGTCCTGACCTGGGCGGCCATCCACTTTCCCAGCTCATTCATGATGGGTAAGGATTCATCCAACCGGAGCTTATGGCGCTGCTCTGCAGATAGCCCCTGCTCACGTGCCTGACGTTCAATTCGGTAGAGCTTCTGGATCTCAGTCATAGCATATTCAGCCAGTTTTTGGTCATCACTCAATGCCTTCTCGAACATGCGCCGGGCATGCGCCATGCAACTTAAAAGTGTAATATCCTTCTGCTTGCCAAACCAATCGTATACAGCGTACCCATCGGTCTGGAGATAACCCTTAAAATCTGATAATAGTTTTCTGGGACCTTCCCGGCCACGACCTTCCTGATAATCAAACAGTACCATGCGCTGAATAGGTGAGTAGTACACCCAGTAGTATCCCCTGTGGGTCTTTCCCTTTTTCTTTGGATCCAGCACCTGGATCGGTGTTTCATCTACCTGAAGATAACCCTGGCCGAGGACCTGTTGCTTTTGCTCTTCATGTAAGAGATGCAGCAAATTGGCTGTTGAGCTTTGCCATCCTCCCATCGTTGAGCGGGGGATGTCAATTTGGTGTTCGGTTTTAAAACGTTGAGACTGCCTGTAGAATGGAAGATGATAGACATATTTGCTGACCAACATATGTGATAACAGACCAGGACCGGCGATACCTTTATCTATCGGTCGCGATGGCAATTCTCCGCAGATTACCCCTTCGTTATCTTCCCTGGCATACTTGGGCCGTTTGTATCGGTTGATCTTCAAAATGGCCTGCTGGTATTCCAACTCATCGGTGACTTCATGGCCAATACACTTCAACCCTGTAACATCTTCCTCAGGTTCAATGATGATCTCCTCCACAGGAAGATGATCAGGAAGGGTCAGACGACCAGGATGATTCTTTCTTTTCTGACGCTCGAAGGAAGATACTTTCTCTTTAGCAGTTAC
>JBBDUG010000017.1:0-7384 GCA_040904025.1 Minisyncoccota bacterium
GATATATACTCAGATTCTGAGCTCATACGAGCATACTCTGCTGTGGGAGAGTATGACAAGGCGATTACACTTCTTGAGAATAGGGTAGAGTTGCAGCAGAATAATATTCAGGCTTGGGCGTCTCTTGCCGCTGCATATTATGAAGCGGGAAGGATATCTGAGGCAATAGAGACACTCGAGCAGGCAAAAGAGCGCTTTCCACAGGCAGCAACACAGATTGATGGCTTCATTGCCGATATACGTGCAGGAGAGCTTTCCATTTAAAGAGTCTATGTAATGTACCAGAGAGATATTCCGCTTGCGCAATTTTCAACACTTAACGTGGGAGGCATAGCCTCCCATTATATTTCTGTACAAAATACGAAAGAACTCGAAAGAGTTATTAGAGAGAATACAGATGGGCTCCCTATCTGTATTCTCGGTGGCGGTTCAAATGTTCTTATTCCCGATGAAGGGTGGCCGGGCCTTCTCATCCATATGCGCATTGGGGGTATAGAGTGGGAGGATAGAGGGGAGAAAGTCTGTGTTACCGCTGGCGCTGGAGTTATATGGGATGACCTTGTAGAGGAGTCCGTTGAACGCGGACTCTATGGGCTTGAGAATCTTTCTTTGATTCCCGGCACTGTTGGTGCCGCCCCTATTCAAAACATTGGTGCATATGGTGCCGAGGTTGCAGATGTCATCAAAGAAGTGGTGGCGATTGATAGAGTTACCGGAGAGAAGCGTGTGTTTGATAGGGAGGAGTGTGATTTTTCATATAGAGATTCCTTCTTTAAGACAGAAGAAGGAAAGCGTTGGATTATAACCCACGTCTCCTTCCTTCTTGCAAAGGAGGGAGAGTTGAATACATCATATGCTGATGTAGAGAGATGGCTTGATGAGCAGGGGATATCTAATCCAACATTAGAGGATGTACGCCGTGGGGTTGTTTCAATACGCAGGGGTAAGCTTCCAGATCTCAGGGAGTATGGTACGGCAGGCTCTTTTTTCAAGAATCCCGTCATTACATCCGAAGAATATGAGATATTGCGCAGCAGGTATCCTGAACTTCCAGGATATGAGGTGGATGGGGGGATAAAGGTGTCACTTGCCTGGATACTTGATCACATACTTGGCTTAAAGGGGTATACACAGGGGAATGTAGGGCTCTATGAGCATCAACCCCTTGTTTTGGTAACAAAGGAAGGTGCTCAATCTTCGGATGTGTGTAAGTTAGCAGATACTGTTGCGTCTTCGGTATATGCAGAGACAAAAATCAATATTGAACCTGAGGTTACAATACTGAGAGTATAGGTTATCCACCCATACCTCCAAAGATACTGAGTATATTGTATATAATGGAGTAAAGTCCCTGTTGAGGGCATATGAATTAACCAAAATATATATGATTAAGAAGTTAACAACACTATTTCTTGCTATCTGCTTTGTTTTTGCAGGAGTAAGTATAGTACATGCGCAGGAAGAGGAGTCTGTAAGGGCTGGATTGACTCCCGCAAGTCCTTTCTATTTCTTCGAACAGTTGTTTGAAGATATAGGAACTGTCTTCACATTCTCTGATGCGCGTCGGGCACAGAGATTCCTCTCTCTTGCAGAAGAGCGTCTTGCTGAGGTAGAAGCAACTTCAGAGACAAATACTGCTGCTTCTGAGCGCGCACTTGCCCGCTACCAACAGCAATATGAACAAGCGGTACGCAATGCCGAGCGTGCAGATGAAGATACCCAAGAGCGTGTTGCAGATGCAACAGTTCGACACCTCCAAACGCTTGATGAAGTATCCGAACGTGTTCCGGAAGAAGCACGTGAGGCAATAGCGCGTGCGAAAGCGAGTTCTGTAGAAGGACAACTTTCTGCACTCGAAGCTCTCTCGGAGCGTAATCCGGAGCGTGGTGCACGAGTATTTGCTGATGTTGCAAGTCGTCGTGCAGATGCACTCCAAGCACGTGGGGCAGAAACCCAAGAGGATCGAGAAGAGATAGAGCAGGAAAGTGAACAATATCAAGAATTTGGAGAGAGGATCTCTACTCTCGGCCAAGGACTCCAAACAGGAGATACCTCTGTTGAGGATATTGTCCGAGAAGCAGTCTCACATCACACCCGTGTTCTTGAAGATGTTCGACAAAGAGTGCCACAGCAGGCACAGGAGCAGATTGATAGAGCAATGCAGGAGAGCTCTGATCGTGTCCCTGACCCAGGTACACGCGGATCTGCAGAAGATGACGATGGTATCTCTGAAGCTCCGTCTGAATTTGTACCAGAGGACGCACAGCGGGTAATCGATGATATCAGACAACAAGTTGAATCAATCGGAAGCCAAAGAGGGCAGACTTCGGAAGATGAAGAAACTGATGATGCAGGAGGACCTCCAGAGGATACGCCTGGTGCTTCGAATCGTCCGTAAGAGGGATGAAAATATATAATTAAACACAGCTCTTTTAGGAGTTGTGTTTTATTTTATGGTTTCTCATACCATAAATTTGACATATTTTATGGTTTGGTATACCATAAAATCATGGAATTCAAGAGAAAACAGACTATAGAAGGGGTGCTCGCCCCTAAACGGGCCCTTATCATCTATGGACCCCGTCGTGTAGGGAAAACCACTCTCTTACAGGGGTTTTTGAATGATTCTCACACAAAAGAAGAGCACCCAAAGATATACTCATCGACAGGAGATGACTTTTCTCTGCGCGAGCTTTTTTCTTCAGAAAAACGCAAGGATATCCTTGACTTTGCTCGCCCATATGACCTTATTGCTATCGATGAGGCACAGAGTATTACGAGTATAGGTCTTGGAATCAAAATGATCATTGATGAGTTTCCAGAGAAAACAATCATACTCACAGGGTCGTCTTCATTTGATCTCTCAAGCGAGATTGGGGAGCCTCTGACCGGTCGTCATTTTACTATGACCCTTCTGCCTCTCTCACAAGGAGAGATAAGCGGGAGTCGTTTTGAACTCAAAAACTCTCTTGAAGACTTTCTTATTTATGGTTCATATCCTGAGGTTCTTCTTGAACCTGACAAAAAAAAGAGGGTAAAGATTTTAAACGAACTCGTCTCTTCATACCTATTTAAGGATGTGATGGTGCTTGATAAGATAAAATCACCAAATCTTCTTGTTGATATCACCAAATGTCTTGCATTTCAAGTTGGGGGAGAAGTCTCTCTTAATGAGATTGCAGATACGGTAAAGACCGACGTTAAGACCGTTGGACGGTATCTTGACCTATTGGAGAAAATGTTTGTCATTAAAAAGGTGCGGGGGTTCAGTCGGAATCTTCGTAATGAGATTACAAAAAAGGCAAAATATTACTTTCTTGATAACGGAGTGCGCAATGCTGTAATCTCTCAGTTTAACGATCTTAGTTCACGAGATGATATTGGAGCCCTCTGGGAGAACTTTATGTTCATGGAGCTTGTAAAGAAGAGTAATATTGATGAATCGCTGGATAACTATTACTTCTGGCGTACACATACCGGGAAAGAAATTGATGTCGTAAAAGAGTCAGGTGGTGATCTTAAAGGAATTGAATTCAAATGGTCTCCGCAAAAGGTTACAGCCCCAGATACGTGGACGGGGGCGTACCCAGACGCATCCTTTGAAGTCATTCATAAAAACAATTATCTTGACCATCTGCTTGAATAACATATTTCTGTTAGGAGTAGGGGGTGTATTTAAAAACAAGAAATGCGGTGTTAAACTGGCTTAGTAAAAGGTTATTTTCATCCCACTTTATTACTTGTAAATTGTAGTTTACAAGTAATAAAGGTTTCTTGTTAACTCCACTTTACAACCAATTCATTAGAGTAAAACTCTATTTTCTGCTAGTATAACTCCGTTATATGGCCAATCTATTTAAAAAAGTCTTTGGTGATACAAATACACGTGCGCTTGCCGCACTTGAGGGGCGAGTTGAAGCGGTGAATGCACTTGAAGAACATATCTCTCCACTCTCAGACGAAGAGCTTAGGGCAAAGACTGCTGAGTTCAAGACTCGTCTCGAAGAAGGAGAAACACTTGATGATCTCCTTCCAGAGGCATTTGCTGTTGTGCGAGAGTCGGCAAATCGTCTGTTGGGAGAGAGACACTACGATGTCCAGCTGATGGGAGGTGTTGTTATGCACGAAGGAGATATTGCAGAAATGCGTACTGGTGAGGGAAAGACACTTGCCGCTACCGCTCCTGTCTACCTCAATTCACTTGCTGGTCGAGGAGTACATGTTGTTTCCGTCAACGACTTCCTCGTACGACGTGATGCCGTATGGATGGGGCAGGTATATGCCTTCCTTGGCCTCTCAGTCGGTGTTATCGCCTCGAATAATGAAAGTTATGTATATGACCCTTCATATGCAGGAGAAGGCTCTCCAGAGGACGCAGAGCGCGATGAGAGTGGATACTACAAAGTTGATCATGAATTTCTCCGACCAGTTTCCCGTCCTGAGGCGTATAAGGCGGATATTACATACGGAACCAACTCCGAGTTTGGTTTTGACTACCTTCGGGACAATCTTTCATATGATTCGGACAAGTTGCGACAGCGTGAACCGGCATTTGCCATTATCGATGAGATCGACTCCGTACTCATCGATGAGGCTCGTACCCCTCTCATCATCTCTGCCCCCGCTCGAGAATCTGAAGATCTATACAAGATCTTTGCTGATATCTCAAAAAGACTAAAAAAAGAAGAGGACTATACAGTGGATGAGAAGAAGAATGCAATTCAGTTGACTGATTCAGGGATTGAGAAAGCAGAGAAGATTTTAGGGGTTGATAATATATATACCGACAAGGGGATCAAGTATGTGCACCATCTTGAGACGGCAGTACGTGCAAAGGCTCTGTATCATAGGGACAAAGAGTATGTTACCCGAGATGGAGCAGTGGTCATCATCGATCAGTTTACCGGTCGCATGATGCCCTCGAGACGTTTCTCTGGTGGACTACACCAGGCACTGGAAGCTAAAGAAGGGGTGGATGTACAGCGTGAATCGCGCACATACGCCTCTATTACATATCAGAACTTCTTCCGGCAATATGAGAAGCTTTCTGGTATGACCGGTACGGCAAAGTCCTCAGAAGAGGAATTCCGGAAAGTATACGGGCTCGATACTATTGTCATTCCAACTAATGTACCTACACAGCGTTTGGATCATAATGATCAAATATTCCAGACAGAGAAGGGGAAATTCAAAGCAATTGCACGAAAGGTAAAGGAGCTACATGAAAAGGGGCAGCCAATTCTCATTGGTACCGTCTCTATTGAGAAGAACGAACTTCTTGCAGAATTTCTTGCCTCAGTTGGTATTACCCCTGAAGTACTCAACGCAAAGAAGCATGAGCAGGAGGGAGAGGTGATTGCACGAGCAGGTGCTAAGGGAGCAGTTACCATCTCAACTAACATGGCGGGGCGTGGAGTTGATATCAAGCTCGGAGGGGATGATGCAACTAAAGAAGAATATGAAGAGGTAAAGAGACTCGGTGGTCTCTTTGTGCTGGGAACAGAGCGGCATGAAGCGCGACGTATTGATAATCAGCTTCGTGGTCGTGCTGGTCGTCAGGGAGATCCTGGAGAGACACAATTTTTTGTATCACTTGAAGATGAACTTATGCGTGTCTTTGCATCTGATCCGATTAAGAAGATGATGGGGTCATTTGGTCTCCCGGAGGATCAACCTATCGAGAACAAGATGATCACACGAGCATTGGAGAATGCACAGGAGAAGATCGAAGGGCTCAATTTTGATGCACGAAAACATGTATTGCAATTTGATGATGTTCTCAATCAGCAGCGGGAGTCTATATACACGCGGCGTCATGAGATCCTCACTGGATCTGAAGCGCGCATTCTGGAGGAGCTCGAGCGTATTGCCCTTGGTGATGAGAAGTTGGAGGGGATAATAGAGGAGAAGCGTGAGGCACTTGGAGATGAAGAATTCATCTCCATTACCCGCCGTCTCATACTCCAAACTATTGATATGCTCTGGGTAGAGCATCTCGAGACCATGGAGTACCTACGCTCCTCTGTGAACTTGCGCGCATACGGACAGAAGGATCCACTTGTTGAATACAAAAAAGAAGGACTTGTGGTGTTTCGAGAAATGCAGGCACAAGTCGATGAGACTGTTGCTACTCTCATTAGTGGTATTGGAGAAGGTGCATTTCAACAGGAAAAGAGACGATTGAAGATGGTGCAGGATCAGGCACAGGATGTCTCCCAGAAACCTCAGGGAGAGAGCACTCCACAGCCGGCGACAACAGACAAGCCCACTACATCAGATGGAGAGAAGATAGGGCGTAATGATAGGGTGGAAATACGAAGAGGGGACGAGAAAAAGGTACTTAAATACAAAAAAGCGAAACCATTCCTTGAAGATGGGTGGCAACTTGTAGGGGTTGTGGAGTAGGGGAATTAAAGCGCCTTGCCAAAGTGATATACTTTTCATATGGCCACAACAAAGAAAAGACTTAATATAACTCTCTCTGATGACCTCGATGAAATACTCGACATTCTTGCGCGTGGAGATAATGTGCCAAAGGCAACGAAAGCACGGGAAATGATCGAGGAAGCTGTTGAAATGCATGAAGACATGGCACTTGTAGAGCTCGCCGAGAATCGTGATACTCCAGATGCAGAATATGTGCTTGCAGAAGAGGCTCAGCGATTCTCAAAAGAGTAACAAATAAGATTCTTTTCTTTTTATCATTTTATGTAATATATGAATATGTCTACGCTATACATTCCAGTTATACTTGGTACGGCACGTGACGGAAGAAAATCCGAGCATGTTGTTCCTTTTGTACTTGATGCCCTTGAAAATACTGATGGTGTCGAGACTGAGCTTATCGATATTCGAGATTTTCCAATTGATAAGACTAAACCTTCATGGGAAGACCATGAAGAGACAAAAGAGTGGAAAGAGAAGGCTGATAAGGCAGACGCCTTCTTTATCATCACCCCTGAATATAATCATGGATACCCGGGGGAGTTGAAGTTGTTTTTGGACAGTGCGTATAAGGAGTACTTTTATAAGCCAGTTGCGCTTGCTGGTGTATCATCGGGACGTATCTCTGGGGGGCGTGTTCTCGAGCATCTCAAACCCATCTTAATTGAGATGGGCATGGTTGTTCTCAAGGATCATCTCTATTTTGGGAATATTGGTGATATTATAGATGAGAACGGGGAGCTTATAGACTCCGAGGGCAAACTAACAAAACAGCTTGATGTTATAATAGAGAGACTAGTGGTGTTTGCGCACGGACTTGCTCCTGTGCGGGAGAAATTACTTAACTAATATATATTCGTTATGAAAATCATTGCACGTCTTTTAATTGCAGCGCTCGGTCTTCTTGCCGCAGCAGCGCTCTTTGAGGGGATTCATGTTG
>JBBDUG010000018.1:0-7338 GCA_040904025.1 Minisyncoccota bacterium
CAGTTGAACCTCTTTTGGATGCAATGAAGGCCTTTGGCTTTATTATCGGAATGGGGGGTGCAAGTGCAGCTGTCTTCCTCTTCCGCAAGTTCCTTGAGGATCTGGATATAAGTGAGACAGAAGCATCAGCGCTGAGAGGTATTGCGGAGATGGTGTGGTTTGGTCTGGGACTTGTTCTTGCAAGTGAATTTGCCCGCTATATTGCACAGCCTGAGATATTGGCAGACTCTTCCACCTTTATCATTCAGATGGCGGCGCTTGTAATTGTGTTCCTCTCCGGGTCAGTCCTTATGGTGCTCTGTGCACCATTTCTGGACATGCTCTCCTTTGAGGAAGAAGAATCTTCTCCTCTTGGAAGTATGCGGCAGCTGATGATGGTGGCAGGAGCAGTTGCGCTCTCTTCGTGGTACGTTGCTTTTGTTGTAAATTATATCCCTGAATATGCACTCACCAACCTTATCCTGGGCTATATAATTGTGGTTTCTGTTGCCATTCTCATATCTGAGATGTGGCAGATGCGGATGGAGGGGTGATAGATCCTTGTATAAGATATTGCACAAAAGCACAAAGAAGGTACACTAAAAGAAAGGCATTGAAGCGGCAGACACCGCGGAGCTGGAGGAAGAACGAGTATATAACTCAACTAGACCCTCTCGGGTACGCCCGTAACAGCTATAAGGAGGGGACTGAGGTAGTCCTAAAGCAAGGTGGCACCGCGCCAAACAAAGCGCCCTTGTATATACTTCTTGAAAAAGAAGTATATACAAGGGCTTTTTGTATATATAATATAAAAAAACAAAAATGACACGGATAACAACAGACAAACTACACAATCATATCGACGAGACCATCACTCTCAAAGGATGGGTGGCAAATCGTCGTGATCACGGAAAACTTATGTTCGTCGATCTTGCTGATCGAGGAGGAAGTGTACAGATGGTTATACTCCCTAATCACGAAGATGCCCAAGAGGCAGCGCAGGATATACGGAGTGAGTGGGTTATACAAGTCGAAGGAAAGGTAAACAAACGTCCAGAAAAAATGGTGAATGAAGATGAAGAGAACGGAGATATTGAAATAGAGGTTCTCTCCCTTAATGTTCTCAATGAGTCAAAGACACCTCCATATGAAATTCGCGAAGACAATAAGGGGGTAGATGAGAATGTACGGCTTAAATACCGCTATCTTGATCTCAGAAACCAGCGTATGCAGCATAATCTGCGTACCCGCTCAGAATTTGTCCAGAAATGTAGAGAATTCCTCTTCGGAAATAATTTTACAGAAATCGAAACACCACTTCTGACAAAAACTACTCCAGAGGGCTCTCGTGACTTTGTTGTCCCATCTCGCATGTATCCCGGCAAGTTCTATGCGCTTCCGCAATCACCGCAGCAGTACAAGCAGCTTCTCATGACTGCCGGATTTGAACGATACTTCCAGATATCACGTGCAGTACGAGACGAAGACCTTCGTGCTGATCGTGGATTTGAGCACACTCAACTTGACCTTGAAATATCATTTGTTGAGCGGGAAGATGTTCTTAATCTTGTGGAAGAGATGATTACAGCTGTAGTAGAGAAAATGGGGTATACGATAAAGGAGAAGCCGTTTCCTCGAATCTCATATGCAGATGCGATGGAGAAGCATGGTGCGGATAAGTTTGATCTTCGTACAGAAGCAGAGAAAGAAGCTGGAAATGTACTTGCATACGCATGGGTTGTTGATTTTCCTATGTTTGAACGTGTGAGTGACGAGGAATCAACTGGTATGGAGAAAGGGGAGTGGACATTCTCCCACAACCCCTTCTCAGCACCCATGCCTGACTCACTTGATGATCTCTTAGCTGGAGAGAATATAGAGAATATAATCGCCGCACAGTATGACCTCGTCTGCAACGGATTTGAGTCCGGGGGCGGATCTGTTCGCTCTCATAAGAGGGAGTGGCTTGAGGCAACGTACAAGATAATGGGATACAGCGAAGAGGAAATGGAGGAGAGTGTGGGACATATGTTGGAGTCATTTGACTATGGCACACCACCACACGGTGGTATCGCACTCGGCGTCGAGCGTAATATTATGAACCTCACGGGAGAGGAATCCCTCCGAGAAGTACAGGCATTCCCACAGACACGACGAGGAAAAACGTCTGTTATGGATGCACCGACCGAACTCTCAGAAGAGCAGCTTAATGAGCTTGGTATTAAAATAGAGAAAGAGTAAGTGCGATATACTATCCATAATGTCCTCATTTGTTGTAAAAACAGAGGAATATGAAGGTCCACTGGATGCACTCGTTACCCTTATCGAGAAGCGGAAGCTTCTGATAAACGACATATCTCTTGCAGAGGTGACAGAAAACTACATTGCATATTTCAACAGCCTTGAGACACGTCCTCTGGATAACCTCTCTGAGTTCATCTCAATTGCTGCTACACTCATTCTCATTAAATCTAAATCTCTTCTTCCGGACATGGATCTCTCATACGAGGAGGAACTTTCGATTGATGAGCTGAAAGAGCGTCTTAAGAAATATGAGATTATTCGCAAGCATGCTCGGATCATAGAAAAACTCTATGGAAAGAATCCAATCATGCGTTCGCGACCGCAGGGACAAGAAGAGATACGATTTCGCCCCGGAGATCTCAGTATGAATGGCATCTCTTCTACACTTGCAGATGTTCGAGCGAATCTTCCGCGATTTGAAAAGAAGCCTCAGGCAAAAATACGAAAACTAGTGAGTCTCAGAGAAGTTATTGACAGTCTAGAGAAACGTGCACAAAAAGGATTGAATACATCCTTTAACTCTGTTGTGGATAGGGGAGAGAGGGGTAGTGTTATCGTTAACTTTCTTGCCCTCCTTGAACTTATCAAACAGGGAGTCCTCAATGCACAACAGGGAAATCATTTTGATGAGATAAATATAAAGTCACAGACATAAATCCATGGACACCACTAACAACATTTCAATAGATGCCCGTATCGAAGCACTGCTTTTCTACTCCGGAGAAGAGTTCCACGAGAAAGATCTCGCTGAGCTTCTTGATATATCAAAAGAAGAATTAGATACCGTGCTCACAGAACTTCAAAGAAAGTTAGAGGGGCGCGGACTCACACTCCTTAGACAAAATGAACGTGTACAGCTGGGAACACATCCTGCCTCAGCAGATCTCCTTGAGAGATACCGAGAACAACAATTCTCCCAGAGTCTTGGAAAAGCAGCTTTAGAGACTCTCACGATTATTCTTTATGAAGCACCAACAACAAAGGCAGATATTGACTACCTTCGAGGTGTCAACTCAGCAACAACACTTCGGCAACTTCTTGCGCGTGGACTTATAGAAAAAGTACCAACAGATGAAGGAAAGAGAGGTACGTGCTATGGAGTAACCACCGATACACTCCGACATCTTGGTATTTCATCACCAACCGATCTCCCACACTATAAAGAGATGAAGGGGGAACTTGAAGAAGTGCGAGAGTATCAGGAGCAAACAGATGCTTGACGGGCATTAGATATATCGGATACTATGACCCCCAACATGAATACACAGCACGAGAACACAATCAATACACAAAAAGTATATCTAAGTATTCTCCTTCTTATCTGTCTTATTGCACTTGGTGTTATAACCTCTCGTGCAACAACAGCACAACAGCAACCTCAAGAAGTACAGGAAGTGCAATCATTTGAGGCATTTAATGACCTCGATCTTGAAGCAGACTCGGTCTATGTATGGGACGTAAAGAACCGTCAGATGCTCTATGGGCGTAATATTGAAGAACAACGCCCACTTGCATCACTCTCCAAGATTATGACCGCTCTTGTGGCAACAGAAAACCTTAAAGAGGGTTCTGTGCGCATAACGGGGGATGATCTGATACCAGAGGGTGATAGTGGGCTCGAGGTGGGGGAGCGATGGCGCATCTCTGATCTAATCGACTTTACTCTTCTTGTCTCATCAAATGACGGTGCTCGAGCCATTGCCGGTGCCGTTGGGGGGCTCCAAGATATGAGTTTTGTAGAGCGAATGAATCAGCGAGCACAAGAACTCGGACTACAAAATATGTATTTTAATAATCCATCGGGACTTGATGCGCATGACCTTTCAAACAGCGGGGGATATGGGTCAGTACGAGATATCGTACATCTTTTTGATTATATACTCAGAACCAACCCATCATTACTGGAAGCCACTGCAAAAGATGCATTGAATTTTAATTCAGACATCAAGATGCATCAGGGAGAGAATACGAATAAGATAATAAATGACATCCCATTTGTTATCGCCTCAAAAACAGGATATACCGATCTTGCAGGAGGTAATCTAGTTGTTGCAGTTGATGTTGCTCCTAATCACCCTGTTATACTCGGAGTATTAGGATCAACCCCTCAGGGGCGGTTTTGGGACATAGAAAAGCTCTATCGTGCTACAATACAACATATAAAGAAATAAAGATGGATATTCTACCGACAGGGCCAGTAATCAATACATTAAAGGTGATAACACCAGCTGCACTAGCCTTTTTTATAGGAATTGGAATCACGCCTTTTCTCACTGATTTTCTCTACCGGAATAAGATGTGGAAGAAAAAGGTGCGCACTAAGACAATGGACGGTAAAGAAGCTGTAGTGTTTCAGAGTTTACATAAAGAAAAAGAGGTGGGGACTCCTAAAATGGGAGGAATCATTATATGGGGAAGCGCACTTGTTACAATACTTCTTTTATGGGCCCTCTCTCTTGTTATCGATACAGATGTCGCACAAAAGCTCAACTTCCTCTCTCGTGGACAAACATGGGTGCCACTTTTTGCACTTATGATGGGTGCGGGATTTGGCTTTCTCGACGACTACTTTGAAGTTACCGAGCGTAAAGATTACGTCGGTGGGGGAATGTCACTAAAGAAACGACTTCTGGTTGTTACACTTATTTCTCTTGCCTCCGGATGGTGGTTTTATTCAAAACTCGGTGTCTCAGAGATTCATATTCCATTTAATGGGGATATAAATATTGGTATTCTTTTCATACCATTCTTTTTGATTGTCACGCTCGGTTTATATTCAGGGGGTGTTATCGATGGAATTGATGGACTCGCAGGAGGAGTGTTCTCTTCAATGTTTGCTGCCTACGGTGTTATCGCCTTTGCCAACAATCAGATCAATCTCGCTGCGTTTTGTTTTGTTCTGGTAGGGGCCCTTCTTGCGTTCCTTTGGTTTAATATACCTCCCGCACGCTTCTATATGTCAGAGACGGGTTCAATGGCACTTACCGTCACACTTTCAGTTGTCGCTTTTCTTACACAAGAAGTTCTTCTTCTTTTAATCATCGCGTTCCCACTCGTTGCAACAGTCGCTTCAAATGTTATCCAGATGACATCTAAAAAATTCCGAGACAAGAAGGTATTTCAAATAGCACCGCTCCACCATCATTTTGAGGCATTAGGTTGGCCGAATTACAAAGTGACAATGCGGTATTGGATTATCTCTCTTATATTTGCATTCATGGGGGTTATCCTTGCGCTCTTGGGTTAATTCAATATATTTCCACCTCTACAAGATGTCCTAATACAAGAAGCATAAGCTTTTTGTGCTACAATTCTTCTGATGAAGCGTGTTGACACTATATTTCTATGGCTCACAGTCGCCCTTGTGGCAGTCGGTTTCTTTATCTTTATCTCTGCCTCATTAGGGCTCTATGCACGAGAGGGGGTTCAATTTTCTCGTGTTGTGTTTAATCAGATCTTCTTCGGAGTGGTATTGGGTGCACTTGCACTCTTTGGTGCAAGCAAGATTAATTACAAATTTTGGAGAAAATATGCATTTTATATTTTCCTCTTCTCCCTTGCTTTCACTGCTCTTGTATTTATTCCCGGTGTTGGCTTCTCACACGGTGGAGCTACGCGCTGGCTTGCGCTTGGTCCTTTTTCAATTCAGCCCGCTGAAATCCTCAAAATTGGTTTTGTTATTTATTTTGCCACGTGGCTTTCTGGGGTAGGGAGCAAGGTGCAAAGTTTTCTCCATGGACTTCTCCCGCTTATTATTCTTCTGATTATCACTGGTGCTTTGTTGCTTCTCCAGCCTGACACGGGCACATTCCTTGTGATTTTGATAACAGGACTTGGAATGTTTATCATTGCAGGTGGTCGCTGGCTTCATCTTGGTGCTCTCACCGGAGCAGGAATTGCTGGAATGGGTGTATTGGCATTAATGCGCCCGTATATAAAGACACGTCTCCTTACATTCCTCGATCCCACTAGCGATCCATTCGGAGCGGGATATCAGATCCAACAGTCACTCATTGCTATTGGCTCAGGGCAGTGGAATGGACGGGGGTTAGGACAGAGTATTCAGAAATTCAACTACCTTCCAGAGCCAATAGGAGATTCTATATTCGCTGTCTTTGCAGAGGAGTGGGGATTTATTGGTTCAATAATACTAATCGGGCTTTTTCTTGCCTTTGCACTTCGGGGGCTTAAAATTGCCTCAAAAGCCCCAAATACATTTTCACGTCTGTTGGTTTCCGGCCTCATACTCCTTATTGTTGTCCAGTCGTTTATAAATATAGCGTCAATGCTTTCTGTGTTTCCACTCACTGGTATGCCGCTGATCTTTGTCTCACAAGGTGGTACAGCACTCCTTGTCGCACTTGCCAGTGTTGGAATTATCCTCAACGTTTCCAAATATGCGAGATAATAAATGCTAATATAGAAATATGAGAATCGTTTTTACCGGCGGAGGCACAGGAGGACATTTCTATCCAATCATTGCCATCATCCAGGCAATTGAAGATATCTCAGCTCAAGAAAAACTTCTTGAGCCTGATCTCTATTTCTTTTCTCCCACAGCGTATAACAAGAAGATTCTTTTTGAACACAACGTTGCCTATCATTACATCGCGGCAGGGAAGTGGCGCCGATATTTCTCCATTAGGAATATAATAGATCTTCCAAAGACATTCTTTGGAATACTTCAGGCGCTCTTTAAGCTCTATACGATCTATCCGGATGTCGTTTTTTCAAAGGGGGGATATGCCAGCTTTCCCACAGTAGTTGCTGCACATATTCTCCGCATTCCCATCATCATCCATGAATCAGATAGTAGACCTGGTCGTGTCACACGCCTCACCGCTCGCTTTGCACAAAAAGTAGCACTCTCATATCCACAGGCGGGAAAGTATCTGAAAGCAAGTAGTGTGGCACATACCGGTAATCCTATACGACAAGAACTTCTTCACCCTGTCTCTGAAGGGGCATATGAATATCTCGATCTCGGAGAAAAGCTTCCCGTTCTCTTTATCCTCGGCGGCTCCCAAGGAGCAGAGCGGATAAATCGAACTATTT
>JBBDUG010000019.1:0-1189 GCA_040904025.1 Minisyncoccota bacterium
AGTGATCAACGTTTACGCCCTGGACTACGCGGGTATCTAATCCGCTTCGCTACCCAGGGTTTCGTGCCTCAGCGTCAGTAATGAGCTAGCCGACTGCCTTCGCCTTCGGTGTTCCTCACGATATCAACGGATTTCACCCCTACACCGTGAGTTCCGTCGGCCTCTCTCATACTCTAGTTGTACCGTTTCGTATGCGGGACCCGGGTTAAGCCCGGGGCTTTGACATACGACTAATACAACCGCCTACGCACCCTTTACGCCCAATAATTCCGGATAATGCTTGGGGTCTCTGTATTACCGCTCCTGCTGGCACAGAGTTAGGAACCCCTTATTCATGAGGTAACGTCAATAAACTTCCTCCCTCATAAAAGGTGTTTACACGCCGAAGCGCGTCATCCACCACGCGGCGTCGCTCCGTCAGGCTTGCGCCCATTGCGGAAGATTCTCGACTGCAGCCTCCCGTAGGAGTTTCGCCAGTGTCTCAGTGCGAATGGTGGGGGTCAAGCTCTCACTCCCCCTAGGCGTCGTTGCCTTGGTGAGCCATTACCTCACCAACAAGCTGATACCGAGCAGACCGCTCCTTGGGCGCCTGAGCTTTCACAACACCATAATAATGGTGCAGCATATTGGGCATTAATCCTGGTTTCCCAGGGCTATTCCCATCCCAAGGGTACGTAATCTACCTGTTACTACCCCGTTTGCCACTGTCCCGAAGGACCGTTCGACTTGCATGCCTTATCCACGCCGCCAGCATTCATCCTGAGCTAGGATCAAACTCTGAATTAAGATGAGATAAATCTCATCGTGCTGGACGAAACAAGAGAAAAGGCTCTTGTTTCGAATTTGGAATTGATTGGAATAAACGAGTAATTCGTTTTCTTCTATAAATTTTCAAAGTTCTCCTCACCGTGAAAGAAAAACACCTCTTCCAAGGCGTTCTGTATTATACGCACAATATTAGGCAGTGCAAGGAGTATTTAAATATAGTGGAACTCCTCAAAGACTGTTTTATACAACTCTATAGTGCGACGCACTTTCCTATGTGAAATATCCATATCTACACCTTCATGTGCAATTGCATTCCGCACCTTATGTGCCTCCCAGGCCTGATCGATGGAAGTAAAGTCGCTTTTCTCAACAGACTTTAATTTCTCTCCAAGTGTGTCTCCTTGATGCCCCATTGCCGTCA
>JBBDUG010000020.1:0-1161 GCA_040904025.1 Minisyncoccota bacterium
CGCATGTTGCATCAGATGATCCATCTTGTGTGTAGTATTCGTATATAAATCCATCTCTGTTAAGTGGGTCTGAAACGATCTCTTGTATAAGATTCGCATCAACAAGTGGCTGGAGGGCACTTTGAAATTCCCCGCTATCTGTCTCACACCATCCATCTGCTGCAGTACACTGAGGATATGATGCATTAAAGGAGTAATATGTCTCAAGTGCTCGTTGGAGCTCCTTGAGCTCTGAAACACGCTGAGAATCCTGTGCCCTTACCTTTGCCTGATCCAAAGAGATAACAACCACACTCGCAAGGATTGCGATAATGGCGACAACAACAAGGAGTTCTATAAGTGTAAAACCGCGATTGGTAGATGGTATGGGCATATAACTATATTCTCCCCCAGATTAACATAACTCATGCCCAATTTTATACACATCTCCCGCCCCCATGGTAATAACAAGTGAGTCATCCGGAAGATGCTCTTCAATATATGAGACAACTTCATCAAAGTGTTCTATGTATTGCACCGCTCCACCCTTATGCGCAATCATCTCTTTGAGGTCCTGTGAGCTGATACTTGGATCCTCCATCTCTCGTGCAGCATATATTGGAAGTATCACCACCTCATCAACATCTTCGAATGAGACAGCGAAGTCATCGAGGAACTCTTTAGTTCTACTATACAGGTGGGGTTGGAATACAACACAAATATATGTATCGGGATACATCTCACGAAATCCACGAAGAGATGTTTGTATTTCAGTGGGATGATGTGCGTAATCATCAAACACAGTGTATCCGTTGCGGGAGCATATTTTTTCTGCACGCCTCCATGTACCACGAAAGTCCCCCAGACTTTCAACGGCCTTTGCGCGATTGATCTCGAGGAGTTGCGCTGCGCTAACTGCAGCACGTGCATTCCATACATTATGTTTCCCGGGGATAGGAAGGGAGATAGAATCCTCAATATCATCATAATCTATGATCTGTGCAGTCACATTCTTCAAAATAGGAATTACCCGAGGATCATCGGTATCACAGATAACATAGCCATCCGATGGAACGCTCTCTGCAAGTTCTCTGAAGGCGCTTTGGACATCTTCGATATCATCATAATAGTCAACATGGTCGAGATCGATATTTGTTATCACAAGTATATCGGGAGAAATAT
>JBBDUG010000021.1:0-1151 GCA_040904025.1 Minisyncoccota bacterium
CCCGCGGTGCTGACTGAGACGCTCTACATGCTCCACAAGCAGGACGATTGGCCGGTAAAGGAGATTAAGATCATCACCACCTCTCATGGTGCTGATGTGATCAATGAGGCACTTTTTTCTTATGGAACAAAAGAGAAGGGCGGTTTCTATCAGCTTTGTGAAGAACTGAAGATTTCTCCGCACGATATCGACGTGCAAACCGGAGATAACTTGGTTGGTGTAACCGGCCCCGATGGGAAGCCTCTTTCAGATATCCGCAATAGTGAGGATGACGAGCGAATGGCCACTGCCATTCAACATGCGGTAAAACAGGCGTGTGCAAATCCCGAAAGGCGTGTTTTTGGGCTGCTTTCCGGCGGACGAAAAACGATGAGTGCCCACCTGATGGCGGCTATGCAGCTTTTTGGCAGGCTGCATGACCGTCTTATTCATGTGTTGGTCTCTGAGCCGTTTGAATCAATCCCGGATTTCTTTTTCCCGACTTCTGAGAAGAGATTGCTCAATTCGCCATATTCGAATCATTATGCAGACGCAAGTAAGGCAACCATCGACCTGATCGATATTCCGTTCATCCGGCTACGCAGTTACTTGGAACATCAGATTAATTTTTCAAAAAGTTATCTTGAGATCACCGCTGAAATTGATGAAAAACTCTCGACAGCCGGCTCCTATCCGGTGCAACATCTGCTGATCGATCTGCCCGACTCTTCCATCTGCGTGAACGGATTGAGTAACCGTATTGCCATAGAGGCAAGGCCTCTCTCTGTTTTTACCCTGTTTGCAGTTCTGAACCGCTTGCATGGAAAACCGAGAGAGATCGCATGGGGAGAAGTGATTCAGTCTTACGAATATCTATCCCTTCTGCACCTGATCTATCGCACTATTAAAATGGGGCCACAACCATCAAACCCCTCCGAATATCAGGCACTGAACCTAAAGGAATTTCGCAATGAGGATCTATGGAGTCATTGGAGCTATTGGCGGGATCATGAAGGCAGGCCCTGTAAGAACGATTTTTCCACCAAGCGATCGCAATTACTTGCGGCAATCCGTGACGGGCTACATTCGCTCTCGCTGCAGGTTTCTTCTGAGCATCTGCTACAGATCAATAATACCCCCAATGCACTGGCTACGCTTCATAAAGTGCCTGT
>JBBDUG010000022.1:0-6736 GCA_040904025.1 Minisyncoccota bacterium
GAGCTTTCTTTCCACCCTCCTCCAGTACGCCGAGAACATAATCACGATCAGAAATAATCTCTTCCCGCCTCGCGCGCAGAGGTGTGATGAACTCCTTCATATTTCCAAGAAGGATCTTTTTAGACTCTCCATAGCTGAGTCCCCCCTTTTCATATCCTTCTCGCACTTTCTCTAACTCTCCTTCGGAGGTAAAGAGCTTGTGAAGTGCAAACACATTATCCTTCTCAGGATCTTTCTCTTCCTCAACAGCAGCTGAGTCTGTCACAATAGACATAACCGCTTTTTCAAGCTCTTCATCGGAGGCAAAAAGAGGAATATCATTGTTGTAGCTTTTAGACATCTTTTGTCCATCGATGCCGGGAACAACTGCAACAGTATCCTGTATAAGTTCCTGAGGCTCTTTGAATGTTTCTCCAAATTGGTGATTAAACTTCCGCGCAATTTCACGCGCAATTTCAACATGTTGTCGTTGGTCCTCACCTACCGGAACTACATCAGCATCAACAAGCAGTATGTCGGCTGCCATGAGTACAGGGTAATTAAAGAGTCCCATTGTCGGCTCTATCCCCTTCGCCACCTTATCCTTATACGCATGCGCTCGTTCTAAGAACGGGACAGTGATGAGAGTATTAAATATCCACGTCAGCTCTGTCACCTCAGGTACAGCTGATTGTCGATAGAGTGTTATCTCCTCGGGATCGAGTCCAATTGCTAAATAGTCTGCGATAAGGTCAAAAATGTTTGTTCGGAGCTGCTCCCTATCATGAATAGTAGTGAGAGCATGATACTCGGCGATAAAGATGTACGAGTCATATTTCTCCGCAAGATCCACGAATTGCTTCATTGCTCCGAAGTAGTTTCCAATATGCGGACGTCCAGTCGGTTGTATTCCTGAAAGCAGTGTTTTACTCATGCTTTGAATAATATCATACAGAACTCCTTTTTGTGTATGGTCTTTGTGGACAGATTCTGTACACTGTGTGTATGCAACAACGATATGAATGGAAACTAAAAAACGGACTAGAAGTTATATACAATCACTACCCCCAGGCAGCATCCTTTGCTGTTAATGCGATCGGCAAAGCCGGAAGTATGTATGAACAAAAGCATCCTGGTATTGCACATTTTTTAGAGCATGTAGTACTTGATGCGACTAAGAAGTATCCAGATGAAGAATCACTTTCTCGTGTCATTACCGACGTCGGCGGAGCATCGAATGGTGGAACGAACCGCGACTACGTTACATTCTACGCTGTAACGCTCGCAAAGGACGCTGAGAGAGCATTTGACCATGTATCTGAGGTAACCATCCACCCACTTATACACAACAAGAGTGTGGGCAAACAGAAGAAGATCATTAGTGAGGAGATAAAGATGTATGCAACAGATCCTTCATCGTTTGCATATGATAGATCAGTTGAGCTTCTCTATCCCGATTCTCGGGTAGGCGGACTCATAACAGGAGCACTTGAAGACATCTCAATCCTCAAGCAAGAGGATCTACGAGATTTTCATTCTCAGTTGTATACCTCTTCCCGCTTCATCCTCTCACTCTGTGGCCCACTTCCACCAGAGGAGGTGAAGAAACTTGCGGAAGAATACTTCTCTGCAATGCCTTCAGGAAACGAGGAGAAGGATACAGAGGCTGTGCCACATGACGCGGAATTTAATATAGAGGTCGCTAATTGGCAGGATGTCTCACATGCTCATATATATTTCCAATACCACGCACCTGAGATTGAGGATGATCGTATGTATGCAACAAAGATGATGGGAGATATTCTCGGAGGTCATGAACTCTCTCGCCTCTTTGTGAGTATCCGTGAGAAGCATGGACTCTCATATCATATTTCCTCTCATCATAATCCATCTCATCGATATGGATACATCACTGTATACGCAGGAATTAGTGACGAGAACATAGAAAAATTCCTAAAACTCTATACTCAAGAGACTCAGAGAATAGTTGAAGGGGGTGTAAGTGAAGAGGAATTTAAAAGAACACGTAATCGTGTATTGGCTTCGTTCCTCTTCAAGAGCGATTCTCCAAAATCAACCGCTGCTCAGTATGGATACAACAGACTCTTTGCTCCGGAGGTATATACCTTTGAGGATATAGCAGAGCGATATAGGCAGGTAACTCGAGAAGATATACAAAAAGCGGCCCAAGATATACTTACACAGCCGCCTAAAATATCAGTGGTATCAAAAGGGCTCTCAGAGGAGTCATTTCGATCAGTATTTAACTAATTCGCTCCTGTATATATGATTCCAGTTCTTTAACTGGAACACGATCCTGCTCCATAGAGTCACGGTCACGAATAGTGACAGTGTCATCTTCAAGGGTGTCGTGGTCAATTGTGATGCAGAATGGAGTTCCGATCTCATCCTGGCGGCGATAGCGTTTTCCAATGGATGCTGTCTCATCATACTGACAGACAAATACATCTCTGAGTCCTTCAAAGACCTCTTGTGCCTTTTCAGGGAGTCCGTCTTTCCGCAGGAGCGGAAGAACTGCTACCATCACGGGTGCAACATGCGGTTTAAATTTGAGAACGGTTCGTGTATCTCCATCCACCTCTTCTTCGCTGTATACACTCTCTAAGAGTGCAAGAATAGTACGATCCACTCCCAGAGATGGTTCAATGACATGCGGGATGAATCGATCTCCCGATTGTTGATCGAAATACTCGAGTGATTCCCCACTGCCATCATGGTGCTTCTTGAGGTCATAGTCGGTGCGGTATGCGAGTCCAAAGAGTTCCTTTTGTCCAAAGGAGTATTTAAATTCGAAGTCAATGGTCTTTAGGGCATAGTGTGCTCCCTCCCCTTCAGGTATGACGCGTTCTATAATACGCTCTTCATCGAGTCCGATGAATGCGTTCCATTCGCGCAGTTCTCTCTGCCACTCGTCAAAATGTTTCTCCCATTCGTCAGGATGGATGAAATACTCTATTTCCATTTGTTCAAATTCACGTGTACGGAAGAGAAAATCACGTGGTGTTATCTCATTACGAAATGCCTTTCCGATCTGTGCTATTCCGAACGGAAGCTTCGGATGAAATGAATCAATTATATTCTTGAAGTTTACAAACATTCCCTGGGCAGTCTCTGGACGAAGGTATGATACAGATGAAGAGTCCTCTACTGCTCCGATGTTGGTTTTAAACATCATGTTGAACTGCTGTACCTCTCCGAGCGGGTTTCCATCTGGGCTCTGTATATCATTCTCCGCGATTGCCGCATTCATCTCCTCAGGGGTCATTCCTGCTGCATCAATCCCCTCATCTTCCAAAAGATGGTCAGCACGGTACCTCTTTTTTGTTTTTGTATCCTCTACAAGTGGATCAGCAAATCCATCTACATGACCACTCGCCTCCCATACTTTGGAGTTCATGAGGATTGCAGCATCGACACCATACATATCTGATCGATCATCAACAAAACGCTTCCACCAGAGGTTGGTGATATTGCGTTTAAGTGCTATTCCGAGCGGACCGTAGTCCCATGTTCCAGCGAGACCACCGTATATTTCTGAACCTTGGTATATAAATCCACGTCGTTTTGCAAGAGAGATTATTTTTTGCATTCTGTTTTCCTCTGACATTGTTTTCAATAGTACCGTATTAGGTGAATATATAAAAGGGAGACCTCGTCGACGGTGTCGACGAGGTCTCAAAGGGCGATCTATCTCACTCACCTACTTGCGCCGTTGAGAGGGGTATCGATGATTTGGCGGCCTTCGCTTTGGCCTCGTGGAAGAGTCAGCCCCCTTCCCCGATACATTGGTGACCGCGATTTCTTTAATCTTAGTACTCGTCGGCGCTTGCTTGATGGTTCGCATAGATACCTCATGTACCTGTGGTGAGTAGATGATTTTGATTAGGAACTGCAACACGCCTCCGTGTTTCCTATTATTAAGACTACCCCATCTTATTTAATGGCGCAACTGCAACTTTAAATTCCTTCCTCTCGGAGCTCCCCAAGAAGCTTCTTCGCTTTGCGAGAAAGTTTCTTTGGAATTGTTATCTTTACCGTCACTAAAATGTCACCGCGCCCCCCTCTTCGAGTTGGAACTCCTTTGTTTGGTATTCGTATAATATCCCCATCTTCGGTTCCGGCAGGCACTTCAATTTCTTCATTACCCTCAAGTGTCTTGAGGGTATATGTGCTTCCAAGTATTGCGTCAGATACCTTTACCGAAAGATCAGTCACTAAATCAGCTCCTTCTTTTTGAAACTCAGTATTGTTCTTCACATGAATGCGTACATAGAGATCTCCAGCTGCACCATTTGGTATTGCTTCTCCGGCACCGGAAAGGCGTATCATTTCTCCGTTTTCAATTCCTGCAGGAATTTCAACATGAATCTCTTCTTGTTTGCGCACAACCCCCGTTCCATCACAGGTATCACAGGGCTTTTCTGGAATCTCTCCACGTCCCTGACATTTATCACAACTATGTGTCTGTACAAATGTTCCAAAGAACGTCTGTTTTGTATCACGAATCTTCCCTTTTCCGTCACATTTCGAACACGTCTTCATTGACTGAGGGTCTTCTGTTCCCTTACCACCGCATGTATCACATACCCCATTTTTTGTCACCAATACATCACGGTCAGTTCCGAACACTGATTCTTCAAATGAGACTTCAAGATCAATTGAGATATCACGTCCGCGACGTGCCTTACCACGTCGTCCTCCGAACATATCACCAAAGCCCTCAAAGAGATCTCCGAGATCAAATTCAACTCCTCCACCGAATCCACCTCCACCGAAGTCAAAACCTCCAGCTTGTCTTCCACCACCTCCGGCACCCGAAAAGACACGTCCATATGCATCATATTCTGCACGCTTTTTTTCATTCGAAAGCACACTGTATGCCTCACTCACTTCTTTAAACTTCTCTTCATCCCCACCCTTTTTATCAGGATGGTATTTGTGAGCAAGCTTGCGATATGCTTTCTTTATCTCCTCTTTTGAGGCCTTGGGTTCAACGCCGAGGATTTGGTAGTAGTTTTTATTATCCATGTGTGTAGTGCGAAAATTAGTATACGCCCATCATTATCCACTTTCAATATTTGACCGAGATGAAGAGGAGCGATAGGCTAGAAGTGGAAAGGCACTCTGCTCTCTTAATTTCACCTGACGATTAGCTATGGGTACACGCTCTCACCTGTATATAGGCTCTTATCGAGGTACGTGGACAATTGAGTGTAAGGGGGTTAAGAAACAGAAACCGCCTATTCTCAAAGCACTCTTTGAAATTTTCAAACACCCTCGAAAAATCACAAACGGTGAATTGGTCGATCTCCTAGAAGAAAATTTTGATATTCAGGACGGACCACGCCGAAGGGTGAAGAATCTCTTCAGACATTTCCACTTCCAGTGTCCAAAGGAACCGTATTTTGATTTAATGAGCGGGAAATGGAAATTGGAAATTAAGAAGATCCGAAAGGAACAAGTCAGTGAGCCCCTCCCTAACTAAAGGGGGGCTTTTTTTATTCCCCTTCTTCGTCTTTCTCTTCTTTCTTTTCTCCGTCAGCCTCCTTTTGTTCTTGCTTCTCTTGTGTCTGCGCATTTTGTGCCATAGTTTCCCCTATCTTCTGCATAGAGGTTGAGAGAGCTTCTTGTGCAGACTTTATTTCCTCGACATTGTCTGAATCCTTCTTTTCTTTCAGTGTATTCATCTTCTCTTCTATATCTTTTTTTGTACTTTCGTCTACCTTATCACCATGTTCTGAGAGTGCTTTTTCTGCTGCATATACTAGCTGCTCTGCCTCATTGCGAGTATCAATGAGTTCTTTCTTTTTCTTATCCTCCTCAGCATGTGCTTCTGCATCCGCCTGCATCTTTTCAATATCTTCTTCTGAGAGTCCAGAGGATGCCTCGATACGGATAGATTGCTCCTTTCCTGTTGACTTATCCTTTGCCTTTACCGTTAAGATGCCGTTTGCATCAATATCGAAGGTGACTTCAACCTGTGGTACACCGCGTGGTGCAGGAGGGATACCATCGAGTATAAATTTTCCGAGAGACTTATTATCTGATGCCATTGCACGTTCTCCCTGTACGACATGAATCTCAACTTGCGTCTGATTATCAGCTGCTGTTGAGAATGTTTGTGCACGAGAAGTTGGAATGGTTGTGTTCTTTTCAATGAGCTTGGTTGCAACGCCACCCATGGTTTCAATTCCTAATGAGAGTGGGATAACATCAAGAAGAAGAACGTCCTTAACATCACCCTGAAAGATTCCTGCCTGTACAGCTGCACCGATTGCAACAACCTCATCAGGGTTAATGGTCTTATTCGGCTCTCTTCCAAAAAGCTCTTGAACTGCTTTTTGTATTGCCGGCATTCGTGTTTGTCCACCGACAAGAACAATCTCATCGATATCAGAGAGACCGAATGGAGATGCCTCTACTGCTCTTTTGGTAATATCGATTGCTCGATCGATATATTCACGTGCCAATTCCTCGAGTGCTGCCCGTGTGAGGGTCATAACAAGGTGTTTTGGCCCTTCATCGTCTGATGTTATGAATGGAATATTAATCTCTGTCTCGGTAGCACTTGAGAGCTCTATCTTCGCCTTTTCTGCTGCCTCATCGAGACGCTGGAGTGCTAATGGATCCTTTCTAAGATCGATACCCTGATCCTTTTTAAATTCATCAGCGATCCAATTGATGACTTTTTGATCGATGTCTTTTCCACCCATGTGTGCATCACCATCGGTTGATT
>JBBDUG010000023.1:0-6687 GCA_040904025.1 Minisyncoccota bacterium
AACTGGACGATAACGCGGCCTTCGACGCCTGCCTTTCGAGCAATTTCCGGATATTTGATCTTGCTCTGGATGGAGGTAAGTCCACCCTGGAGTTCAGGCATCTGCTCAACGATTACGAAGATCTCCGGTTCTGTTTCCTCTTCCTCCTCCTCTTCTTCTGGGGGAGGCGGCGGAGGCGCACTTTCTACTGGTGCGTCGAGATCGAGTGAGGCATCGAGGTTAAGTGCCTCATCCTCGAGCACTTCGTCGTTGGGTACCTCGATTGGTACCGGCGGCTTAGGCGGCGGCGGAGGTACTTCGACTTGATCGGTCTGGAGGATTTCCTCCATCTCGATCTGCTCCTGCTCTGGCATGACGATCTCGAAATCGTCATCCGAGGTCATGTCGATGCGGAAGGTAAAAATCAAGACAGCCAGTGCCAGAGTGAGGCCAATCTCGATGTAGAGTGGATACTGCTTCCGTAACTTCTCTTGTGCCGTGTTCTTTCTTCGTGACATTGTCTCTCACCTGTCTGTTGAAGGGATTGACGTGTATGTGGTACCGCGACTATCTATCCGTATTGTATACAGATAGAGGGTGGTTTTCAATATTTGTGACCCACAACGGGGTGGACTTCGAACTTTTGATAATCTAATAGTCCAACTCGTCCAGTTTATTCGCTCTCAGAGATATGATATTCTGAATTTAGAAACCCTGTTCACTTAAAGGAAAACATAGCCATGTTGAGATTTTTACGAAACGTACTGAACACTATCACTAAACCTCCGAAATCTACACTTGCCAACCTTTCAGATCGTTTGGGTGCCTTCGTTGAGAATCAGCAAACACGCGATCAATTAATACAAGCATCTATTAAAGGAAGAGGAGAAGTTACTGGGTCGGATGGAAAAAAGTATTTGGTACGCGGATCGCGACACGGCAATTAGGACGGAGAGGTTGGGTAACTATTTTGTTTTATAACATTTTGGACCTTAGTTCTGTTATATCGTCATGTCAAGAGAGAATCAATAAATAGACTCTGCACAACAGCTGTTGTGATAGGGTCTTTTTTATACACCAAAATTTGAGTAACGATTAATTTGTGACCCCGACGGGATTTGAACCCGTGTTGCTGGAATGAAAATCCAGTGTCCTGGACCAGGCTAGACGACGGGGCCTGAACAGCAGAAATATATCATATTTTGAGAGAAGGGCAAAAGGGTGTTAGTATTTTTTCAGTGTTCGAGGAAGGGTGCCGGAGCGGTCAAACGGCGCGGTCTCGAAAACCGTTGGGGGCGTTTGTCCCACGTGGGTTCGAATCCCACCCCTTCCGCTAAATATCACTCCTATGAAAAGGTTCCGCGTATAAGGTATAATTTAACCACGGAGGGTTCTTGTGATGTCTTAGGGTAATGTGAGGCCTTCAATCAATGAATAAAATGACTCCACACCACAGACAGAGAAAAGATCGGTTGTTTTGTAACAACGGCTTTACACTCATGGAGCTTCTGTTTGTGATTGCAATCATCGGTATTCTTGCTTCGGTGGTAGTTTTGAGTGTACTGCAGGGGCGAGAAGCGGCTTATCTTTCAAAAGCAAAGCAGGAACTTGCAAATATCAATGTTGCGCTACAGTTGTATAGCTCTGACAACAACGGCAACTACCCGCCAGATGTCTTTCGAGATATTCCGCCAGGACTGGAAGAGTATCTGGCGCCTGAAGCCTGGCCGAATGCCGCCTGGCCCGGCAGTGTTTTTGACTGGGAGAATTGGGATGATCCCGATACTGGCGAAAAGATTTATCAGATAAGTATTCGATTTTGCGAGATTGGTGACTCAAGCAACTGTAGATTTCCGAATAGAGACTGGGCTGATGATTTTGATCACGAAAGTGCTGTATTTTACTGCGTATCCGGAGCATGTCGTTCTTACATTCATCAGCCGCCAGATCATCCGGGATATTGCACAAATTGTACAGAGCATCAGTACCCATACGGTATTTATTAAAAACAGCTTGCTGTGATAGGTACTTTGATATGAAAAAGATATCCCGCTGTCTTAGCTTTTGATATATTCCAGGGCTTTCTTTTTTATATCCTTTCGATATAATCTTCAACGTACTGCGCGCATAGCTCAGTTGGTAGAGCGTCCGCTTGACTCGCGGAAGGCCCAAGGTTCAAGTCCTTGTGCGCGCACAAAAAACCAACGACCCAGCAAATGCCGGGTCGTGGTGTGTAGAAAGTATTGCAAGGGAGCTTGAGCCCGAATAACCAGAGTGGGTGTCCGCAGCAACTGTCCCCCGAACGAATCAGCAGAACAGTACGATGTAAGACCCCTTGTGAAATTAAAGAATGTGGACTTCCTCACCTCTTAACTCCTTCTACGTATTCTATATTATAGAATTAAAACCTCCTTACTTACAGCTTGGATGTGTATAAAATGGGGGAGAATGTGTGAATTAGAGGTGTATAATCTTATAAAATAATGCCTGATTCTATATAAATAGGAGTATACTATCCTCCTCTTATGCACACTCTTGACTTTCTATATACTCGTTTTCTTTTGTATAAAAACAGAGAAAAGAGGGGGATTTTTGATTCAGTACACCTTTCTTTCTGATAGTATACGATCATGATTGATATTATTATCCTTGCCGCAGGCAAGGGAACTCGAATGAAAAGTGATATTCCAAAGGTGCTCTCAGATTTAAATGGGCGCCCCATGATCTCATACCTTCTCGATACGATCTCTCAGCTCTCTCTTCCCAGAGAGCCCATTATCGTTGTTGGGTATAAGAAAGAGATGGTGAAAGATGCTCTTGGGAGTTCATATCGCTATGTACACCAAAAAGAGCAGTTGGGGACAGGACATGCAGTTATGTCTGCCCTACCCGCTCTTTCAGAAGAAACTTCTCATGTAATCGTGCTCTATGGAGATATGCCATTTGTCTCCTCCTCAACTCTCTCTACACTTATAGATACCCACAAAAGCTCCGAAGCTCCTCTTACCATGGCCACAACTGACCCCGGTGATTTTAACGGCTGGAAAGCGGGCTTTAACAACTACGGTCGTATCATTCGGGGCGAGGAGGGTGAGATAACAGGGATCTGTGAGTATAGGGATGCTTCGGAAGATATCCGTAGTAATACTGAAGTTAATCCTTCATATTTCTGTATAGATCGGGAATGGCTCAGTGATGCTTTGCATAATTTAAAGAACACAAATGCATCGGGAGAGTATTATCTCACTGATCTTGCTCATATGGCTTCACAGGAAAGAGGTATGATTCCTTCGATCACTATCGATCCTATAGAAGCACTCGGTGCAAACACTAAAGAGCAATTTAAGATATTAAAGACAATCCAAGATGAACATACCTTCTAATTTAAAAGTTGCATTATCCGGTATACGGGGACATGCTCCGGAGGTTCTCACCCCCGAGCTTGTATATGCATTTGCATCTGCTCTTGCACACCGTATGCCCCCTGGACCGATAGTGGTTGGGCGCGATTCACGACCGAGTGGTATAGAGTTAAAGTCTGCTGTAATCTCTGCACTCTCTAATGCAGGGAGAGAAGTATTAGATATTGATCTTGCACCTCTCCCCACTACTCAAATTGCTATTTTAGAGAGTGCAGCAGCAGGGGGTATTAATATTACAGCGAGTCATAATCCTATTGAGTTCAATGGATTGAAACTTCTCGGAGGCGATAGTCTCTTTATAGATCAATCCACTCTAAATACGATTCTCTCTTTTGTGCGAGAATATGCGGGGGGATATGCTACATCAGAAGAGGAGAGTACTGATATACAAGAACGCGCATACAACTGGCATATTGATCGACTAAAAGAATATGTAATTGAAGGAGATTCACTAGTTGTTGCAGTTGATGCGGTGAATGGAGCGGGTTCATATATTGTCCCCGATCTCCTCCGGCAGATGGGGTGTGATGTGATAGAGATTGCCACAGAAGCACAAAAACCCTTTCCACACACACCTGAGCCGACTCCGACAAATCTCGAATGGACACGAGAACGGTTAAAAGAGCATTCATATGACCTGTGTGTAGTTGTTGACCCTGATGCTGATAGGCTTACCCTTATCGACCAGAACAACTCACTTCTCTCTGAAGAGGTAACCCTTCCGTTGGTTCTCTCTGAACTTGTCTCTCAGGGGAGAACGGGGTCAGTTGTGACGAACCTCTCTACAAGCATGATGATCAATGATGTAGCTCGACAGCATGATATAGAGGTATTCCGCTCTCCAATCGGAGAACGGAATGTTATAGAAAAAATGCAGGAAGTTGATGCGTTCTTTGGAGGAGAGGGGAATGGTGGAGTTATCGATCCCCAAATCCACTATGGACGCGATAGTCTTGTGGGGATTCTGTATGTGATAAATTACCTTCGTAGAACACAGAAGCCGCTTAGTGAGATCGCGCGCTCTTTTGATACATACACAATGAGAAAAGAAAAAATAGGGATAGATCTCGGGGTAACTCTTGGTGCATACACAAAACCACTCAAAGAAGTGTTTAGTGATGCATCACTTGATACACAAGATGGTCTCCACTTCTCGTGGTCAGATAAGTGGATTCATATCAGACTATCAAATACAGAACCTGTACTCCGGATAATAGGGGAGGCAGGTTCCCAAAAAGTATTGAATGAATTATTTAATACAGCAACACCTATTTTAAAAGAGGTGTAACTATCGAGCGTTAAGCCAGAGATAGATATCTTCAAGTGCTCTAACTGCATCTCCGGTTGCAATATTGTTTTGATGATAGAGAACGTTTGAACAGTCTCCTGCTGCCCATATACCCTTCTCTGAGGTCTCCTGAGACCATGGATCGATCTTTATGCGCTTATACTCATCAAGATCTACAATGTCTCCTACAAAGTCGGTATTAGGGATGCTTCCAATCTCAACAAAGACACCGGATGCAGATATCTCGTGTACTTCACCAGTCTCGTTATCTTTATACTTCACCGCGGTAACCATTCCATCACCAACAATCTCTGTTGGTGCAGAATTGGTGATTCCCCGCATCTTTGGATTCGCAAGTACCTTCTTCACTGTCACCGGATCAGCTTTATACTCATCGCTGCGATGGATGAGGGTGACTGACTTTGCATATGAGAGGAGCTGTGCAGCTGTTTCAAATCCCGCATTTCCTCCTCCAACAACAACAGTATCCATATCAGCAAAGAGAGGCCCGTCACAGGATGCACAGTATGTTACCCCCTTATGCTCAAACTTATCAGCTCCTGGTACCTCAAGCTTTCGTCGGCGTGCACCAGAGGAGACAAGCACTGATTTTGCTTGATATGTATTTTCTCCTGTCTTTACCTCAAATCCATCTCCCGCCTTCTCAACCGACTTCACTCTCTCTCCTTCACGAATATCAACCCAGTCTCCGGCATATTCTTCAACGTGACTTTTGAGAGCTTTTGCAAGTTCATCACCGGATATATGTGGAGTTCCGATCCAGTTTTGGATATCGGGGGAGACAATGCTCTGTCCTCCAAATTCTTCGGTTACAAGTACTGTTTTTATTTGTTTTCGTGCGGCGTATACTCCTGCGGCTGCTCCGGCAGGACCGCCACCTATTATTATAAGATCATTCATACCACCAGAATATACGACCAGAGAAATCTATCAAGTTTTCAAGAACAAAAAACTGCTGGATAATTCCAGCAGTTTTTATCTCTTTTTTAAAATATTATTTCAACTTACTCCGACGGAGGAATGCGGGTACTGCACCCCAATCATCATCGTCATCACCCGCTTCATCATCTGAGTTTCTTTCATTGCGCATGTGGCGAGTCGGCTCTCCATCTTTCTTCTTTTTTGGCTTTTCATCCTTTTCATCTCTTTCATCCTTTTCTTCATCTTCAGTTCCTGTATCCCTTCCGAATTGAAAGAGTGAGCCTGAATCTCCTCCAGCTGCCCGGATGACCTGATTCTCAGGAAAGCCGGATGCGATGACGGTGACTTTCACTTCATTCTTCTTGAGTCGATCATCTTTAATCGCACCGAAGATGACTTTTGCGTCGGGGTCGATTGATTCGGTGATAACCTTTGCTGCTTCTTGTATCTCATGCATGGTCATATCATCGCTACCAGCGATTGCAAAGAGTACTCCCTTTGCACCATTGATTGAGAGATCGAGAAGTGGGGAGTTGATCGCTCCTTTTGCCGCCTCGATTGCTCGATTGTCTCCATCTGCTTTTCCAACGCCCATGAGTGCAGATCCTGCATTCTCCATGATTGCGCGGATATCAGCAAAGTCTACGTTAATGATACCTGGGGTGGTTATAAGGTCAGAGATACCTTCTACTGCCTCTTTAAGTACCTCATCGGCCATTCCGAAGGCCTCTGTAGCAGAGGTCTCTTTCTCTACATTCTGGAGTATTCGGTCATTTGGGATAACGATAAGAGCGTCAACCTCTTTTGAGAGGTTCTCGAGACCTTGCACTGCAAGCTTCATTCTCTGAGATCCTTCAAAGAAGAATGGTTTGGTGACAACACCGACGGTGAGGGCGCCAATTTCCCGTGCCGTCTTTGCGACAATAGGAGCTGCACCGGTACCGGTGCCTCCCCCCTCACCACAGGCGATAAAGACCATATCTGAATTTTTGAGTGCCTCTTGCAATTCTTCCTTTGTCTCATCAGCTGCACGACGTCCCATCTCTGGATTCATTC
>JBBDUG010000024.1:0-3066 GCA_040904025.1 Minisyncoccota bacterium
AGGGTCTCTAATGTATTAATAATTCTTCAACCGCTCCGCCCGCAGACTCTGCCGTATCTTCTCATGCGCCTTGGCTTCAATCTGTCGAATACGCTCACGCGTAACACCGAAGACTTTTCCAACCTCCTCTAAGGTATGATTCGTACCATCATGTAACCCATTACGCATCTCAAGAATCTTTCGCTCCTTTGGAGTTAGCTCTGAGAGCGTATCTTCAAGATGCTCTGAGAGTATCCTGTGAGATGCCTCTTCATCTGGATTCTCGAGCCGTTCATCAGGGATAAAGTCGGCGAGAGTAGATCTGCTCCCCTCATCATCACCCACCGGCGCCTCAAGAGATACAGTATTCTGCTTTATCTTCTCTATCATATGCACCTTCTTTATATCCAGATCCATCTCCATTGCCACCTCTTCGGGCAATGGATCTCGTCCGAGATCCTGCGCCAAACGACGCACCACCCTCTTATACTTCGAAATCGTCTCCACCATATGCACGGGAATACGAATAGTACGTGACTGGTCAGCCAGTGCACGTGTGATAGCCTGGCGAATCCACCAGGTTGCATATGTAGAGAATTTGAACCCCTTTGTATGATCAAACTTGTCCACTGCCTTGAAGAGTCCAAGATTTCCTTCTTGAATTAAATCAAGAAGGGTTAAATTAGATGATCGGGATGCATAGCGCTTTGCAATAGAGACAACGAGACGCAAGTTAGCACGAGCCAATATATTCTTTGCCTCCTCATCTCCAAGGAGAATGCGCTTTGCAAGCTCCTTCTCCATATCTGCATCGATAAGTTCATACTTTCCGATCTCTTTGAGATACATCTGAATAGAATCATGTGATTGTGAGGTCTCCTCAAAATCAAGGAGTCCTTTCTCCTCTTCTTCCAACTCCAAAAGCCCACTTGATTCAAGTACTTCAATACCAAAACTCTCGAATGTGTCGTATAGCTCTTCAAGAAGCTCTATGTCGGTCTCGATCTCAGGAAAGGTCTTAAGTATCTCTTCATGGGTCACAAACCCACGCTCCTGCCCCTTTGCCGTTAATCTCTTTATCTTGTCCAACTCCCGCTTCTCTTCTTCGGTGAGGGGGACTTCCGGCTCTCCTTTCCGCTTTCGCTTCTTTGGCTTGGGTCCCTTCTCCTCGCTCTCCTTTCGGCGCTTAGGAGTTGGTCCTTTAAATTCAAGACTCTCCCCCATATCCCGGGAAGATTTATTCTTGTTTTTCTTTTTTGTTTTTTTCTTTGCCATTGTATAAATAAAAAGATACCTCGTCTCGCGGAGGTGACATCCACACTATACGACACCAATCAACTTTTTCAATGCGTGCCGCGTGGACAACTCCACCGTAACTGAAACTACTTTTTCTCTAAAAGAGATTGTAGTTCAGTACTCAACTTATCTATTTCTTGAAGTGCTTCTTCGTGCTTCTCGTCATCGCCCTGTCCTTCCCATCGCCTCGCCTCATCTGAGAGCTGTTTGAGCTCTGTACGGAGAAGCACTTCTTCAAGTTCATATATGAGACCCTCTAATGCCTCATCAATGTTTGAATGTGCACTATATACCGTTGCCGCCTGAAAGAGTGCTTTGCGAATATCCTTCTCATCAAGTTCAACCCCTGCAAGATGACCCAACTCATCAAGCTTCTCTTGATACTTCGCTGTATCAAAATCAGCGTCATCTTCTTTCCAGGCGATAACACCGGCGATCTCCTCGACAAGCTTGCGTGTGCGAGAGGTTTTCTGCTCTTTTCTCTCTTTAACCTCCTTCACCTCTCGTGGAGAAGCCACCCTTTTCCCCAACTGCTCTTCGATTGAGTGTGAGGGGATGCCGGTCTTCTCGGAGACAAGAGAGATGAAGTGTGCCCGCTCTATCGCATTAGGCAGTGCTTTAATAAGAGGAAGCACCGTGCGCTCCACTGCCCGCCACTGCCGCTCCCGATCCCCCTCTGCTGAGATAATACGCTCTGTTGTTGCCTCAATTACATGCGTTGCAGAGCGTACATAACTCTTCCACTCCGCATCATCCCCTGTTATAACATCAGCCGGATCAGTCCCCTCTGGGAGAATGATTGTCTTTACATTCATTCCCAGCGGGAGTGCAAGCAAAGATGACTTAAGCATTGATGCCCATCCCGCCTTATCATTATCAAATACCAAAAGCAGATTATCAGTGTAGCGGGATATGAGCTTTAAGTGATCTTGCGTAAGTGCGGTACCGGATGCGGCCACAGTTGTGGGGAATCCAGCCTGATGAGAGAGAACAAGATCCACCTGCCCCTCTACAAGAATACAGAAGTCATTCTTCCGCATGGCCTGTCGAGCACGATAGTATCCATACAGAATGCGGGACTTGTGAAAGAGTGGTGTCTCCGGCGTATTTACATACTTCGGAGCCTTCTCCGTCGGATGAAGGATACGGCCTGAGAAGCCCACCACACGCCCCGCAGCATCCCGTATGGGGAAGATGATACGGTCACGGAACAAGTCGTAGTATCCGCGGTCTGAGCGCTTCAGAAGGCCTGCTTTATACGCATCCGCCTCCTTCACACCCCGCTCTTTGAGGTATTTCTCCAATGCATGCCACTCGTCAGGGGCATATCCAATGCGAAACACCAAAGAGCTCTTGTCATCTATCCCCCGACTCTCTACATACCTCTGAGCCTCTTCATTCTCCGCGAGTCTCTCTCGGAAGAACTCCGTGGCAATCTCAAGGGCATCATAGAGTTGATCCTTCTCTTCTTTTTTCTTGGGATCATATCCCTCCAGTTTAATCCCCGCCTGATCGGCGAGGAATTTCAAGGAGCCGGCAAAATCCAACCCCTCCACCTCCTGAATGAAGGTGAAGACATCACCACCCTGTCCAGTGGAGAAGCAGTGATAGAGCCCCTTATCAGGTGAGACAAAGAAGGACGGGGTATTTTCACTGCTAAAAGGAGAGAGTCCTTTGTAGTGTTTGCCCGCCTTTTCAAGCTTCACATACTGGCTCACAACATCGAGGATGTTGAGCCGTTCTTTGATTCGATCGACATCACTCATTGTGTTTGTATGGTACCACCTTTCA
>JBBDUG010000024.1:3166-6340 GCA_040904025.1 Minisyncoccota bacterium
GATCCGGAAGGACCTTAATGATCTTCTCTCGTCCTTTCTCTTCTATCTCCTCTACAGTTCCACTGATAGGAGAGATGAGTGCGGCATTCTTTGGATTACGTCGCTCAAAGACTTCTTCAACACGCGGAAGACCCATAACAATGTCTCCACCGACTGATGCGGTACCACCTGCGTGGAAAGTACGCATAGTAAGCTGAGTTCCTGGCTCTCCAATTGCCTGTGCAGCAATGGTTCCAATAGCTTCACCAATCTCAATCGGATTATTATTCGAGAGATCCATGCCGTAGCATTTCTTGCAGACGCCGCGTAATGTATCGCAGGTCATAACAGAGCGGACAACTGCCTCTTTTACACCCGCCTCCTCTATTGCACGTGCATCTTCATCGTTGATAAAGTGCCCTTTCTTAAAGAGTGTCTCTCCATCCTCAGTCTTTATATCCTCTGCAAGGTATCGCCCACGTATGTTCTTTATAAGTGGAAGAATAATACCGGAGAGATTCTCTTCACGAACAACAACACCTTCTTTTGTTCCACAATCCTCCTCTTGCACCACAACATCCTGTGATACATCAAAGAGCTTTCTTGTAAGATATCCTGCTTTTGCAGTGTTGAGTGCGGTGTCGGTAAGTCCCTTTCGAGAACCGTGAGTGGTGATGAAGTACTCAATTGGAGAGTGTCCCTCCTGAATAGAGGTGACAATTGGGAACTCAATAGCATCTCCCTTTGAGGATGCAATGAGTCCTTTCATTCCCGCCATGTTGGTCACCTGTCCAATTGACCCTCGTGCTCCAGAGGTAATCATGTCATAGAGTGATCCAAGCGGATCGAGTTCTTCTTCTACAAGCTTCTCGAGCTCCTGCTTGGTATTCTGCCAGATAACAATGTTCTGACGAGTTCGCTCTTCTTCTGAGAGCAGTCCTTCATTGTAGTATTGGTGATTCTGCTCAGTCTCCTTTCGCGCCTTTTCAACCAGTGCCTTTTTCCCTTCTGGTACTTTAATATCATCGATACCCCATGTTGCACCTGAGAATGTGGAGTATTTGAATCCAAATTTCTTTACCTTGTCCAATATCGGAGCAATATCATCAAGACCATATTTCTCTATCAAATTACGGACAATGGAATGCATCTTCTTCTTTGTAATCTCCTCATTTACAAACGGGAAATCACTCGGAAGAACCGAGTTGAAGAGAAGTCGTCCAACTGATGTCTCAAATGGTACTCCTTCAAACTGTTCATATTTAGCAGTCTCAGTCGGAAGCACCTTGATTCGTGAACGCAGATCAATCTCACCAAAGTCATATGAGGTGATGGCCTGATTAGGAGATGGGAAGTGCTTTACCTCATCCCCGTCAGTTCTCTCGCTCTCTGATGCGATCTTTGTCATCCAGAAGCAACCGAGGATAATATCCTGTGCTGCATTGGTGATGATCTCACCATTACCCGGCTTGAGAATATTGGTGCGGGCAGACATGAAGAGGCGTGCCTCTTCCTGCGCCTGCTTTGAGAGCGGTACGTGAACCGCCATCTGGTCACCATCGAAGTCGGCATTGAATGCCGGACAGATGAGTGGGTGAACCTGAATTGCAAGCCCCTCGACAAGTCGCGGCTTGAATGCCTGAATTCCGAGTCGGTGCAATGTCGGAGCACGGTTGAGAAGTACGTGCTTGTCTTTAATGACATCTTCAAGAATTGCCCATACCTCCGAGACACCATCATCAATCATTTTGTTGGCACCGCGAATATTGTATGCAAGCTCACTCTCCAGAAGCTTTGCAATCACAAAGGGTCGGAAGAGCTCTAATGCCATGTGCTTGGGTAGACCACACTCATCAATTGCAAGATCAGGTCCGATAACAATGACGGAACGTCCGGAATAGTCAACACGCTTTCCGAGAAGGTTCTGTCGGAAAATACCCTGCTTTCCTTTCAGATTATCTGCAAGAGACTTGAGTGGTCGGCGATATGATGAAGAGGATGCATATGAACTTCCTCCACGTCGAATTGAATTATCCAGAAGTGCATCAACCGCCTCCTGCAGAATACGCTTCTCATTGCGAAGAATGACGTGTGGTGCATTAATTGCAATGAGTTTCTTAAGTCGATTATTCCTATTAATCACACGACGATAGAGGTCGTTGACATCTGATGTCGCATGACGGCCCCCCTCCAATGCAACCATTGGTCGCAATGCAGGTGGAAGCACCGGAACAGTCTTGAGGAACGTCCACTCAGGACGTGCTCCTGAGTTTATCAGCCCCTGTGTCACTCCGAGACGCTTGCGAAGCTTTTTGCGCTTTGCTTTAGAGCGTGTCTTTGTATATCGCTCTTGAAGCTTCCCAAGAAGCTTCTCAAGATCGATATTCTTAAATATTTCATAAATTGCCTCTGCTCCAATACCAGCATCAAACATTGAGCCGTATTTCATTGCAAATTTGTTGTATACCGTATCTTCAAGGATCTGACCGCGCTCCAATCCTTCTATTTCCTTTTTTGTATCCTGGAAGAGCTTCTTGAGCTTATCCTTATCTTTATCCTCTTTGAGCGCCTTTCTTTTTGCTTTGTATTCACTCTCTAGATCGGTGAGTATCTGCTTTTTCTCTGCCTCATCAACCTCGGTGATGATATAGCCAGCAAAGTATATGACCTTCTCGAGGTCACTCTGCTTTACACCTAGAAGGAGCGCCATTCGAGATGGTACGCCACGGAGGAACCAAATGTGTGAGACGGGAGTTGCCAGATCAATATGCCCCATGCGTTCACGACGCACGATAGAGCGTGTGACTTCAACTCCACATTTCTCACAGACAATACCTTTATATCGAATACCCCGGTATTTTCCGCAGTAGCATTCGTAGTCCCGCTCGGGACCAAATATCTTTTCATCAAAGAGACCATTCTTTTCACTCCGCTGTGTACGATAGTTTATCGTCTCAGGCTTTGTGACCTCTCCCCATGACCACCCCTTTATCTTCTCGGGTGAGACAAGCGAGAGCTTCACAGCATCAAATTCTGCTGTGTATACCTCTTTGAGTGGATTTGTTCGTTTGATTACACTCATATATATGATTAATTAGATTCCTCCTTCTTTATTAATGAGACATCCAATGCAAGTGCTCGCAGATTATTCAAGAGCACATTGAATGATGCCGGAATATTGGTGTGCTTTATATT
>JBBDUG010000025.1:0-6188 GCA_040904025.1 Minisyncoccota bacterium
TACTTACAAATTATCGTGGTTTTGATAATTCAATCTTATTAACCAATTTGGCACATGAGGTAGCACTTTCGGTCCGTGAAGCGCAGGTGTTTGGTGTCAGTGTTCGGGGGCAAGGTAGTGACTTTTCTGCCGGGTATGGACTCCATCTTGATACTGATTCTCCAGGTACCTTCATTCTCTTTGCTGATACGCAGGCAGGGGGTGGATACTCTTCTTCCTTTGATACTGATGTTGATATCTATTCTTTTAATTCGAATTTTGGAATTGAGAGTTTGCAGCAAATACAGTCGGGTGGAGGATATAGTACTATTGATGGAGCGGTTGATATTGTCTTTACCCGTCCAGATCCCGAACCTGATTTCTATGTTAATGGTGTATTTCAATCAATGACGGGAGTGCGGATAAATATAGAGTCTCCGGATAGTTCGACCCGGGCTGTTGAAGTTTATTCCACCGGTCAAATTTCTGTTGTATATGACTAAACAAAATGACAATAAAAGAGGATATACACTCATCGAGCTTTTAGTCTCCCTCGGGATTTTCATGATCGTCATGACAGTTGCGATGGGCTCTCTCTTTACTATCATCTCAGCAAACAAACGTGCTCGTGCCTTACAGCTTTCGTTCGATAACCTCCACTTCGCTATCGACGAGATGTCTCGAGATGTTCGTACCGGGAATGACTATGTTTTTTCTGGATCAGGAAACGACTGTAATTCCTCTTTTGTCTTCTCATTTTCTAACTCAAGTGACACGGCGATAAGTTATCGATGTGATAGTGGTCGTGTCCAAAAACGAATAGGCGGAGGGTCATATGTGGATATTACCGCTCCCGAGATAACCGTCACATCATTTCATGTATATGATCGATCTACATCTCAACCTCGTGCAGTCATTGTCATCGGTGGCGAAGTGGAGGCAGAGAATGGAGTGGTTTCTGATTTTAATCTTCAGACCACTATAAGTCAGCGTAAATTGGATCTTAATTAATATGATGAGATTCTTCCACAAAAACACAGATTCTAAAGGGTTCTCACTCGTCGAGACACTTATTGCAATTGGTATTTTGGTCACAGGTATATCTGCACCTCTTACTATTGCGCAAACAGGACTGCGCTATGCTCATTACGCTCAAGATTCCCTTACCGCTCAAATGCTCACAATTGAAGCCATTGAGTATATGCGAAATGTACGAGATGACAACTTTATTGATAACAATACGTGGACACAGAACATGCGGGTTAACGGTGATCCATTTCGTGTTGATACGGTACGAGATGTTGTTGAGGATTGTGCCGAAAGTTGCCAAGAGGACTTCATCTCCTTCGATTCTGAGAATAAACTCTATAGTTATCAGTCCGGAGGGGGGTGGATGCCCAGCACCTTCTCTCGAGCTGTTGAGATTGATCAGATAAATAGTCAGGAGATCATTGTTCGTGCAACGGTATGGTGGTCGCGGGATAATCATGATTATTCATATACCGCACGTGAATATTTATTAAACTGGCATGAATAATTTTAGAAACAACAAAGGTTTTACCGCGCTCACCGCTGCAATCATTGCCTCGGTTGTACTCTCGCTCGGTATTGCTATTTTAAATATAACAACAAAAGAGATTCGACTATCATCATTCTCACGTAATTCAACTAGTGCATTCTATACAGCAGGAAGCGGTATCGAGTGTGCGCTCTATTGGGACAAGGAAGAATCTTTCGCAACCTCATCACAGTCAAATCCTGACAATAGTATTGAGTGTTTTGGGGCTAGCACAAGTCCATCAGTTGTATCTTCAGATGGAAGTAGTGCGACAACAGAGTTTGAGATTGAGAATACAACTACTGATACTTGTGTCCTTGTTCAGGTTGAAAAAGATACTGAGGGGACTACCATTGAATCTCGAGGATATAGTACGTGCGATGAAGAGAGCGAGAGGAGGTTGGAGCGTGGTTTGCGTGTGAATTATTAGACATTGTGGACAAAAAACAAGTAGAAAAACGGATAGAAGAATTACGAAAAGTGATATCGCATCATCAGCGCCTCTATCACATCAAGGATCAACCGGAGATATCTGACGAGGCATATGACTCTCTTATGCGAGAGCTTATATCTCTTGAAGAGGAATTTCAAGAATTTGATTCTCCACTTAGTCCTTCACGACGGGTTGGTGGTGATCCTGTTGAAGAATTTAAACGGGTCCGTCACGAAGTTCCGCAGTGGTCATATGACAACATATTTAATTACGAGGAGTTAGGAGAGTGGGATCAGCGTACCAAACGATTTATACAAAAGACTGGTAAGAAGTTGTCTGGAGAATGCGGGTATGTGTGTGAGCATAAGATTGATGGGCTCAAGATCATTCTTACATACAAAAAAGGCGAGTTAATCTTAGGAGCAACACGAGGAAATGGAGAAGTAGGAGAAGATGTGACTGAAAATGTAAAAACAATCCGCAGTGTTCCTTTAAAGCTAGAAGAACCTCTCGACATTATCGTCGCTGGGGAAGCTTGGCTTTCTGAGAGTGAGTTTGAAAGAATTAATACAGAGAGAGAAGAAGAAGAGCAGCCCACCTTTGCAAATCCACGTAATGCAGCAGCAGGATCAATTCGGCAACTTGACCCATCCATAGCTGCTGAACGGAGACTTGATTGCTTTATATATGATATAGAAAAATATGAGGGGGGAGAACTTGAATCTCAAGCAGAAGAACTTGAACTACTCAGCAAACTCGGGTTTAAGGTAAATCCGCATTGGGAGTTGGTTCAGGGTATTGATGAAATTCAAGAATTCTATGAAAAATGGAAGGATGAGAGAACTGAACTCAACTATGAAGTTGATGGTGTTGTCATTAAACTCAATGATAGAGACTTGCAGGAAAAGCTCGGATATACTGCCAAGTCACCACGATTTGGAGTGGCGTATAAATTTCCAGCAGAGCAAGTGACAACTGTTGTGGAAGATATTGTGCTTCAGGTTGGGCGCACTGGTATTATCACTCCGGTTGCAGAGCTACGGTCAGTTACGGTAGCAGGATCAACTGTCTCTCGCGCAACACTTCACAATGAAGATGAGATAAATCGTCTTGATGTCCGTATCGGAGATACAATTATTCTTGAGAAGGCGGGGGATGTGATTCCGAAAGTGATAAAGGTGTTAACTGAGTTTAGACCTAAAGATGCAAAGCCATTCGTATTCCCAAAGCGCATTCCTGAATGTGGAGGAGGTGGTTTTATTGAACGTGTTCCAGGTCAAGCCTACTACCGCTGTGTTGACCCTGATTCTTTTGAGCAGCGGAAGCGAAAGTTCGAATACTTTGTCTCGCGTAAAGCATTTGACATTGATGGACTCGGGGAACAGATTATTGAACAGCTTCTTGATGCCGGGCTTATTCATACATTTGCTGATATCTTTCGACTTAAGAAAGGGGACCTAGAGGTCCTGGAGCGTTTTGGGGAAAAATCTGCGGAGAATCTTATCGATGCAATTAATGATGCACGGGATGTCACACTTGATCGATTTCTTGCGTCACTCTCTGTTCCTCATGTGGGGGAAGAGACGGCACTTCTTCTTGCACGAACGTTTGGGTCTCTTGATGCAGTACAACATGCATCCATTGAAGATCTTGAGGATGTAGAGGGAGTCGGTGATATTGTTGCTAGATCGGTATACTCCTGGTTTCAAGATTCAGAAAATAAAGATCTTGTCGATAGACTTGTGGAAGAGGTGTATATAGAGAACCTATCGGCAGATGTAGAAAAAAAGGAAGGAATCGCAGGAAAAACCTTCGTTCTTACCGGATCTCTTGATACATATTCACGAGATGAAGCAAAGGAGAAAATCAGAAATTCGGGAGGTGATGTCTCCAGCTCTGTCTCTGCTAAGACAGATTTTGTGGTTGTGGGGACGGATCCCGGCTCCAAGGCGCAGAAAGCAGAGATGCTCGGTATACAGACACTCTCTGAGAAAGAATTTCTTGAATTACTCGGAGAGTAAGGATTGTGTCTTTTCTCTCCTCCTCGCTCCTGTTAGTATGAAAAACATGAAAGATAGTATAGATATAGAAAAACTCTCTGAACTTGCACGAATCAAGATCAGTAAAGAAGAAGCACAAGAGCTCAAGGGTGATATTGAGTCGATTCTTGAGTATGTACAACAGGTGCAAGAGGTCTCTGATGACAACACAGGTCTCGAGGTGGGGGATGTGCATAATGTGATGCGTGAGGATGAGAATCCTCATGAATCTGGTATCTATACTCAAGAGATAATGAATGAAGCTCCAAAGACAAAAGAAAAAGAGAACGGGGTGTATATAGAGGTAAAGAATATTTTATAGATATGGATACAAAGACTCTTACCATCACAAAATGTCAGAAAGGGTATAGCGAGGGAGAATTCACCCCCAGTGATGTTGTTGCTGCGCTCTCTAAAAATATTAATGAAAAGAATGATTCATTGAATGCATATCTTGAAGTGTTTGAAGATGTTAATGAGCAGATAGATAACCTTGGGGAACAAAAGGGAGATCTATGGGGCATACCACTTGGAATTAAGGATAATATCTTGATCAAAGGAAAAACTGCTAGTGGTGGCTCTCGTATTCTTGAGGGATACACTGCACCGTATGACGCAACGGCGATCAAAAAACTTAAAAACAAAAAAGTTCTTTTTTTGGGGCGAACAAATATGGATGAGTTTGCTATGGGCAGCTCTACAGAAAACAGTGCGTTTGGATCAACAAAGAATCCTATCGATGAATCACGGGTACCAGGTGGGTCTTCAGGTGGTTCTGCGGCAGTAGTTGCGGCAGGGATGGCGATTGCAGCACTTGGGTCAGATACCGGGGGGTCTATAAGACAACCAGCTAGCCTATGTGGACTTGTCGGGTTTAAGCCGACATATGGTGCTATCTCACGTTCCGGATTAATGGCCATGGGATCTTCACTAGATCAGATTGGCCCCATTACCAAGACGGTAAAAGATACACAGATACTCTTTGATGCAATGAGTGGCAACGATCCGCTTGACTCAACAACTCTCCCTGATGATAGCTTTAAAGATGAAAGGAAAGATGCATATACAATTGGTGTTCCGCGAGACCTTATCGAACAAGAAGGTATTGACGATGATGTGCTTGAACAATTTAATTCTTCTCTTGAGAGTCTTAAAGAAAAAGGTCATACGATAAAGGAGATAGATCTTGAACATGCGGATTATGCACTGGCTGCCTACTACATTGTTATGCCGGCGGAAGTTTCTTCAAACCTTGCGCGATATGATGGTGTAAAGTTTGGGCTACATGAAGAAGGAGAAAATCTCCTTGATGAGTATTTTAAAACCCGAGGAGTGGGATTCGGCGAAGAGGTTCGGCGCCGCATTATTTTAGGAACGTATGTGTTGTCTAGTGGATACTATGATGCCTACTATAATAAAGCTTCTGCACTCCGCTCTACTATTCGAAGTGAGTTTGATGTTGCATTTAAGGAGGTTGATGCTATTGCCACTCCCACAACTCCCACTCCAGCATTTAAGATAGGGGAGAAGATAGATGACCCACTCGCTATGTATCTTGAGGATATATTTACTGTCCCGGCAAACATTATTGGAGTACCTGCTATCTCAGTTCCATCAGGTACAGCGAAGCGAGATGGAGTCGTACTTCCACTTGGATTTCAGCTAATAGCCCCCCATACACACGAATCCACACTCTTTGCACTCGGTGAAGATATTGAGGATGGGGTATAATATAAAACACGATGTATATTGCAGCTCAATGGATTATTGGTTCTCGTGCAGAAAATGCACCGTACGTTAATTTCTATGAACAACTCTATACCCGAACCTTTGGTAATTGGGAGATTATACCTACTCTACAAGAGTTTCTTTCTTGGTGGACCATTCCTGCGTTCCTCCTCTCTCTTTTTCTCATGGTTATTGTTGTCTATCTTTCGGTACGTCTCAATCAAACAAGAGAAGAACAGCAGAGTTTTCTAAAGAAACTCTCTCTTGATGCAAGGAAGGGGACAGAAGAAGTGGTAAATGAACGTTGGTCGCGAATACTCAAACTATCGGAATCTAGTAATGAAAATGATTGGCGGCAGGCCGTCATGGAGGCTGACATCATGCTTGATAACATGTTGACGGCAATGGGGCATCAAGGAGACACACTTGGAGAGAAATTAAAGTCTGTTGA
>JBBDUG010000026.1:0-1024 GCA_040904025.1 Minisyncoccota bacterium
GGCTCTTTCATTGAAAATGAATCAACGAGAAGGAGTTCATTGTCGCGCACCTTTGATGAAAGCGCGATACCGAGTGCCTTACGCTTCATCTTCTTGTTCACCTTCTTTGAGAAATCACGTTCAGTGAGTGGTGCGTGTGTTGCACCACCTCCCGCCCATAGAGGAGAACGAATGGATCCGTGACGTGCACGTCCAGTCCCCTTCTGTCGCCACGGCTTTGCACCACCCCCACGCTTTTCAGAGCGATCTTTTGCATGCGCCACTGTTGGTCGTGCGTTTGCTCGATATGCCACAATCACCTGATGAAGGAGATCAGAATTCCACCCGAGACCAAAAATATCCTCAGGGAGTGTAAGTGCCTCCTTTTTTGTTCCTTTTTCGTTGTATACAGACAATTGCATAATATTGAAATATTATCCTCGTATCTCTACGAGTGTTCCTTTTCGTCCGGGGACAGCGCCACGAACAAACAGAAGTCCGTTCTCTGAGTCTGTGCGCACAATAGTGAGGTTTGAGATAGTTTTTCTCTCCCCTCCCATGCGCCCCGGCATACGTGTTCCTTTGAACACCTCCTGTGGTCCAGTAGCACCAATAGATCCTCCTTCACGATGAGAGTGTTTTTGTCCGTGTGACGCTGGGCCTCCAGCAAAGTTATACCTCTTCACAACCCCTTGGAACCCTTTTCCTTTTGTTGTTCCCGAGACGGCAACCTTCTCACCCTCTTCAAACACAGACACATCGACCGTTGCACCAATCTCCATATCATCTCCATCTTTTACCTCGCGAATATGACGATATGTCCCATCATATTGTTTCTGCTGCGCCCGTGCGACCTTTTCTTTCTTTATCGGTTCATATCCGAGAATGAGCGCATTGTATCCATCACGCTCTTCTTCTCGTTTTCCGAGTACGGTAAGAGGGCCTGCTTTGATAACAGTGACTGGCTGCACATTCCCTTCATCATCGAAGATCTGTGTCATGTATTGCTTTTTCCCGAGAAGAAATTTCATGGGATTTAAAAAGA
>JBBDUG010000027.1:0-5774 GCA_040904025.1 Minisyncoccota bacterium
ATATTCATATATCCAAATTTCGAGCCACACCACCCATTGTATCAATCTCGAGTGTCCCTCGAGAGCGCAGCCTATCCGCTTCGCGTAATATTGACTCAAAAATATCAAATTGAGTCTCAGTATCATATGAAAAGTTTGAGGGATGAAACCAGAGATGGAATATCTCCCCTCTGCGCATGGCTCTACGCAACCCATTTGTTGCTTTGAGCTTTATAAGGGGTGGAAAAATCAATCTCCGCACTCCATTGCGACCGATAAGTAGCATAGAATCTGGAATATTAATAAGTCCCGATGCATGCCGCGACGGCAACACTGTCGCGGCAAAAGGAATCCCGTAGCTTTTTAGATGAATAAATCGACGCAATATATCAGGAAGACCCTCATACCACCGCTTCCTCTTTCCCCGGTAGGTGATAATGCCAGACTTCTTTAACATATCGTGCCCCCGCTCACTATTGCGCGGAAACACGAAGGAATCAAACGGAAGATCATGTTCTGCATGAATCTCCCGCGCCCTCTCTATATCCTGCTCAATTTCATCTCTGGAGCTCTCTCCATATACGATATGTGCATATGAATGACTCCCTATCTCATGTCCAACCCGAGCATTCTGTATCTTTCCCACCACATCATCGACATCATGCCACAGTGGATCATCGCCCTCCTCGAGAAGCTTTCCAACAACAGCCCATGTTGCAGGTATCTCATATTGATCAAAGAGAGCCAAGAGACGATTGATTATCTTAGTCTCCCCCCGTATCTTCTCCTTCTGTCGAGGAGACACGTCACGATCAACATACCCCCAGGCATATTCAAGATCGATACTAATTATAAATTTTCCCTTTGGTGTATTCATATAGTTTCCTGTTCCCGCCGAATAGCGATTGTTGTGACCCCGCCAACAAGACCGAGTCCAAATACCGCCATAATCCATGGGAGAATTGAACTATCCTCTTCTTCACTCCCAGAGACATCAACTGACTCCAGTGCTGCGTATGTAGCGGCAGATGAGGAGGAAATTGTATCTTTCTCCTCAACCTCCACAGATTGAACACTCTTCACTGCAGCAATGGGCTTTGAAGGTGCCTGTGCACGAACCACAGCAGGTGTATATGCACTTGCATACTGCCCCGAGGGAAGGACAAGTGCAACATTCCCGCGGGGTAATGACCCACCATTAAGATTCATCACCACAGATGCACCAGCAAGCACATATGTACGGTCTGGGAACGAGTGATATGACCCTGCAATAGAAAGCCCCCAATCAGAGAGGTCTACATCCTTTTCTGATGTATTTGTAATATGGACTGTTCCACCCGAAAAATCAACGTCTGTTATCTCAACATCAGCATCGATAACCTCAACAATCACTTGATCGGTATCCTGCATCTCCATAAAGCGCTCATCAACGTAGAGTGTAGCGACATACGTACCAGTATGTTCATACGTATGAACAACTGAAGCACCTCGTGCTGTAGTACCATCACCAAAATTCCATTCATATACCACACCATCCTCAGTCTCTCCATGTTCATTCACTGCATCTCCATTGAATACAACTTCAGTTCCGACAATAACTTTTCTGTCATCTCCGGCCACAGCATAGAGAGCTGCTGGAATGTATGTAGAAGGTTCACCTGTTCCACCTCCGGAAGAAGAGCTCTCTTTCTGATCTTCAGAAGAAGATTGATCTTCTGAACTTTCCTCGCTCTCATCTTCACCATCTTGTGTGTCTTCGTTTGAACCAGGATCACCAACAGATATTGTCTGTTGAGCTGTCCACTCTACATTCCACTCACCTACTGGCCATTCTTCATCAGTGCACGTTACATCCTCTGGCTGTACTGCAATAGATGCAGAAAGTGTATACGAACCCGCTGTTGCATTTTTGTAATAAAAATTACGGTTTTTCCAGTTTGAATTCATAGTGAGAACAAGTGGAGATTCAGCATCAGTGTCAGGAGATTCATCTTTAAATAACGAACCTGAGGTTGATGTTATAGCCACACAGGTAGTATCCCCCACCACCACAGCATCACCAGTACTATTTTGAGCCTGAATGGTCATCTGCACAAGCTCTCCTTGTGGAACGGATGAATCAGATACGAATACGAATTGGTTCACCTGAGCAAAAAGGATACATGGAAAGAAGAGAAGTGTAAAAATAACAACATATCTCATTAAATTAACTATACCCCGTATATATAAACAGCCCAACCCCTCCTCGAGGCATTCCTATAGAACCTCGGTGGGTTTTAAGTAAATACAGTGCGGTCTATACACTGTATATAAGGTTAAACCTTATATACAGTTCATATATGCAAAAACTATATCTCGAGCATCTTTTGCAGCTCCTCGGGAGATATTTCTTCAGGTACTGATGCCTCCTTTTTAGCATTTTTCTTTACCTCTTCTTTCCACTGCTCTTTTTCTAAATCCCGATCCTTCTCTTCCTGTTTCTTTTTCTCCTCCGCATCTTTCTGTTTTTTCTTCTCCTCTGCTTCTTGGCGCTGTATCTCATTCTCTGTTCCGGCAAGTACAGAGGTAAGGGCAGATCTCAGTTCTGTCAGATGAGATTTAGATGGAGCTTTCTTTTTCTGTTTCTTTTTAGAGCTCTTCTTTGAATCTTTTTCAAGTTGAGTCAGAGACATTGCTTCTTGGATACGTTTCTCTCGAGAACCTGTATTTTTCTTCTTATTCTGCGATCCCCCTTTATCACCCCCAGTTTTCTTCTTCTTGTTATCACCCCCACTACTTTTCTTCCTCGAAGAATTAGAGCTCTTTGTATCCTTTTTCTCCTCTTTTTTCTTGCTTTTGTTCTTCTCCAGATGTGGGTCATCGAGACGCCCCATAGAGCTTTTGTGCCACGTGATGATATCTTCTTCCACTTCAGCGCGTGATCGTGCAAACTGTTCGCGAGAGCGTCGTATAATCTCCTCTTTGTGAGAAACCTCGGGTTGTGAGATGGGAGGAAGCGTCCGCGCAGAGAACGGCTTTGATCCAATTCCATTAATCATGAGACGAAGATATATCTGTGCAAATCCTAAGTTAACAAGGTCCTGAGCTTCAAATTCTGGTGCAAACTCCTTTTCAAGATATTCAGCATCTGTTGCACCAACACGGAAAGAAATGAGTGTACCGACGTTTCCAAAGACTGCATCACGTACCTCTTCTGTCATCTGCGCAATATATTGGTGTGCAATGGTAAGGTTCATCTTGTATTTACGCGCCTCTGAGAGAATATCGGCAAATGATTCATTGGCAAATGACTGAAACTCATCAACAAAGAAATAGAAGTTGGGAAGCTTTCCTATATCAGCCTCTGAGAGATCGGATCGAGACATTGCCGCCAGATACATTTTTGTAATGAGCATGGAACCGATAAGGTTGGCATTGTCCTCTCCCACACGCCCCTTCGAGAGGTTCACAATCACTAACTTTCGCTCATCCATGAGTTTTCGTACATCAAAAGAGGACTCAGGCTGACCAATCAAGTTTCGTACAATTGGATTAGAGACAAACTGACCAATCTTGTTTTGTATAGATGAAGTTGCCTCTACCGCAAATCTATCTGAATACTTCGCATATTCACCTTCCCAGAAAGCTTTAACCGAAACATCGGTGATGTTGTTCACAACATTCTTGCGATACGTCTTATCCGCAAACATGCGGTTAACACCGATAAGGGTGGAGTCTGGATATTCAAGGAGTGCCAAGAGCGTATTATTCAAAATATATTCCATTCGAGAAGACCACATGTCTGCCCATATCCTCTTGAAGGCAGACATGAGCCCATTGGCGACCAAGTGTCGCTTATCAGCTCCAACATCCTCCATAACATTAAAAGAGATGGGGTGTGCGAGATCGAAGGGAGCAAAATACAACACATCATCAATGCGGTCTTTGGGGACATAGTCAAGAAGTAATTCCGCCGATTTTCCGTGCGGATCGATAAAAGCCATACCATGCTGCTGCTGTATATCCTGCACGGCCATATTTTCAAGGAGTGTTGACTTTCCCATTCCCGTCTTTCCGATCACATAGACGTGTCGTGTACGGTCGCTCTGCTTGATACCAAACCTTCGATTCTCATTACGAAAATCAGCCTCTCCAAAATATGTTATTTTCTCTGGATCAAATTGGGGAGCAGACATTGTCTCTATTATACGCGCTCGAGGGAAAACTCGAAAGGAATATGTGGAAAATAAAAAACTGACCGCATAATGCGATCAGCAGAAATGAACGAAAGAATGTGTCTATAAAGTGATGTGGACACCCTCCCTGGCCTTTGTTAGGCGTCCCTTTCGGGAACTTATAAATATAGACCAGAGAGGGACCACATCAGTTGAGTCTCTGCGCCTGATGGCGAATCGTGTCGCAGATTCCCAACATACTCACCGTCTACTATCTAGACTATATCTGATGAGAACGAAGGTCAAGAGGATTCAAGCGCCTCAGGAGTATATCTATTCGCCGGGTCCCACAGCATCCATGAATCAAGTCCCACGTCGTATGTCGCCTGTATTTGAGCCCGAACCTCCTCGGGACCATAGTCACCACCATAATCAAAGTCCTGAAGCCATGGACGAATCACATCCTTATCAAAGGCAGGCTTTGCATATCGAACCTGAGGCGTCGAAGTGCTTGTCGGAAGTTGAACTGCCCCCTTAACATCAAATCGCGTACTTGTTGCAATGGCACGCTCAACCGCGGAGCTGAGTGCGTGATAGATCACCCCATATGGATTATGATTCGGATTACCATACCCATTGTATCCAGCCGGATAGTGAGAGGGGTAGACCATCGGCGCAATATAGTCAAAATACGGTAGAGCCCGCTCGAGTATCTGTCCAATATTCATATCGTCTTGTGCTGTAGCTGTCATACCAAAGAGATCGGCGGATGTCACCACCCCAACATCCTCGAGTTCTGAGGAAAGATACTCAAAGAAGTCTTCAAGCGCCCTATACTTTGGCCGATCCCCTGAATGAGGGAATGTAATATCCCGAAGATTTCCATCAGAGGGGAATCGAATATAATCAAAATTTATCTCATCAAAGCCAAGAGCATATGAATCTTTCGTAAGCTCCACCACCCAATCCCAATATGGTCGAGCACTCACGTCGATAAAGGAGAGTCCTTTATCATCCCGCCATACTGCGCCATCAGAAGCTCGAAGAACCGCCCACTCCGGATGAGCATTTGCGCGATACGGATCCTGAAAAACAGTCACACGACCAATAACATAGATATCACGGTCATGAAAATACTCCACAAGCTCTTTCATATCCTCGACCATACAGCCTCCACCGCCATTCTCCTTGCCTTCTCGGGAAAATGCCACTGTCCCGGTATAGTCCTTTATATCGATAATAATTGAGTTGAGTTCTGTAGATTCGATCAGAGAAGTGAGACGTTCTCGAAAACTCGGTGTTGCAGCGGCACACTGTGTCATGTAGATGGCTCGAACCGCCTTGGGGGTAGACATATGCTTCACTTGCGGTTTGAAACTCTCCTTCACTGTCTCTGATACCGCATCCTTCACTGCCTCAACTGGTGCATACTCGTATGAAAAGAGTGTGGGTACAACAAAAAAAGCCGCTATCACAAAGACTCCAGCCCCAAGCAGACTGATAACAATAGCTCCTTTCTTGTTTAAGATATCTGACATTTATATCAAGTATACGATAAATTGAGGGGATGCTACACCCCCTCAATCATTACCACGAACTCTCCTCTGACATGATCCGGATGATCAGCAAAATATGTCTGAA
>JBBDUG010000028.1:0-5514 GCA_040904025.1 Minisyncoccota bacterium
GTACACAAATTGAAATCGGACTCATTGCACAGGATGTAGCAGAGATAGTGCCGGAAGTGGTGCGGCAGAGTGGAGACTATCTTGCAATACGATATGGACAACTCACCGCACTCAACATAGAGGCGATAAAGGAGATTGACAAGACAATTGAGACACTCCGGGTGGGGGACAGTGAGATAGATGCAATACTCTCTGCAAGTTCTACAGATCTCATACCTACTGATGATGCAGAGGGCTTCTTCTCCCGTATCCTCTCTGCCATGGGTGCATGGATAGAGGATGGAATACTAAGCTTTGAGAGACTCTATGCATATGAGTTTGATGCAGATACGGTGAGAGCGCGTGAAATAACCGCCTCAGAGCTGCTTTGTGTGGGTGAGACGTGTGTGACAGAGGATGAGCTAAAAGCACTTCTTGAAGAGGATTCTATTACCTCAGGTACTCAGACTACGGGAGGATCATCTGATACAACAGATGACTCTCAAGAGAGTACAGATTCAGATGATACGACAACTACAACTGAGTCTGATGACACTTCCTCTTCAACAGACGACAGCTCTACTACCGACACCACAGACGACACTGCAACATCAACCGATGATGGTTCTACAGATGACACCACAAGCTCCACTGATTCAACAACTGACGATACAGACACAACATCATCTGATACATCCACCTCTACAGATGATACGAGCACTGATGACACAACAGATACGACCGATGAGAGTACAGATACAACATCGGACTCTACCACCGATACCACAGACGATACATCAACTACCGATGATGGTAGTACTGAAACCTCAACAGATACATCCACCTCAACAGACGAGGTGTAGGGAGGAGAAATCTGTTCTTTTAGTGGTTTAGGTCGAGAGTGTGCGGGTTCGGGAGAGAGGCTCAAAACAAAGGCGATAGTTTGATCTGTATTTATATATATTGTGTAGTACACTCTTTTCTCACCTCACGATTTATCGTGAGGTTCTCCCTATTTTCAGAATACGTGAGGTATTGATGCATAGAACGCGTGAGGTTTTCAGTATGAAATAGTGTATATTTTCCTACAAAAGCCTATACATGTGGATAACTATATTGTCTAATGTGGTATTATCACCCCAATGCTCTCTATACTCCTCCAAAAACTTAAATGGGGACTCTCTTTTCTTTTTTCCGCAAAACAACGGGAATTCAGAGAAGATGAAGAGTTCTTTGAAAAGAAAGGCCGCCTTCCACTCCAGACTTCAAAGAAGTCTCAAAAGAACAAACCAGAGCATGTCTTCCAGAGTGTGCTTGATCCCGAATGCACTCACTGCGGATCCACTGAGAATATCAAGCGCGGAACACGAAAGACAAAGAAAGGCCGGGTACAGCTCTATCGCTGCAGGGAGTGTGAAAGAACATTCACCCCTGACTCTATCACTGGTAAGCACTTTAACCGTATCGTGATCCTTGAGGCGCTCATTTTCTATCAACTCGGCTTCTCTCTTGAGGATACGGCGCGGATTCTCAAGGCAAAGTTTGAGGTCGCTGTGGCCCCGAGCACAATCTCTGAGTGGGTTGAAGAGTATACATGGCTCTGTCCATACTCACGTATGCGCCCCTATGGAAAGAAGATGTATCACCCCAAAGATATTTGTGAGACATATTCAATGGCGCACCGTCAGATATACAAGTTCCGTTTTCACAAAGCAAAAACAAGATTAATCCTTGAAGAGGATTACAGACACCGCAACTTTGATTCTATCCTTGAATATCTTGAGAATGTGACGTCTGAGACACCGCATCAGCTCTTTCAAGATGGGGAGCGTGCTTCCCGAGCGCCTCTTAAATTCTCAAAGAAGCAGATGATTGTACGGGGAAAGCGCAACTACGCGACAAAGCTTGCATCATTTGTCCTCTCAGGTGTGCAGAATAGAAATATGCGCCATGAAGCGCTCCAGCGCTTTATGATCGCAACAGACTCAGTGACTGTCGCCACAGAGGTGCCGGTGTACATACGAAAAGAGGATCTTGTGCATATGAAGACACAGCTTGGATTTGAACTCTACACCCGGAGAGATGAAGAGGACAAGAAGGAGATACGGGCGATGTATACAGAGCAGGAGAAGAAAGAGGAGAAAAAGAAGAGTTCAAAAAAAGCTAAAAAGGAAGAGAACGAGAAGTGGTTTAATATCAGGTATCGCATTGCGGAGATTGATGATCTTCCCGATCTTGTGACGGGGCATATTGATTTCCTTCAGATTAGGAACGGGAGCATACACATACTCGACTACAAGGGAGAGGGGGCGGATAATGTGAAGCCGATAGAACAGCTGACCATATATGCTCTCGCACTCTCACGCCTTACCGGACTGCGCGTGTATCACTTTAAGTGTGCCTGGTTTGACGAAAAGACATACCATGAATTTTTTCCGCTTCATGTGGTGTATAAGAAAAAGAAGGGGCGGAGGAAGAAGGTAAAGACGAAAGAGGGGATATACAAGCTCAACGAGAAGGCGGGGAGGATAGATGATATGAAGCCGATGGCGTAGTTACTATGAAAAAGAAAGCAAACAATTATGCATACATAGACGGTGCAAATCTGCACAAAGGCGTAGAGGAATACGTGTGGGAACTTGATTACGTACGGTTTCGGACATACCTCTTAGAGAAACTTGGGGTGCAAAAAGCGTATTTATTCCTCGGTTTGATTCCACACTATACGAATCTGTACGAATTTCTACAGGAAGCCGGATACATCCTTGTCTTTAAAGAAACTACCTCTGATGGCTCAGGTAATGTGAAAGGGAACTGTGACGCAGAATTGGTTTTAAAAGCTGTGTCTGATACATACGAAGATCGATTCGATTCCGCAATCCTTGTATCGGGCGATGGAGATTTTAGGTGTCTTGTCGACTTTTGGACCGATAGAAAGAAAATAAAAAGAATTATTGCACCAAATTATAAGAAATGCTCAATTCTTTTGAAAAGGACAAATGTAGATATAACATATCTAAATGATATATACCGTCATATAATGTCCCAAAATGAAAAAGCCCCCGATGCGGACGGAACCGCATAAGGGTCTTTTTCGTAGTGATGTATATAGTATAGACGAAATATGATACGTGTCAATTACAAAAAACTTGAATTCTAAGTTGAACTGCAACACACCTTCTTTTCATGGCATATAGAAAATATAAAAAAGGATATAAACAAAAATACAGGCCTAAAAAGCCGGTACGCTACTTCTCTGATCTTGAGGTATATCAAAAGACACATGCACTCTCTGTGTTTTTAGAGAATCACATCTTAGGGGCAAAGAAGAAAACCAAGAAGAGTACATCTAAAAAACCATACAAAGAACTCATCAAAGAGGGGAGTAATGAATATGATATTGTACACAAGGCAAGTATGTGCGCGCGCGGAATCCCACATCTCATTGCAGAAGCACACTCATACAGATTTGGATTGCAAGAAGACTGCATTATTATCCTTGAGAAAGTCATGGCGAATTGTAATAAGATGGTGGTCTATCTTGAGCAAATTCGGGATGTATGTCCAGTTGATGTGGATGCGGATATATTTGAAGAGAAAATAAAAGAATATCACCGTATACGGCGAAAAATTCTTAACCTGCAGCGTGTATGGAGAAAATACATGCATGAGAAGAGAGAAGAGAAAATAAATCCTAAAAAGATTTTGTGATATACAAAAAGCCGTCAGAAAATTATTCTGACAGCCCTCTGTGTCTATTTGGAATGTACCCGTTTTTTTGTACACATCCCGGCTCCGAATCTGGACAGATATTGTCTCTCTGTATTTCCATATCTACACAAAACATCGGGATGTGATACCGGATTCTGCACCACACGCACAGGCGGGATAGGAATCTCCTGCGCTCTCAAAGAAAAACAAAAAGCTTTTTTCTGAGGGGTTATTCTTCTTTTGCTATCCTTATATATCGAGTCGCTCTTCCCTTTCCGATACGCTTTACCATCCCCAGCTCTCTTAATCTGTTGAGCGCCTGCCGCACTGTGACCGGAACAATACCGGTCGCAGTGGATATATCACCTGTTGAAGCTTCCTCAACCCCTGAGATATATTTGAGTACTTTTTGCTGCATGGGTGAGAGAGTGTCCTCTCCCTGTTCACGCTGAATATATGAGTGTGCTTTCTTGGCCTGCTCATTGATTACAGAAAGGAAGAAATTGAGCCATGGAGTGATTGTCTCCTCTTCGCTTCCAAATGTCTCTTGTGATTTCCTAAGTGCCAGGTAGTACTCGTCTTTACGCCGCTCTATAATTTGCTCGTGGGATGCAAATTGAGCAAATAGATAGCCTGATTTCAAAAGCAATAGGTTGGTTAGAACGCGGGCAAGCCTGCCGTTCCCATCCTCAAACGGATGAACCTTTAAGAGCTCAATTATAAAATTCCCGATGATAAGGAGCGAATGAAAGCGCCTCTTTTCCAATGCAGTAGTTGTCCATATCAAAAGCTCCCTCGTCTCTTTCGGCGTAAGGTAAGCTTTTGTTGTCTCAAACATAACACGGACAATATTGCCATCCGGACCAAGAACTCCGACCGTATTCTCCTTCTTTTTGTACTCACCTCGATGAAGATCGTCTTTTGTCGAATATTTCAACAGTTCATTATGTAGCGAGAGAATCATTCCCTCGCTGAGATTAAGTGAATCGAAACTCTCAAAAATATTCTCGAGTGTCTCAAGATATCCCTGTACTTCCTGCGTATCACGATCAGCAAATTGTGACACTGAAAGCCCTTTCATAATTTTCTCCACCTCCTCATCAGACAATCGTGCCCCCTCTATACGCGTTGAAGCACCTGTCGATATCACGAGCACCGAAGTACGCAGACTTGTTATGGCCTGCGGTGTTAAATTGAGATCAGCTCGGAATTCACCTTTCAATTCATCAATATGAGCAAGCAGTGTAACGATGTTGGGCGTAGGAGAATTTATTCGACTATCAAATTTTTCTCGTATATCATCCATATATTGGATTATATTGGATTATATTGGAAAATGCAATAGCACGTTATAACCCACAAACATTGCTACCGTAATCCCACCGGATATCCCATATCTCTGTTACCGTGTCCACATCATGGATATGGACACAAAAAAGAACATATTTGAGCGATACAAAGATGAGTACATACGTGCCGACAAGGTATGGAAAGGAAAGATCCTTGATTACATCACCGATGTGACCCGTATGCACAGAAAAGCGTGTATACGCAGATTTGGAGAGATACAGCGGGACGATGGAACGAAGCAGGAAAGTCGAGGAAGGCTGCATAATCGTATATATCTATAATTATATGAAGAAAACACGGCTCGACAGACGAATAAAGCTCTCCAACGCCATACTCTCGATAATCGCCCAGATTGATGAGTTTAAAGAGAAGTGGAGCGGCTCAGTAGATCCCAACTCGCGTATACTCGGGCAGGGATTTGCAACACGATATCGATTGAAATAGAAAAGACTGAGGAGGTATATATAGGACAAT
>JBBDUG010000029.1:0-5143 GCA_040904025.1 Minisyncoccota bacterium
AAAGAGAGAATAATTATCTAAAAGTTCACTATGCTCATATTTTAGAGAGCGATGCTATTCTTGTAATAAATATAGAAAAGAAGGGGATACAAAATTATATTGGAGGAAATTGCCTCATAGAAATGGGTCAGGCATATGTGAATGATAAGAAGATATATCTTCTTAATAATATTCCCACCAACCTTCCATATGTTGATGAAATAGAAGCAATGGATCCTATATGTCTTGATGGGGACTTAAGTAATATGTTAAATGATAAAAAAAGAATATGTAAATTTTGATAAAATTTCTCGACTCAACATCGATATCCCCAGAGAAGTTCTCACTAAATTAGCTAAAAAGATGCAGATATCTTTAGTGACTCCATTTGTTAATGATAGAGATTACCCATTTAAAGATTCCTTTTTAGGTGAATGGGAAGTTGAGGTTTTGAGACCTAATACTAAGATGAAGTTTAAAGATATCGTCGAATTATGTAAACAAGATGGGTATAGCCCTGCCACAGTTTTTCATGTGTTAAGTTTAGTGAAAACAATTAAAAATCTTGACAAATATCAATCTTTCATGGCACCAGGTTCTTTTTGTGTAGATGATTTTGAATATATTGGGTGTGTGGTTTTAAATAACAATGCTAAAGGTTTGAGTTTAGGTGTAGGTAATTGGAGAGGATCCAAAATAGGGGGTTATGACATTTTGAGAACTAAGAAATTAATGCAATCAGAGGAGGAGAGTATTGGGCTCCCCCATACACAATAGGTAAATATTTGAAAGTCTTTTTGTTTGTAAGATCCACTTTTTATAACCCTCCACCTCCAATACTGTACTAATTATCACCATTGAGTACGCGCCTACGTACGGTATACTGAATATATATGTCCTCGACACTCATACTCCCACTTTCATACATTAGATGGCACTACACAGCTGCGTATGTAGACTACTATCGTATTGCTACTAATTTCCTATGGTTCCTCTGGCACTTTTTTGCTATTCCACTTCACCTCAAGACTCTTTTTATCCCATGGCGCCGTCTCTCGGAAGAGACAGGGCGCTACTTTGACTTAGAACGCCTCTTTGAGCGCATTATCATCAATACGATAATGCGGGTGATTGGTGTATTTATACGTCTCTTGCTCATTATCGCCGGCATAATTGTCATCGCTGCTACATTCTTTGTTCTTGTCATACTTGGGGTCATGTGGGCAATACTCCCACTAATCATTCTCTACACCATTATTAACGGTATCATTCTGCTTGTATGAGAGACGTCAACAAGATAATTAAATATTATCGTCCAGCATTGGCACTTGATCGTATACTCCCCAATACAATCCGCTCCCGCACTGTTACCTTTCTCCCTGCACTTGTTCTCATCGCCCTCATCATCTTTGGTGTTGATGGATTCTCCAATGAACGCCTCTTTGGACTCTTCCTTCTCTTGCTTGGTATTTGGATTCTTTTTCTCATGCTCCAGTGGTTCCATAATTCATTTAGATTAGAGGGGACAGAGACGCGAGTGCGAAAGCATGGTGGGAGTGAGCATGCACATGCTGTCTCATATGAAGTAGCGGACATTCTCTATCGATCAGATGGTAATCTTCTTCAGGGCTTCATTGCATCTTCTGTAGGAATAGAAGTACTTCTCCGTGTCGGAGTTGATCCTGAGAAGATCCGTGATCTTGAAAATATTGGGGGAGTTGATCCTCAATCACTACCCGATGGTCATATCTCTCTGGGAGATGTGGTCTCAACACTTTTTGAACATAATCAGGTGTTTAAGGAATTTGTCTTCAGCGCAGGGGTGCAGACAGAAGATGTAATTGCAACAGGAGAATGGGTGGAATCTATGTATCGGGATCGTAAGGAGAGAATGCGGTGGTGGGGTAGAATGCGTCTTGGACGTATTCCGGCAATCGGAACTGATTGGTCGTATGGAACAGCCTATACACTCGAGAAATACGGAAACTATGTTGATGAGATGGGGTATTTTTCTCTCGGTTCTCCGAACGAAGAAGAGATTGAAGAAGAGGTGAGTGCGATTGAATCTGTTCTCGCGCGTGGAGGAGAGGCAAATGTACTTCTTGTCGGAGAAGGAAAGGATATTCTAATGGAGATAATTGGACGTACTGCATATCACGTTACCTACGGAACCATTTTCCCCGAATTGCAGCATAAGCGGATGTTTCTCTTTGATGGGAGGGCATTTGTTGCAGATCTCGAGACTAAAGCAGCTATTGAAAGGGGACTCATCATTGCATTCAATGAAGCGGTAAAGGCGGGGAATCTCATCATCGTCATAGATGATCTTCCCGGACTCATTGACTCGGCAAAGGCGGTGGATGTGGATGTGCTCGGAATACTTGACCCCTATCTCACCGCATCAGATATACAAGTGATCGGATTAGCACAAGCCTCCTCCTTTTACGGTTCCTTTGAACATGATGCGAGTGTTGTAGAGCGCTTTGAGATAGTAACGCGCTCCCAAAAAGAGGGAGAGGATCTTGTGCGAGAACTAGAGCGCATTGTTCCTCGGTACGAGGCAACAACAGGCCTTTTCTTCACCTATCAGGCAATTAAATCAATTGCAGAGAATGCGCGTAGATATTTCACTACAGGTATTCTTGCTGACAAAGTACATGATCTTATGGAAGAACTTGCTCCCTTCGTTATCTCCTCCGGAGATGCAGTTGTTACCGAAGAACATGTTGAGAGTCTCGTGCATCGCAAAACAGGTATTCCCACAGGAGATGCGGGAGAAGAAGAGCGGGAACTTCTTCTTAATCTTGAAGATCGACTGCATGAGCGCATCATTGGTCAGGATGCTGCAATTGAAGGTATTGCACGTGCACTGCGCCGCTCCCGTAGCGGAGTACGCAATGCTGATCGCCCTATGGGATCATTTCTCTTCCTTGGTCCCACAGGAGTTGGAAAAACAGAAACAGCAAAGACACTAGCTCGTGTTTTCTTTGGTGGGACAGATAAGATGATGCGCTTTGATATGTCTGAATATAAAGGAAGTGATGCTCTCTCTAAACTCATCGGATCATTTGAGGACGGGAAGCCGGGACGACTCGTACAGCGTTTGCGAGAGGATCCATATGGGGTTGTGCTTCTCGATGAATTTGAGAAGACATCAGATGATGTGAAGGATCTTTTCCTGCAGATACTTGATGAAGGCGTCTTCTCTGATATGGCGGGACGCGAGGTCTTTGCACGAGATATTATCTTTATCGCCACATCAAATGCAGCTTCAGATACTATATTTAAATACTTCAACGAAGGGAAAGATCCGGTGGAACATACGGATGAGTTAATCAATTCAATTGTCGAAGAGGGAATCTTCAAACCCGAACTTCTTAACCGTTTTGACGATGTGGTTGTCTTCCACCCCCTTGAGCACGAGCATCTTGTTGATATTGCTCGTATCATGCTCAACCAGCTTAAAGAGAGACTGTATGAACAGGGAATTGACCTTAAGATAACTGATGAGATCATCAATTATGTTGCCGAGGAGGGATATAATCCACAATTCGGTGCTCGTCCAATGAATCGTGTTATTCAGGACAAGATAGAGCAGGCAATTGCAACAAAGAAGCTGGAGGGAGAGGTCTCCAAGGGTTCTCGTATTATACTCACTCGCGAAGACGTCGAGAAAGTATAAGGGCAAAGCTCATAGAAAGAAGCGCTATTGCAAACCCAGCAATGATATCTAGAGGTTGATGGACATTTATAAAAAGTCGCGTTGTTCCCACTACAGCCGCAAAGGCAAGGGCGATGAAGATAAGGGGCGCGCGGAGAAAAATGGATCGGGTGTAGACCACCGTTAGGTAGATAAAGGAAAGTGCCATTGCCATACTTGCAGAAGCATGACCGCTTGGAAAGCGGGATCCATCTACAACACGCAGCTGCTCTTCGGGACGGGGGATAAACATGATTTCTTTAAGTACAAGCGTGAGGAATGCGGTGAGAATACCAGTTGTGGCAATAACTGCCGCTTCTTTCCAGCGCCCCTCGATTGTGAGGGCAACAGTTATAAATACAAAGAATATGAGGGCAGAAGAGAGACTTCCAAGATCTGTGAGAACAAGAGAAAGAGAACTAAGTTGATGATCCCAGAGGGGGATAAACGTATTTTGTATAGAAAGCTGTAGTGCCTTGAATGTATTCACATCAAGTAATAGAAAGCAGAGAAATATAAGTGCTGCTGAGGGGAGTATGTAGTATTTAAGTTCTTTCATATGCATAGTATACCGTATGAAGAGAGGGATGTGAGGGGATGTTATCTCCAAAAGGAGTTTGTCCTCTCGAGAGAGAGGATATACAATATAGTATGTTCATACGGAAGCATTATTAACACTAACTACACTACATATGAATAATGTAGGAGATAAAAAGCTCGGAACAATAATTGCAGTAGCGATTGTTGTCGTTCTCATAATTCTCGCCTTTGTCTTCGGCGTCTTTGATGGAAAGAGCCCAGAGGTGACCAATGAACCCCAACTTACAGAAAATAGAGTAGGGGATCTACTCGAAGGACTCACTGGCACCATCATATCACCGGGAAATGGAGAGATTGCCGAGGAAGGTAAGCTCGTTGCCGTACATATGGTTGGACGCCTTGCTGACGGAACGGTATTTGTAGATACATACGATGGAGGAGATCCAATTGAGTTTCTCTTAGGTGCTGGACAGGTGATGGAAGGACTCGATGTGGGAATTGTTGGCATGAGAGAGGGAGAGGTACGTGAATTGAGACTTGCTCCTGAACTCATCTCTGGTGATACACAGTTTGATATCCCAGCCGGTGCATCAGCAGTTTTTGAAATTGAACTTGTTGAAGTATCTGAACCGGAAGGTGGTAAGGGGTAGAGATGAGATACAGTTTTTAAGGAAAAACTCTAGTCTCTTCTAGAGTTTTTCTTTTGTAGTTGCTAGTCTATGTATATGAGTAAAAAGGCTATTACATTCAACATATCCCAAAAGGATGAAGGCACTCGTGCTCGGACGGGAGTTATTCATACACCTCACGGTGATATAGAAACTCCAGCTTTTGTAATTGTGGGCACAAAGGCGACGATAAAGGGGATTACCCCGGGGCAGTTTGCTGATGTGGGAATACAGACCATGCTTGCCAATACATACC
>JBBDUG010000030.1:0-4849 GCA_040904025.1 Minisyncoccota bacterium
CGACGATATTAATGAATACACACTCTCGACTCCATATGACATTTCCTCTGCCTCCTTCAAAGAGGTAGTGCTTGATGTTTCGGGGCAGGAGATAACCCCTGTTTATATGACCTTCAATGACGACGGCACCACACTCTACGTGATGGGGACTACTGGCGACGATATTAATGAATACACACTCTCCACTCCATACGACATTTCCTCTGCTTCCTTTACCCAGATAGCCCTCGATGTTTCGGGGCAAGAGTCAAACCCTACTTCTTTACTCTTTAACAACGACGGTACCACACTCTACGTGATGGGGCAGACTGGCGACGATATTGATGAATATAATATTGACACTACTGCCCCAACTGTTTCCCTCACCGCGCCGTCAGATGGAAGCACGGTTTCTGGGAGTTCAGTGACGATCTCTTCTGATGCCTCTGATGACACGGGCGTTTCCGGTGTGAAGTTCTACATCAATGGCATACTCCAAGGAAGTGAAGATACCTCTTCACCATACTCAATTACCTGGGATTCCACGGCAACCAGTTCAGGAGAAAAGAGTATTGAGGCAGTTGCACGCGATGCCGCAAACAATATCGCAACCTCCACAGCTACAAGTATTACAGTAGATAACACACCAACACCAAGTTCTCTGGGTGAGAGCACTTCTTCATCAGGTGCAACTATTACCTGGAATACAGCAAAGAATGGCTCCTCTCGGGTATACTTTGGCGTCACATCAGCGACAAGCACCTCAACATCAGAGACCAATACCGGCGGAAATGCAACAACAAGCCATTCAGTTGCTCTTTCTGACCTCGTTTCGTGTACTACTTATTCGTATAAAACTGTCAGTCGCAATCCAAGCGGGTTGGATACAGCAACCTCAACAGAAAGCTCCTTCAAAACAACTGGCTGCACCGGCAGTTCTTCCATTACCTCAAACAGCGAGAGCTCTATCACTACCGCATCAGGCGGCACACTGACACATAGCACATTAACACTCACTGTTCCCACTTCATTCACCAACTCTTCATCAGCACTGTTTCAAGTGAATACACTTGAAACATCCACATTCATTGCAACAGCAGGTACACCAAGTGGAAAAAACAGAGCAGGTTCTGTATACAACCTCAAGTCATTTACCGATGATACAACAGCACTCTCTTCATTTGACAAAGCTATTACCATCACCTTTTCATACACAGACGATGATGCCTCTGGACTTAATGAATCCTCCTTTAAAATTCACCGCTACAACGACTCCTCATGGAGTGAACTCTCAAACTGTTCTGTTGATGCCTCTGCAAACACGATCAGTTGTGATACAACTCAGTTCTCTGACTTTGCGATCTTTGGTGATGCTTCATCCAGTAGTCCTGCAGGTGGTTTTCACTACGGCTGCAAAGACAAAAACGCTTCAAACTATGAGTACTTTTCTGCTCACAAACAAGAGCTGTGTGAGTATGAAGATCCTGAAGAAACTATTAAGGAGCTCAAGCAGCGCATCGCTGCTATCAAAATGAAGATCAATGCGTTGAATACATCAATTTCCAACAACAGTGTGTCAGATAGTTCCTCGTTTTATCCGAAATCAGCTGATTGTACCTACACTCATGATCTCGACTTAGGTGATTTTCATGACGAGACTCGCTGTCTTCAGAAGTATTTAAACGCAAACGGATTTCTGGTTGCAGAGACTGGTCCAGGCTCGCCGGGCAATGAAACCACATACTTTGGATCATTGACCAAGCAAGCCCTTATCCAATTTCAGGAAGCTTATGCCGATGAAATTCTGACTCCGCTTGGACTCCAGAGCGGTACCGGATATTTTGGACCTTCTACAAGGAAATTTATTGATAGCCACTAGTTGGTGGATGCTTCTAAGTTGTGGCAGCATATACGCTTATATTTGATATACTTTTTGTATGGACAAAGAGACAAAACGATTAATTGAAGAGAATAATGAGCTTTTGCATAAAATGCATAGTGCTCAGGTTCGAGGGAAGATATATCGCTTTATATACTGGATTGTTATCATTGCACTTGCTCTTGCGGCTTTCTACTTTGTTCAGCCCTATATAGAACAAGTGCGCAATATGTACACAACTTTTGAAGATACAAAAGAGCAAGCTCGGGAAGGTGATTTTTCTCTTGAAGAATTACAACAACTTTTGGAAAATGAATAGGGGGGGGTTGCTGTAATTGTGCGTTCGGGTTAGAGTATGAGAGAATTTTGCTTGGATAGCTCAGTTGGTAGAGCATTCGCTTGAAGAGCGAAGGGTCGTCGGTTCGAATCCGACTCCAAGCACAACTTGACTAAAATATATTAGTGACGTAGAGTAAGTACATTATATATATGAAGAAGCTACGTCATATTCTGAAAGATTTCTTTTTCTCATGTGAAGAGAATGATCATAAGCCACTCATTGCCCGCACAGTTGGAGTATTCTTTATTGCTGTGGTTTCGTTGGGATTCCTTGGGTTTTCGTATCTCCAGGTACAGTTTCTTAACGAAAATGAGACATTTCTCTCCGCGGTTCTCCCATCAGTACTTGTTGATCTTGCAAATGCCGATAGAGAAAAGTTAGGAACAAAACCTCTTAAGAAAAATTCTCTTCTCCAGAATGCAGCACAAATGAAGGCGGATCACATGGCAGAGCACGGATACTTTGCACATGTAAGTCCTAATGGGACAACTCCGTGGTATTGGATCGAAGAGGCGGGATATGGATTCATTACCGCCGGAGAGAATCTAGCAGTTCACTTTACCGACTCGTCTAATGTAGAGCGGGCATGGATGAACTCTCCTACACACCGTGCAAATATTCTTAATCATAATTTTAGAGAAGTTGGTATTGCTACCGCACGGGGAGAATATCAAGGACACGAGACAACCTTTGTTGTGCAGATGTTTGGGACACCAATTAATGATACTCCTGTGATTGCACAGGAGTCTGGTGAGACTCCTGAGAGTGTTGAAGTTGTACCAGAGGATCCCGCACCTTCACCAGAGCCGATAGAGGAATCATTCGCGACAATTGAACGTACATCAGAGGAGGTCGCTGGAGCAGTTGGAGTCTCTAATATAGAGTCTCAGGATAGTGATTCTGCGGCTGCTCAAGTTGCTCAGCTTGAAGACGTTCCGGAATACTCAACATTTTGGGAGCGATTCATCTCACACCCCCTTCTTATACTCCAAGCTCTCTATTTTGCGCTTGCACTCCTTCTTCTCGTCTCTCTCATCTCTATGATAGTCTCTGAGGCGCGTCACAAGCACCCACGACACGTGGTATACCTGCTTTTCTCACTCATCCTCATATTACTTATTTTCTCTGCTTTTAAGCCTATTATATTCCCTGAGACACTTGTTGCTCAACTCTAGAGAGACCACGTTCCGCGTGCGCTAAAATCAGTGGTTATATACTCTTTTGATGTGTATCGCAGGTATCCTGCCATGCCGATCATTACCGCATTATCAGTTGCCAGTTTTTGTGGGGGGAGAAGCAGGGGGATGTTGTGTGAGGCAAGTGTTTCTTCGAGTCGTGTTCGTATATATGTATTTGCCATGACACCCCCGGCTGCTATTACAGATTTAGGATTATATTCTTCTACTGCACCTGATATCTTTTTGGTGATAACATCAGTGACAGCTTCTTCAAATTCGCGGGCAATTCCCTTCTTTTCTTTTTGGGAAAATTCATTGTCACGCAGTGCATAGAGCACTGCAGTTTTTAGACCTGAGAATGAAAAGTCGTGATCATTGCTTGTGATCATGGGGCGGGGAAGTTCAATTGGTGAATCAATATTATTTTCTCTAGCTTCCTGTGCCCACTTTGATATCTCGGGGCCACCGGGATATGGTAAATTGAGCATACGTGCCACCTTATCAAATGCCTCTCCTACCGCATCATCTCGTGTTCTTCCAATTGTTTCGTATTCAAACCATTTCTCTATACATACAAGTTCTGTGTGTCCGCCACTCACTACAAACCCAAGAGCAGGGAATTGAAGAGAGTTTTTCTCTTCCGCAAGTACTGAGACCATATGTCCCTCTAGGTGATTAACTGCAATACGTGGAATGTCCCATATAGTGGAGAGTGCACGGGCAAGGTTTATTCCCACCCAGAGTGCGGGTTCAAGTCCCGGTCCGACTGTGACAGCGATTGCATCTATATCAGGGCGGGATATAGAAGGGATATATGTATTGAGTGCTTTCAAGAGGGCTTCTTCGCGCTCGAGGATTCCAGATATCTCATCGCTGTTGTATGTAGTTGAACCTTTTGTTTCTAACTCAGCTTGCTTTAATGCTTTGGAGAGTAGGGGAATGAGGTTCTGTGAATGTTCTCGTTTTGCGAGGCTGGGATATACTCCACCAAATTCCGCATGTTTTTTTGCTTGAGAATAGAGAGCATTTCCTTTTAGTTGGAATGTGGGGGATTCAATCCCCCCATTACATTCAAGCACTGCAACTGCAGTCTCGTCACATGATGTCTCAATTGAGAGTATGGTTGTTTTCATACCCCTCACTTTAAAGAGAAGAGGGCGGGGTGTAAAGGGGTTGGGGGGATATATATAAAAGGGCTCGCAGTGCGATACTGCGAGCCGTGCTTGTTGTCCCCCCATCTCCACTATCGGAGTCGGAAAGAGATAGGGAGGGACATTCTCACTTTCACTGGCTGTCCACGCTGCATGCCCGGTGTGAACTGGGCGGTTTGTACGGCGCGGACGGCTTCTTCATCGCATCCGGCACCGATGCCCTGGACGACGGTAGGTTCGGTCACCTGTCCCTGCTCATTTACGATGAACTGGACGATAACGCGGCCTTCGACGCCTGCCTTTCGAGCAATTTCCGGATATT
>JBBDUG010000031.1:0-26033 GCA_040904025.1 Minisyncoccota bacterium
CAGGGTATACACTTCTATATATATCCTCGAGAGGTTCTATATAGTTCCCGAGGGAGTCCTCAGGGAGTCCGAGGGTATCTGCATGTCGTACAGCGCGGCGGATAATGCGGCGAAGTACATACCCCTGCTCAGAGTTTGAAGGGCTTACTCCGTCTATAATCATAAATGCAGCGGTGCGAATATGATCAGCAACAATACGCATTGAATACTGATCTTGATTCTCTACTTCCGCCACTAATTTTTTCATGAGTGGAGAAAATAAATCTGTCTCGAAAATATTGTCTTTTTTCTGCAATACCATTACAAGACGTTCGAGTCCTGCACCAGTATCAACATTCTTCTGTGACAACTTACCAATAACCTCTCCATCCTTCTTTTCATATTCCATGAAGACATCGTTCCAGACCTCGATAACTTTCTGTTCCTCATCTGCCTGAATGAACTCTTCTTTTGAGAGATCACCAAGTCCATCTTGAGTGATGTCATAGAACATCTCACTATCAGGTCCACAGGGCCCATTCTCTCCCGGAGACCACCAGTTAGTCTCAGCGGACATTTCATATATACGGTTCTCGGGAATACCTAATGATTTCCATATTTCAATTGATTCACTATCTTTAGGTGCATCATCATTGCCCTCAAAGACGGTGATGTAGAGTCGAGCGGGATCAAGGCCGAATGTATGTATAAGAAGCTCGTGACTCCATTTGATGGCGTCTTCTTTGAAGTAGTCTCCTAGAGACCAGTTTCCAAGCATCTCGAAGAATGTATCGTGTGTAGCATCTCCCACCTCATCTATATCCTGTGTGCGTACACACTTTTGTACGCCAACGAGTCGTTTCCCCTCAGGATGCGGCTGTCCCAAAAGATATGGGACGAGCGGCTGCATACCTGCTGTTATAAAAAGGACGGAAGAGTCATTCTCAGGCACAAGTGGTGCCGATGGAATGATAGAGTGTCCACGTTCCTTAAAAAAGGAGAGAAATGTATTGCGTATGTCGTTTGATTTCATACTTGATATACTAACAAAGCTTTTTTTAGACTAAAAGATTAGAGCGGCAATATACGTGCCAGAGACTCCAGTCGCCCTACATACACCAGAGTCGGGATACCAAGAAAACAGTTATTACGCAGATGGATAGCTGCTCCACCTGAGTTACCTCTCTCTATCTTTGCAGAAGTCACATAGTATTCACCATCAAAACCAGAAATGATTCCTTCTGTTGCAGTAATACTATCTTTTGATCCAACGGATGGATATCCGAGTATCACCACTTCATCCCCTACCGATGGTACAGCAGAACAAACGGTGAGTTGTGTGAATGTTGTACCACTCTCAGAAAGAGGTCCAATTTGAATATGAGCAATATCTAGACTCTCGGAGACTGATATATCATCTGGATCAACGTCAAACTTCTGCCCACTGGGAAGTGTTATCTCACAATCCTCTGCCAAGTACTGATCATCCCAAAAGACAACATGTTTATTCGTCAGAAAGGACAGAATCCCATCCTGGACTGTTGCAACCCCTGATCCATTTGATTCAGAGCGGGTACTTTGGTTACTAAATTCACAGTGGAGTTTTGCAACCCGATCATCCCATATTTCGATGAGGTTGGTAAAGTTGCGTGTCTCATTCTCAATTTGAGTCTGAAGAGATGAGAGCCCTTCTTGAAGTATGGATTGATTTTGCGCAGCTACCGCTTCAATTTCTGCGCGACGTGCACGTTCGTCTGCAAGACGGCTTTGTAGTTCTTCATTCCCCTCGGCAAGTGCAGTTATAATCTCATCAAGATTAGATATACTAGTCTTTTGCGACAAGAGTTGTGTGTCCATCTCCACAAGCTTCTCGTTGAGCCTATCAAGAGATCGTTGGTGTCCTAGGTCATTGATAACAGCGGTTGCAGTAATGATGATGAGTAGGGCAAGAAGCCCCGCCAACACCTGTGCCTCCTGTTGTTCGAATAGATCCTTCATCTATTTAATCATATCAGCTTTCTTTGCAAGACGCTTAAGGCGATTAACCTCTTTGTTAAGCAACTTTAATCCGTCCTTGAAAAATTGAGTTGAGAGATCGAGTCCAGCACGTTTGAATATGTCCTCGGGACTCATACTACCGCCGGCAGCAAGAAATTCATATACCTTCTCTTCATATGCTGGATTCTCTTTATACTTGCTATAGAGAGCAGCAGAAGTGATCTCTCCATATGCATACGTGTATACATAGAAAAAGAAGCGAATGTGTGGCCAAGTCACAAAGAGATTGCTGTTCATATCCTTCATCTCCACTGCATCACCAAGATAGCTCTGCATGTGTTCATTCAGCGTCTTTTTCAGACGCTCTTTGGATACCGCACCTTCTTCGCGAACAGTTGTATGAAGCTCTTTTTCAAAGTTGAAAAGAGCGATTTGTCGGAAGATGGTCGCCATGCTGGAGTCGAGTTTGTCATGTAGTGCGATAACTTGCTCTTTTTCATCAAGCATCCCAAAGACATGGTCAAATGCAATGTTCTCAAAGTATGTACTGGCAACTTCTGCAGTTGATGTTGGGAATGATTGATATGTTGGGCGTACATGCTTCTTTGTCATCTCACCATGTAGTGCATGCCCCATTTCATGGGAGAGAGTTCTAAATGAATCAAAAGTCCCCACATCATTAAGAAGTGCAAATACAGGAGAGCTCGGATTAGAGCAGATGCAGAATGCTCCGCCTTTCTTACCTTTCTTTGGCGCTACATCTATACGACCCTCTTTGAGCATTGCATCAAAGAATTCTCTATATTCGGGTCGTACGTTTTCTAATGCTTCGCGGAAGAGTTGAACCTGTTCATCAAAGGAGAAGGTGGTAGAGATGGAACCGATATTTGCTTGTCTATCAGCATATTCCATTCTTTTGAGTCCCAAGAGTTCTTTTTTGAGGCGGTAGTATTTACGAGAGATCTTAAATTGATCGGTAACTGCCTCTACAAGCCCCTCAACATTCTCCTCTGTATTCTCGTAGTCCATGACTGACTCGCTATATGGTTTCTTGAATCCTCGAAGATTATCCTCAATCTTTTTCGTTGTCACTACTGCATTTATCTCATGTGTCGCAAAATCAGAGACACTCTCAAGTGCATCCATACAAAGCTTCCAAAGCTTCCGACGCTCCACTGTTGGGAGATCTTCAGTTCGTTTAAGCGCCTCAGCAAGTGGTATCTCTTTCTTCTTATACTCAACAGTCAACTGCCCTACTTCTTTGCTCACTCCGTGTACCCACAACTGTTGTGCCGGGAGAGAGAATAGATTCACCACCCTCTCCTCCTCTTCAGAGAGTTTATACTTGCTTTGTTGGAAGATCTGTTGGAGATAGTATTGGAATGGCTTGAGTTTCTGTCCTTTTATATATTCTTTCTTCTTGCTCGGTGGGAGATTTCCAAGAGCAAGTGGAAAAAAGAGAACGCGGTTAACAATATGTGTCATTTTCTCAGAGACTATGTTGTATAGCGCTTCTACCTCTTCATTTCCACTCTCAAGTGCACGTCGCATCATGAGGTATGTGATGGGACGATGCGGGTTTAGCTTAAAGAGGTCTTCCCACTCCTCTAGGGCAGAAAGAAGTCTCCCCTGGCTTGTGAGCCAGTTGTCTTTGTCTCTATATTTCTTCTCAAACTTTTTATACGCACGCTCTATTTTCTTTACATGCTTCTCTATCTCATCGAGAGATGAGTAGAGCTGAGTAAGATCCCATTCAGTTTCGTACTTAATTTTTGGTAGTTTTTCTTCCGTATTCATATTCGAGTGCACACTATAGCATATACAAAAAGCTTTGTTAGAGATGAAGATATATTGTAGAAAGCTATTTAGATCACGAAATAACCTTTTTTAATTTTTCAAAATCTTCAAGAAGTGTACCTTTCATACTCCCATTGTATAGAGCAACAGCAGGATGATAGAGCGGCATCAACTTAACTTCACCAAACGGAGCCTCGACAGTGAACAGTTTTCCGTGCATCTCGGATATACTTGAAAGCTGATCTCCAGCATTGAAGTGTTTAAACATATATTCCATTGAAAAGCGCCCGAGTGTCGCAACCACTTTCGGTTCAATTATCTCCACCTGTCGATCCAAAAAAGGAGCATAGAGTTCTATCTCTTCTGATTTAGGGTCTCGGTTACCCGGCGGGCGGTCTTTTAGAATGTTTGTAATATATACCTCCTCACGCGTGAGTCCGATAGATTCGATAAGTTCGGTAAGTAGTTTTCCCGATCGTCCGCAGAAGGGTCTCCCCTGCTCTGCCTCGTTTTTTCCCGGAGCCTCTCCGATAAACAGAATATCAGCATCATGATCTCCTTCACCAATAACAGGATGGTACCCGTTCTCTTTTCGATATTCATAGAGTGGAGATACGTCAAACTCCCAGAGTTCGTCTCGTAGTTCTTTCATTTGTTGGGTTTTCTTTGACATAATATGTTTAAGATAGTACGTTCTATGTGGACTATACGCACACTTGATGCAGGTAGAGAAATGAAAAGAATGCTGCGTGATAAGATGTTTCGTCTCCTGATTATACTAATCATATCACTCCTCCTGATCGCCGTTGGTTGGCAAGGGATGGAATCACTCGTTACATTCACAACGCACTACACTCAGCTTGTCATTTTCTCGTCAAAAGCGCTGGTGGTCATATTTTTTGTAGGGTTGGGCATGGCCGTATATAGTATCTCAGCCATTCCTCTCGTCTTTCTGAAGAGAGAGTTTTTCTTCTGGATATCACTAGCACTTTGCTCCGCTGCTGCTTTGACGGTTATATTCACTGTTGTGCAAGGGGGTGGGAATATCGGCATACTCATGGCGTGTATTCTCTTTATCGCTGGTATAGGGATGGGACACTGGGCACACGACCCCCTTGAAACCCGTGCCTCCTCTACTGCTGAAATGGAACAAACCTAAACCCCGGAAAGCTTTTCTTTATAAGCTTCCCGGTTTTTTCTTTCTCTATACGTAGAAGAGTATCCCTATCCTCCATATCTTTAATCGGCAATACGATAACTCCCCCAGCTTTCAGTTGGTCAATGAGTGCCTGTGGTATCTCTTCTGCTCCAGCAGAGACGAGTACACGATCAAGAGGTGCTTCTTCGATCTCGGGAACTCCCCCTTCAGATTTTCGCACCTCCACCCAATCCATATTATATTTCTCTAAATTCTCTCGACTAAAGTCAATGAGATCTTCATATATTTCAAGTCCGATAACTTTCCCCGTCTTTCCCACCATGTAACCCAAAAGAGCTGTGGTATACCCCGACCCTGAACCAATATCTAAAACAACATCACCCTCTTGAGGATCAAGGAGCTCAAGCATGAAGGCAATTGTTGTGGGTTGTGAGATGGTCTGCCCCTCCCCTATAGGAAGCGGATAGTCTTCATACGCCTCTATCTGATAGTCACTGCGAACAAAGTCTCTCCGATCAATAGCTTTAAATGCTTCTTGTATTCTCTCGTTTTTTAATACAGACGTCTTTTCTTCAAGACGAGTCAATAACTCGTCTTGTGAAAGAAAATCATCTTCAAATATATCTGTTGTATTCATGACTATGATGTTAACACCCCTTCTTTCTTGAGTATACGACGCTTTGCTGTAGCTCCACGATTATACGACCCTAGAGTTCCGTCTGATCGTATCACACGATGACACGGAATCTTTGGATCATAGTTCTCTGAGAGAATGGTACCAACAGCACGATACGCACGCGGACTTCCCGCACGCTCTGCAACTTGTTTGTATGTAAGGGTGGATCCTCGAGGAATCTCCCTCACAACTTCATATACCCTCTCTTTAAACGTTCTCATTGTCCTCAACTATAGTGATGTGTGTGCGACGCAGAGAACTTGTGCGCACCTTCTCTTCAAGGAACCAGAGAGGAGCGAATGTAAATAGGACGAGGAATGTGGTAAAGATGGCCGGCCACCAGAATTCAAGTCCAATACCCACACCAATAGCAGCGGCAACCCACATACCTGCAGCAGTGGTGAGTCCATGCACACCTTCTCGATCAAAGATGATGAGGCCGGCACCGATAAAGCCAACACCGGTAACGACTGCTCCAGCAACACGGAGTGGATCAAATATCTCAAGTCCAATATGACTCACAGAAAATGCTGCGGCAATTATCACAAACAACGCCGATCCAACAGAAACGAGGGCAAATGTACGCATGCCCGCAGTCTTTCCAGCAAGGCTGCGTTCAAGACCGACAAGTGCTCCGAGTATGAGTGCAACAATGAGTTGCGCGAATATAAGTATATTTCCAGTAAAGAATGATTCCATAGTTGTATTCTATCACGCGTTTCTAAAAAAGTCAGAGGTGACAAACTGCCCGAACCTCTTTTATAACAGCCTCTTGTTTCCCTCTATCTATTCCAACTTCATCAAGTATCTCTGGATTATCACGGATTTCTCGACAGAGGGCATGACCACTCTCTAAAAGAACACGTTTTTCTGCTCCAGAGAGTTTTGTGAGCATAGTGAGTGGTTGAAGCATTGATTGCTCTATCCGATCTTGCAGATTCCCTTTTTCTGGGTAACTCCACCCCACCATCTCTAATCCTGCACATTCTCCGTATTTAATAGCATGGGAGGTAAATTTTGTGTTAGTTATAAGGGTACCGTGGGGTTCTTTATCATCTGCAATTCCATCAAAATTACTCTTCTTGAGATCCATAAAGCGAGCATGGACATAGAGGGCAACTTGTACATCTGACTTCACATGAGATTCTTTATGAAATTTCACCTCCCCCACAACCCAATCTCCATCCATCTGGGCAACAATATCAACTTCATGTGATACGCATTCCCCCTCTAATTCCTTCCCCACCTCTACCTCGTATCCTTCGGCACGAAAAAGCTCACCAACAAAGCGCTCGAAGGGAAATCCACTTGGACCAAGCTCTGCAAGCGCACGCCGCATGGAATATCGTGCAGCTACTCCCCCCTCTGCCTGTTTGAGAAGCTCAAAGGCGTGATCGTATATGAACTTAGTTGTAGTGCCATCTTTCACTTCGCTGAGAATATGCTCAACAACATCTTCCGCTTCTTCTTTCGACGCCCCTGATTTGAGAAGAGACTCACGAAGCTTTTCTGGATCAAACTTCTCCTGAGATCCATCTGATTTTTGAATACGTGGGTATGTCATATCTACTCTGCTGTGTTTGGATTAGGGGTAAGAAACTGGAGAGGTACATTAGTATCATTGAACCGTGTGCGGATGGATGCATCCTCACTTGCCTCAAATGAGATCTCAAAGGCACTTGGAGTGATGACTTGTGCACAGACAACTTGATCATTAACTTCTGTCTGGAAGTTAATGGTGACCTGCTCAGGAAATGACTCAGCTATCATCACATCATGTGTGAGTGTGTGACATGGCGTGGGAAGATCAATCTCTCCTCTGAGAGTATGTGTTCCCGCTGAAAACGTATGTATTGCCTGTATCTCTTGTGGGACAAATCCTTCAACATCATCTGATACTGGTGGTGTATCCGTATTATCAGAAGCTCCTCCAGAGAGAAGAATGATAAGAAGGATGATTATAGCGATACCGACAACTCCTATTCCAATGTATTTATTATTCATATATCTTTATGTTTATTACCTCTAGTATATCATGAGAGGAATAAAAAAAGCAGCATGACGCTGCCTGTTAGGAAGATCCGAGATCTGTTATCTCTCGAACAAATCCTGGGCGTACCCAGATAAATCCTCCTGAGGTTTTTTCAAACCCCCAGAAGTGCGAGGGATTAAAATAATCGGCAAGTCGCACCGGGAAGTGAATACGACCAACACCTCGAAATAAACACTTCCTGATAGTAAGCATCGCGGAGTGTCCGATCGCGATATCCATCATTTTCTCGAGGTCTGCAGAGTGTATCTGCCTCGTCTTCCCGCTATGCTCATCTCCGTCAAAGGTATATTCTACATCTGATATGAGGATAACCTTTTCCGGTTCTGAGAAATCTTGTAGATCTGTGTAGTACTCTCCACCCTGTTTGTAGAAAAAATAGGAACCAAGAGCGCGGACAATGAGGAGTTCAGAGCCTATAACTTGAGGCATTGCATCTGGGAGATTGATGAGAAAGAGCGACCGTTATGAGTGTATCAACTCATTCTTTCTGGTCAAGAATCTCGGATATCACTCCTCCACCAATCACACAGTCATCTTTATAGAGCACGCACGACTGTCCCTGCGCAACAGCTTTATGTGGTGTATCGAAGGTAATAGTCCACTCTCCATCCAAATGAGAGAGCTTGCAAGGTTCAAGAGGCTGCCGATATCGTGTGCGTACACTATATTCCCCCTCCTCTGGAGTATGCGGAATCCAATTTACATCCTCAAGTATGAGTGTAGATGCGTTAAACAAGGCACTTGCTTTTGTTTTGTCTCTTGTGACATATATACGATTATTCTCCACATCTTTTTTGTATACATAATGTGGACCATCATCGGGATTCTTTTTGGTAACTTTAAATCCGTGACGCTGGCCGATGGTATAGGCCTCGGCACCAATATGTGTTCCGATGACATCCCCTGATGTATCACAGACCTCTCCTGGTGTGAGATCGATAAAGTGAGAGAGGAATTCAGGGATATCAACATGGCCGATAAAGCAAAGACCTTGGCTGTCCTTTTTATCTGCTGTAATCAATCCCCGCCCCTCGGCAATCTTTCGCACAGATGACTTCTCCATCCCCCCAACCGGGAATATGATATGTGAAAGTTGTTGCTGTGTGAGTGTCCAGAGGAAATAACTCTGATCCTTATTCTTATCAACTCCGGCAAGGAGTTGATATTCTCCATTGTCTTCTTCTATGCGTGCATAGTGTCCGGTTGCAACACCACCAGCTCCATCTTCGAGTGCCCAATCAAGAAAGGCGCCGAACTTTACAAACTGATTACACATCACATCGGGATTTGGTGTCCGTCCTGCTTTATATTCTTCGATCATATAGTCAACCACCTCCTTCTTATACGTATCCTCAAGATTACATTCTTTAAATGGAATATCGAGCGTGGCGCATACGCGCATCGCATCACGACGATCTTCCTTCCAGGAGCATTCAATGAAGTCTGGGTACCATCCACGGATAAAGACACCGACGATATCGTATCCTTGGTCTTTGAGCAGTGCGGCTGATACCGAAGAGTCGACTCCTCCCGAGAGTCCAACACAGATTGTCTTAGCTGTATTCATATTAATTTTCTTCTCGCCACTTCTCTATATTCTCATGATGCCCCGAGAGGAGTACATCGGGTACACTATATTCCTTCCCGTTCCATTCAAATGTCTCTGGGCGAGTATACATCTGTGAGCTTGCGGTCCGCTCTTCTTCTGGTGAAGACTCGTTCCCGAGAACACCAGGAATATGGCGTGCAACAGCATCTGAGAGCACTAGTGCCGCAAGCTCCCCTCCAGTGAGTACATATGGACCTATAGAAAGAGTGGTTGTCTGTTCTGGGTATGTATCACGGAGTACCTGCTCTACCCGTGAATCAATCCCCTCATATCGCCCACAGACAAGAACGAGATTTTCAGTCTCCTTTGCATATTTTCGTGCCAGTGTGTTATCAAACTGCTCCCCCGATGGAGAAAAGAGGATAACCTCAAAATCTCCTTCCAGAGAACCAATAATTTCATTGATTGTTTTGAGAATAGGTTCTGCCTTCATGACCATACCAGGTCCGCCGCCATATGGACGATCATCCATAGTTTTATGTGCATCCTCTGTCTTTTCCCGCGGATCATGAAAGGAGAAGGAGAGAATCCCCTCTTCTTGCCCACGAGAAAGAATTGATTCATTGATATATGAATCAAACATGCCGGGAAAGATTGTAACTATGTGTATATTCATGTGGTTACTATATGTGATACGAGAGATTGGGGCAATAGAAAAACTCCTTTAAATGAAGGAGCTTTTCTTTGTCCTATTCAACTTATGACTTCAGCTCTTCCATTGCGTCATCCACTGCAGATGATGCTCCTCCTTTCCCTTCTCCGCTACGATCCGGTTCATTTATCTTCAGATTCACGCGTGCCTGGTTCTTCATGCCGACTACGCGAAGAAGTGTACGGATAGCTTTTGCGGTATTACCATTGCGTCCAATGACCTGTCCCATGTCATCTTGGTGTACATCGAGTGTCGTGAGAACTCCCATTTCATCAACGGTACGCTCTACATGCACCTCGTCAGGATGGTCAACGATCGATTTTATAACATACTCGAGAAATTCCTTGTCTTCGAACTGTTTATCCATAGGTATCTTCTCTCTTCTTAGCTGATCATATGCATCAACCTCTGAATATGAGAGGGAATGCGTTGAACATATTATACGTTAAAGAACCTGTGTTGTATAACAGGGGGTGTGGAAAGATGCGCGGTGTACGCCTCTTTGTTTTCTACTCTTCGTCTGTTTTTTCTGTCTCCTCTTCTTCAGAGTCTTCTTTCTCTTCTGTCTCCTCGGGAGCTTCTTCTTTTACTTCCTCAACTTCATCAGTTGATTCTTCTAGAGTATCCTCAGAAGGTGCCTCATCAACTTCTCCACTTTCTTCTTTGACCTCTTCTTTTACTTCCTCAGGTTCATCAGTTGATTCTTCTGGAGTGCCCTCAGAGCTCTCTTCTGTCTCTTCAGAAGATGTCTCGTCAGCTTCTTTACTTTCTTCTTTAACCTCCTCCTCTTCCTTCACCACAGGAGATTTTTGTGGAAGTACATTTATCTTCTTTCCTTTAATTATCCCTTCTGAGATGAGGAGGTTGTGTACAGTATCGGATGGTTGTGCACCGTTGGAGATCCAATGCTCAATCCGCTCTTTGTTGAGTTCTATTGTATCGTTCTGTGGGTTATAAAAACCGACCTTTTCAAGGTAGTTTCCTGATTTTGGTCCACGAGACTTCTCCGTCACTATCACGCGAAATGACGGGTCATTTTTTTTACCAATTCTCTTGAGTCGTATTACTAGCATAACGGTCGAGATAGTAGCATATTTTTAACCGGAAGCAAATACATATTTGTTACTAAGCCTTATTTTTTGTACACTAGGGTGCATGACAGACGAAGAAAATTTAAAGAAAGGATCAAAGGTAACTGACACAATCTCTACAACCGGAAGCGGGTACGGATTCGTTGATACTCCTGAGGAATCCCCCAACATATTTATAGACACTCCCGATCTTGATCGTGCACTCAACGGTGACACTGTTGAAGTTGAGATCACCGGTACAGGAGAAAAAGGACGACTTGCTGGAAAGGTTATCAATATAGTTAATCGAGCAAAGCGTCGATACGTTGGTGTACTCACACCAGGAAGCAATGGGTGGTTTCTTGCACCTGACGACAGGCGTATGTACACCTCTATTTCCATTCCCGGAAACCCTAAAGGAGCAGAGCGGGGGTATAAGGCGTATGTGGAAATTATTGAATGGAAGAAAGGAAACTCTCTGCCAACAGGAGAGATATTAGAGGTGCTGGGACCCAAGGGTGATCATGAGGTAGAGATGAACTCTATTGTTCTTGAGCGCGGTATCACCGCTGCATTTCCTGAGAATGTTGACAAAGAAGCACAGCAGATACAGCAAGAGCATTCTATTGAGAATGCTAGTGAAGAGCGGCGTGACTATCGATCTGTCACCACACTCACCATCGATCCTGATACTGCAAAGGACTTTGATGATGCACTCTCCTTCAAGAAGCTCGAGGATGGTAACTATGAGATCGGAGTACATATTGCAGATGTTGCGCACTTCGTAAAGCCAGGGAGTGCAATTGATGAAGAAGCACGAGAGCGTGAATTCAGTACATACTTGGTAGACCGAACACTCCCCATGCTCCCAGAGATACTTTCCAATGATCTCTGCTCTCTTAATCCGAATGAGGATAAGTTTGCCTTCTCCGCTATCTTTACCATCACCCCTGAGGGTACAGTGACAGAGCGTTGGTTTGGACGCACTATTATCCACTCAGACCACCGATATACATACGAAGAGGCACAGGCATCTATTGAAAACGGTGAGGGTGAGCATAAGGAGATTCTCCAAACACTCAATGATCTAGCAAAAAAGATACGAAAAAAGCGCTTTAAGAATGGCGCAATTGAATTCCACTCAGAGGAGGTTAAATTCCAGTTGGATGATACCGGAAAGCCAATTGGAGTGAGTATTAAAAAGCAGCAGGATGCACATAAGCTGATCGAGGAGTTCATGCTTCTTGCAAACCAAGAAGTTGCACTCGAGGTGCAGCGTATGCGTGATGAGCGTGGAAGAGATCTTCTCTTTGTATATCGTATTCACGACAAGCCAGACAGAGAAAGGATTGAAGAACTTGGAGTATTTCTCCGAGCACTCGGGTATGACTTTGATATTGAGGATAAAGAGCTCACTGGACGTCTTGTCAATGAGATCATTACACAGGCTGAAGAGAAGCCTGAGGAGGGATTGGTAAACACATCTATGATCCGCACAATGTCGAAGGCAGAGTATTCAACTCAGAACATTGGCCACTTCGGACTTGGATTCCAACACTACTCCCACTTCACCTCCCCTATCCGACGATATCCCGATATCTTAGTGCACAGACTCCTTTGGAAGCATCTGCATGAAGAGTCAATCTCACGACAAGAGTATCCGTGGTATGAAAAGACATGCCAGATGGCATCAGAAAAAGAGATTGAGGTCATGCAGGCAGAGCGTGAGAGTATTAAATACAAACAAGTTGAATACCTCAAAGAGCATATTGGGGAGGAATTTGATGCTGTTATCACTGGGGTGATAGACAAAGGATTCTTTGTTGAAGAGATGGAGACAAAAGGAAATGGATTTGTTCCCGTTCGATCACTTGGTGATGACTACTACCAATATGATGAGAAAACATATGCGCTTGTGGGACAGAAGAATGGTACTTCATATCGATTGGGAGATGAAATACGCGTGAAGCTTACCCGAGCAGATCTCGATGAGAGACAGCTTGATTTTGAGGTGGTTAAGTAGGTTGGTTCGAGTCCCGCCTGTGGAGCTATTGTAAAGCAAAGTAAAGTGTTATTTTACTCTTTGTTTTGTTAAGATTTTCTATATGAATTATTATAAAATTATAGTATTAGGTTCTCAGTGTTCTGGTAAGTCTGCAATTATCAGATACATACAAGACAATACTAATTTAGTTTGTATTGACCACGATGAAGAAATAAAGAAAAGACACGATGGTAAATATCCTGAAGACCACGTTTATGTAAGTAACGAAGTTTTACCTTCCATTGAGGATTATGTGTTGAGTTTACCTAAAGTAATCTATAGTGCTAGTTTTTGGGGTCTTAATAAAGATGGTGTCATTGATAATGAAAAGATTACTTTAGCAAAAGAAAAAGGTTTTAAGTTTGTAAACTTAACTACTGATAGAGAAATTCTAGAAGACAGGAATAAAAAGAGAGTCTCTGAAGGAAAAGATGATGCTTCCATAAGTTTTGATTGGTATCAAAGAGTTTATAAAGATATGAGGAAATTAAATCAATTTGATTTTGAAATTAATACAAATGGTTTAGTTGAAGACGCTGCCCAAAAACTCATTTCTTTTATCAATAATCAATAATTCTTCAACCTCCTTTTTTATTTTCTCCCAATCCAGAGTTCTGAACTTGTCCAACAAGGGGAGCAATCTTTTACAACCTTTTGTAATTAACAAGCATTTCAATACGTCTATAATATACTCATCACGACGAAAGGGGTTCCGAACGGTTAATTACCTAAGGAGCCCTTTTCTTATTTTTACTCAATTTTTCTCCTCACATTCTCCAAATAATCGAAGAATTCAGATCCCAGTTTGTCATACAGAGATGATGCAAACTCCCTTGTCCATGGTTTCTCTGCAGACCTTGTTCCTAAATAGAGATTCTGCCCGTCTATAAATGCGTAGTTAGTCATAACTCTTATATTATATCAAACATTCTATACCAAACAGTTTCGAACTTTCTAGAGCGTACAGAAAAAACTCTTGACTTATTATCCATATAATGTATTCTAGACACTCAAATAGCTACTGTCGAAGATGACTAAGTCGGGTTAATCCTTCAGTATAATATTTGGATTTACAAGATTTAGTTTAAAACACTATGGAAACTGGAAAAATTGCTCGTCTCATGGACCAAGGCTACGGCTTTATCTCCCGTGAGGGCGAAGAGAAAGATCTATTCTTTCACTCAAATGAGCTCGTAGGCGTAGAATTTGACGAGCTGCAAGAAGGTGAAGAGCTTACCTTCGAGGTAGCTCAGGGCGACAAAGGCCCTAACGCAATCAAAGTCAGTCGTGTAGCGTAAGCTACTGACTACACAAAAACACCCCGAGCAATCGGGGTGTTTTTGTTATACCGCCATTTATTCCTGTCGCAGAGGCGCTGCCTTCACAATCTCAACCACCTCTTCAAGATCATCGGTAATGGTATAGAGTCGGGGATCTTTCTCATCAATAGTTTTAAATTCTCCTCGAAGTGTTGTTTGTATAAAGGAATCAAGGTGTCCCCAGAAGTGTTTATCTACACAGATGATAGGAACATCTGATATCTTTTTCGTCTGCTTGAGCGTAAGAATTTCAAAGAATTCATCGAGTGTACCGTATCCTCCGGGGAAATAGATATACGCCTCTGCTGAAAATGTGAGGAGCACTTTTCGTGTAAAGAAGTAGTAGAAGGAGATATGTTCATCTACATACGGATTAAGGATCTGTTCATACGGGAGTTCAATATTTATACCGAGTGACTTCCCTCCTCCCACATTATCTTTTGCTCCGCGGTTAGCTGCTTCCATAATCCCCGGTCCTCCACCGGTGATAACATCAAAGCCTTCATCACCGAGCATCAATGCAAGCTCCTGTGCCTTTTTATAATGTTCGTTCTCCTCAGTAAATCGTGCTGAGCCGAAGAATGTAACAGAGCGAGGGTGCTTGCGTATAAAGTTGAATCCCTCGATGAACTCATCTTGAATACGATCAATTCGCACCCGTAGATCATGATCGAGATCCTCCATAGATATCTGCTCACCCGCAGTGTGTGCTGAAGGAACATTAATCTTTCGTTTTTTTTCTTTTTTATTCTTTCCTAACATTGATATATACATCTTATCGTGCCGCAAGCTCTTTTGCATCCTCAAATTTTACGGACAAGAGGCGGGAGACACCATCTCCCCCCATGGTGACCCCATAGAGGAGACCAGCACGAGACATGGTCTCTCTGTTATGTGTGACAAGAATCAACTGACTCTGCTCTGAAAGAGCTTCGATCATATCACCATATTTGCGACTATTCGCCTCATCCAGGGCGGCATCAGTCTCATCGAGGATAAGGAATGGGGGTGGATTAATATGTGATATTGAGAAGACAAGAGCAATAGAGGTGAGTGCACGCTCTCCTCCTGAGAGCATTGTTAATCCTTTAATACGTTTTTGTGGGAGCTCAACTTCAATCGTAACTCCCTCTTCCTCAGAACCATCTTGCTTTTCTTCTGTAATCACAGCAAGCTCTGCTGATCCTCCACCAAAGAGCATTGTAAAGAAGTGATTAAATTGTGCATTGATGTCTGTTATCCCTTCTTTGAATTTCTCATTGAGTTCTTTTTCAAGATCTCGGATAAGTCCTTCAAGTGAAGATCGAGTTGAACGGAGATCATCAATCTCCTTCTGTAGAAAGTCATTCCTTTCCTTTACCTCTCTATATGCACGCTCTACCCCCTTTGCTTCACTTAAATCCGCATCCTCTATTTGTATACGTCCGCGTTCAATTTCACGACGCAGATCCCGTAACTCCTCTTTGCCGAGAGGATTAAAGTCTTCCTGTTCTAATAGATCCATATATGATGCAATACCATGCCCCAAGATGATTCCAAGATCTGCAACATCTCGCTTTATCTCCTCCCGCTCTTCTTCTAAAGAAGCGCGCTCCTTTGTTATATCTTCAAGACCAGAGATACATGCACGTATCTCGTCTTTTATATCAAGTATCTCTTCATCTGAGCGCTGCACTCCGGAAGAGTGCTTTTCTATCTTCTCTTCAAGTGAGCTGAGAGCTTGTGTATATTCCTTTTCTCGTAGAGAGAGTTGTTTTTCTTCCCTTCTCTTCTCCCCTATCTCTTCTCTGATAGATTCTTCTTTTTCCGTACTATCCTTCTTTTGCCCTCCTCTCATACATGCATCAAAGAGTGTAGTTATCCGCTCGGCCGCATTATCCTCCCGGAGAACCGTGAGGATGTCCTCCTTGAGGAGTATGAGGCGTGAGAAGGATATACTCCCCTCTTGCTCCTCTTCTCTACTGCTGGTGGCCATGAGGCGCCCCTCCAAGCGTCCAATAGTACGTTCAAGCTCCCTTTGTTCCTTGAGAAGCGCCTGACGCTTCTTTTCGACCTCTTTTCTCTCTTCTTTTAGATTGGAGAGTACCTCTTTTGATTGAGTATCTTCTTTGGGTGTATATGCAGAGACCTTCTCTTCAAGTGTGTATTTCCTTTCCTTGAGTTCACGTTCCTTTGTATCAAGATCCTCATAACGCTGCTGGATATGGTGTTCTTTGCTGGCAAAGAAGAGATGTGCCTTTTTGTATGTTTCTTTTTGTATCCTCCGCGCCTTATCTATCCGTGACATTTGCCGAGAAAGACTTCTGAGTTCTGGTTCTATCTCTCTCTGCAGAGCGAGTATCTCCTGTAGATTATCATGTGTCTTCTCCAGTTTCTTTTCACTCTCATCTTTTTTGTAGTGGTATATCTTGAGTCCAAGTGCATCCTCTATGATTCTCTTGCGCTCCGCAGGTTTAACCATAAGTATCCTATCGGCCTCTCCTTGAGAGATGATGTGATGACCTGTGGGGCCAATATTGGCTGAGGCTAACATCTCGAGTATATCTTTGAGACGAACCTGTGATCCGTTAAGGAAATACTGATGAGAAGAGTCACGATGCATTACCCGCTCTACAGCTACTTCGTCAAAATCAACATTTAATCTATCCCCCGTATTATCAAACACCGTCTTAACTCCCGCACGATTTGCACGCGGGAGTTGATTGGATCCATTCCAAAGGAGATCATCACTGCGGGACCCTCGTAGTGATTTCATTGACTGCTCTCCCAGCGCAAAGCGAAAGGCTTCTGCTAAATTCGACTTTCCGGACCCATTCGGTCCAACAATGGCACTAATACGTGCCGGGAAGTTCAATTCTGTCTTTTTTGCAAAGGATTTAAATCCGGAGAGTTCAATCGATTTAAGCATGAGAAAAACGCGTTATGTACCCTCTAGTATATCACAGCCAACTGATGTGGCTTGCATATACATATCTATTCGACATAGTATGAATATAGACGCAATAGAAGAGGAGGTTTGCCATGAGAAACGTAAAGATAACTGCTTTTAGAATTCTCGTGTGGTTCCTCTCAGCTTGGGGACAGATGAAGTTCTTTAGCTGGACGTGCTGCGAAGTGCTATGTCTCGTGTATGGAGTTGATACACACGTATCATCCTGGCACAGACAAAAGCATTGCGCAGTACACCACTATAAAAAGAAGCTCCTTGATGGATGTGAGATTATTGTCATCAACGATCACACACAAGAAGTATATGCACTCTTAGAGCGAATTGGCTGGTATGATGACATCCTCATGTCAGATGAGGAGGCATGTAAGAATTAAGGCCGGATTTCCCGGCTTTTTTATTTACCCCAGCAATTTTTCCTGTATACTATCAGCCGGCATTGATATTTCGAACCAATATACCACCTACTCCAATGAAACTGACTGCAATAGAGGTTCTCTTTCGACATGCGCTGGAAAACAAAAATATCACGTTCAACGACATGGACGCTGAAGAAAGGATTGTGCAGCTCCTAAAAGAAAGAGAGGTGCAAGACGAAGATATCCTCTCTGCGTGCACGCAGACACAAAATGAAGAATTCCAGCAAATCCTGCTTGTGGTGATTATGCGTATGCATATCGCCAAGAAGCGGGAGGTGGAGATACTCCTCCGACTCTTCCCTCACTGTCTTTCGAAAAGACAAAGAGGATATTTATTGAGTATAACAATTGGGACATCCGAACGCTCACTCTCAGTCGAGGAGTTCCTGGATGCATATCGCCGAGGTAATCACGTGATGATTCAAGAGCGAGTCATCTTAATGCTCAAGGGTCGTATGAAGGGTGTTAAAGAGATTGCGGGGATTTCATAGGAGGCCCCCTTAGGACTTCAACAGTCGCATCATGTCTGATGCGACTTTTTTATTACCACCCCCGTTCTTCTAATGCATTTTTTGCAGCTTCCTGTTCTGCTTCTTGTTTTGACTGCCCTTCTCCCTGTGCTACTTGCTCCTCTTCGAGAAAAATACCAATGGTGAAGTGTTTGTCATGATCCGGTCCTTCTTCTTTAAGTACTTTATATGTAGGGGTGATGGATTCATGCTCCTGTGCCAACTCTTGAAAACGACTCTTAGGATCATGCCATGTCTTGTTCTCCACAATTGCCTTTGCCTTATGAAAAAGTGTCTGTTGTATGAATCGATGTGCAGCATCATATCCTTGGTCAAGATAGATCGCACCAATCACTGCTTCGTATGTATTTGCAAGTATAAAATGGCGAGCACGTCCGGTATCACGCTCCTCTCCTCGTGAGAGAAGGAGATATTCATTCATACCCAACTCTCGTGCAGCTTGTGCAATTGATTGTGTGTTAACCAATGCGGCACGTACTGCGGTAAGTTCTCCTTCGGGGGTATCGGGATACTTATCAAAAAGAAAATGAGTGATGACCAACTCAAGCACTGCATCTCCGAGAAACTCCAAACGTTCATTATGCTTTCTCTCTCCCCCCACTTCATTTATATACGAGCGGTGTGTAAACGCACGCCGAAGAAGCTCCTTGTCACTAAAGGAGATCTCTATTTTCTTTTCAAATTCTGATATATCTGCCATATTTATTTTTCTTTCTTCTCATCACCTAGGAGTATCTGTACCGCCTTTGTGACGATAGGGAGAATATCGTCATAGAAGTTGAGATTCACTATCTCAGAGAGCTCAAACCAGCGCACATCATCGAGTCCCCCTTTGTCCTCCGGAAGCTCAAGTTCCTGATAGTCAGTCTCTGCAAGAAAGTATGTCACCTGTTTGCGTATCTTTCCTTCCTCGGGATTATTTGCAATGTACTCATTCTCATCCAATGGGGCTATGATTTTAATTGAATCAATTCCCAATTCTTCCTTTACCTTCCGCTTTGCTGTCTTCTTTACCTCCTCGCCCTCTTCCACTTGCCCTTTAGGGAGTGTCCAGTGTCCGAAGATGTCGTGTACGAGTGCAAGGTAGATGTCTCCATCCTTCCTTCCATACACCACAGCTCCACCTAACTCCTTAATAGGCATCTCTTCATATGGAATGTCCTTTATCTTCTTCTTGGATGTCTGATCCTTACCCGGCTCCCCCATCTCACGATATACACTCCCCAAGACTCCATTGATGAATCGTCCGCTTGATTCGCCACCAAAACTCTTTGCAAGCTCAATCGCTTCGTTAATCGCCACCTTAGGTGGTACCTCAGAACGGTCTGCAAAGAGAAGTTCATAGAGGCCGATACGAAGAATATTGCGATCTACATTCGCAATCTTATCCAACGGCCAATCAGGAGCCGCCTTTTCAATGATCTCATCGAGTACATCGCGTTTGCGAAGGACACCGGCAAGTAGATCATGCATGAAGCGATTGTCTTCATTCATCCCCGGTGCAAACTCATTTGCATTACGCTCAAGTGCGGGAGATATTTCTTTTTCCGGCCAGTCTCTGAAATCCCACTCGAAGAGTGTCTGGAGTGCTATTGATCGTGAAAGGTGTCTGTTTGCCATATAAAGGAACGGTGGTACTTATATAGTACGGAGGGTGCGAGTGAGCAAAACATGTTCGCAGCCACTCGTACCACCCATACCTACATCCATACTAGTATTATTCCTCCTCAGCTTCAAGACCCATCTCTTTTCGTTTGCGCATCTTTCGCTCAAGCTTCTTCTGCTTGATAGCTTCAACGTCAATTACTGTTCGTCCGCGGTACGTACCGCATTCCTCACAGACTGTATGGAGAGTATGTGACTCCCCACAATTTGAGCAGGTTGCAAGTCGCGGAGATTTGAGTCCGTGATGTGACCGACGTCGGCCTGTCTTTGATTTTGTGTGTCTCATTCGAGATGACATAGTGCTCTGTAGTATACGTATATATATAGTATTGGCAAGGGGTTGTGGGGGGTATAAAAAAGCCACGTGTGTTAGACGTGACTGACAAAAACTCTTTCCGGAGTGAGGATCCCTTCACGGAGCGCTAACTCCGTAGTCTCCTCATTTTTGAGCAAGATGCCCTCTGCGTACGTTCTAAAGACATCGCGGGTCACAAGAACAGCAAGGAATGCTTTCAATGCCTCCCAGTGATCCGGATGGAGCCGACTCTCCTTCTTGTCGACTGTAAAGAGTGCTTCCAGGGAATACCACTTCGGTTTCCCCTTTATACTCTTGTCCATTGGACTGTGTGGTAGAGGGTCGTTTGAACATTCATGCCCCATAAACCACACCTTTAGATGACCTCCTCTCTTCCGTTGATGGAAAAGAGGCTCTAAGACACGGCAGTGTTGGTTGGTCTCGTCGTAGAGCTCCCGCTCCGCTGCATAATATGGAGTCTCCCCTTCCTTCACTTTTCCACCGGGAAAGAAGAGTTTAACCCCCTCATGTGCGTGAGCATACTTCGGCACTACCAAAGCACAGAGTCCTCGCTTCCGAACATCGGGGATAATGACCATTGCCGCATCCCCCACCTGTTCGTCGCTGAAAATAAAATTAGGTATATGCATTGCTCTCTTCCGTCTGTATGGAACAAAACGAACTATATTCTGCCACATTCTATATTTTAAGTCAACTCACTACAGAATCTTCTTCTGTGTATGGCACAGAGTCCATGTTTGCGTATCTGATCCCTATGCTTCTTCGTAGCATACCCCTTATGCTGCTCAAAGCCATACAATTCAAACTCTGTAGCGTATCGACGCATCTTTGCATCCCGCGTAACCTTCGCGCAATTGGAGGCAAGAGAAATGAGGGGAATCTTTTCATCCCCTTTTGTAATGGTGTGTTGGTACCTGAAGCGTCGTGGTGCACGCAGGAGTCCATCGAGGAGTATGAGGGTGGTGGTATGGTCGATATCCCGCAGAACTCTGCGGATACCTCTATCTACCGCCTTTGTAAGTCCAAGACGATCTACTAATTTGTGACCAACATGCGAGACAGCCATGCGTGCCTTCCCCTCATCATGCCACATGCACGCTTGGGCATACCACTCTTCCCGCTTGTGCTGAGGCATCTGTTTTGAATCTCGTACACCTTCAAGGAGTTCTTGTGCAAAATCCTTTGGAACACTGACCATGCCGACAGTAACTGGTCCGGCAAGCGGACCTCTACCCGCCTCATCAATACCGGCGATATGTGTGACATGTTTCGGAATTTGCTCCCACATGTATATATTGTACATAATTTGCACACCACACAATACCCGAGACTTGATACCTGCGTCCAAATGAAAGATACTGTGGGTAATGTCAAAATTTGTCCATCTCCATACCCACTCCCACTATTCCCTCTTAACTGCCCTGCCAAAGGTGCCGGAACTTGTTGCATATGCAAAAAAGAATGGAATGTCTGCACTTGCACTAACTGATGATGCAAATCTCTATGGCGCTATTGAATTCTATCGAGAATGCAAAGATGCGGGGATAAAGCCGATAATTGGGATAGATGCATTTGTTGCACTACGTACACGCCATGACAAGCAAGCGGGAGTAGACAACAAACGTCATAGATTAGTCCTCTTGGCTGAGGATAATACGGGATACAAAAATCTCATGAAGCTCTCCACCGATGCTAACCTCGAAGGTTTCTACTACAAACCCCGCGTGGATCATGAACTCTTGGAGAAATATCATGAGGGACTCATTGCTATTCTCCCCTGCTTCTCCGGAGAGGTCTCGGATAAGTTGCGAACAGATGACACTGAAGGAGCAAAGCAGATACTCTCTCAATATATAGAGATATTTGGAGAGGATAATGTGTTCTTGGAGATAACACGTCATCCGGAGGATGAAGAACATGAAGAATTCAACAAAAAGATACTTTCTTTAGCAGATGATTTTGGTGCACAGATTGTTGCCACACACGAAATATACTATCTCGAAGAAGAGGATAGGCAGGCACGAGAAACACTCTTGGCCATTCAATCCTCAAGTCATCTACGACAGAGAGATGAAGAAGTTGATCTTTCATTTATCTCCCAAAAGGAGATGGAGAAACGCTTCAAAGATATCCCAGAAGCAATCGAGAATGCTGGAAAAATAGCTGAACGCTGCAATATAGAGATCGAACTTGGCAACGCATACTTCCCCGACATACAGATTCCCGATAACACCACCTTTGAAGAAGAACTACGTAGAAAAGTTGAAGAGGGATTCGAGAAACGTGGTCTTGAAAAGAGTGAAAAAGCCATAGAGCGTATGGAATATGAATTGGGGATAATCAATGACAAGGGATACCCTTCGTATTTCCTTGTCGTTGCCGACCTTATCCGATTTGCAAATGAAAACGGAATACCTTCAAACATTCGTGGATCTGTCTCTGGATCCCTCGTAACATATCTTTTAGGTATCACAAATCTTAACCCCTTCGAGTATGGACTCGTCTTTGAACGATTCCTCAATCCCGACCGACCCTCTCTCCCCGATATTGATATGGACTTTGCCGATGACCGACGAGATGAGGTCATCGAGTATTCTCGAGAGAAATACGGAAAAGATAAAGTTGCACAGATTGGTACATTCGGAACCATGATGGCACGTGGAGCTGTACGTGATGTCGCACGTGCTCTTGGGTATCCGTATGCTCTCGGTGACCGTATAGCAAAACTTATCCCCTTCGGACAGCAGGGATTTCCCATGACAATAGAACGTGCGCTGGAGATGGAGCCCGATCTTCGAAAGATATACGATGAAGAGCCAGAGGTGCAGGAAGTGATCGATATGGCACAAAAGATCGAGGGATGTGCTCGACATATTAGTGTACATGCAGCAGGAGTTGTTATCGCCCCTGATGAGATCACCAACTTTACCCCCATCCAGCTTGATCCAAAGGGTGGAAAACTCATCACACAATATGATATGTATTCCGTTGAGGAGACCGGTCTCCCCAAGTTTGACTTCCTTGGATTGAAAAACCTTTCAATACTTGCTGATACACTCAAACGTATTAAATGGCGCCATGGGATCGAAATGACTCTCGATGGTGTACCTGTGGATGACGAGAAGACATTCGAATTGCTCTCACGCGGTGAGACCATGGGACTCTTTCAGCTGAATGGTCAGGGTATGACGCACTTTCTAAAAGAACTCAAACCCACAGACATTCATGACATCAACGCAATGGTGGCACTCTACCGCCCCGGCCCCATGGAATTTATCCCCGAGTATATAAAACGGAAGCATAATCCGGAGGTGGTGGACTATCCACATGAACTCCTCAAAGAGGATCTTGAAAAAAGCTACGGACTCCTCATATATCAGGAAGATGTCATGATGACTGCGATAAAGTTGGCGGGATATTCATGGCTTGAAGCAGATAAGTTCCGCAAAGCCATGGGAAAGAAGATCCCTGAACTTATGGCAAAGCAGGAGGAGAAATTCAAATCCGGCTGCATTGAGAATGGAATTGAAGCAGATCTTGTTGAAGATCTTTGGGAGAGGATAAAGCCATTTGCTGCATATGCCTTTAACAAAAACCACTCAGCCAGCTATGGTCATGTGGCATATCAGACCGCATATTTTAAAGCCAACTACCCTATCGAATACATGGCATCCATCCTCACCGCAGACTCTGGTGATGTCGACAAGATTGCAGAGGCGGTGAATGAGTGTAAGAGGATGGATATCGAGATTCTTCCTCCGGATATAAATGAAAGCTTTGGTACATTCACCATTGTCGAGCCTGAGGGTGAAGAAAGCGAAGCAATCCGCTTCGGACTCTATACGATAAAGAACTTTGGTGAAGGTATTGCCGATGCCATCATTGAAGAACGAAAAGAGCATGGACCATATGAATCCCTCGCCAATTTTCTCGACCGGGTACATGACAGGAATTTAAATAGAAAATCACTCGAGTCTCTCATTAAATGTGGAGCACTGGATGCATTTGGAGAACGCGGAGAGATGACGGCTAACATTGAAGGGCTCCTTGAATACAACAAAGAGCAGTCTAAGGTGCAGAATCAGGACTCTCTTTTTGGCGGAATGGAAGATGAAATAGTCTCCACTCTCACACTCAAACCCACAGAAGCAGCATCAAAAGAAGAGAAGCTCGGATGGGAAAAAGAGCTTCTCGGACTCTATATCTCTGGCCACCCACTCGACAAACACCGTGAAAAGCTTGAAGGACGCAGGTATACAATTGAGAAAATAAAAGAGACATTGAATCCAGGCATGGTGGCAGTTGCTGCGGGAATTATAGAAGATGTAAAGTCCATCATCACCAAACGTGGTGACAAAATGGCCTTTGTACGCATTGCTGACTTTACCGACTCATTGGAGATAGTGGTATTCCCCAATACATTTAAAAGCTTTGAAGATATCCTCACCCCAGAAAGCTGTGTAGCGATAAAGGGAAAGATGAGTGATAGAAACAATGAAAAAAGCCTCATTGCTGAGGCTGTAAAAGAGATGTAATCCACATCATTGTGTCGCTATTGATTAGGTGTGGAAAGAACGATACCTCGGAATCTTTGACGAACTTGGTGTCTTAATTTTCCGGCATCCCGGAGTTTTTGATAGGTCATCTTCGCCTTTTCACTATCCTGACCAGAGAACTCAATGGGGGTGTATTCGAAACTACGAGGATTGGAAATCGTTATGTGCATCTTCACATTCCATCCCAGCCGATCGAACATCTCTGCAAGAACAACTATCTCTTGCTCGGGGCAATACAGAATCTCAAAATAATCAAGAAGCGTTTCTTGATATCTCTCCGGCACCCCTTTCTGCTCTTGTATCTTTCTCTCTGTGAGGACAGAAAGTGAATATGAGACAGAGAAAAGAAGGAGAGAAGCGATAGTGATTCGTCCTGCATATTCCCAGATAGGAACACCCATCCAAGAGCTCACAAGAAGAAGAGCTCCGCAAATAGTGGTCAGTAGTGCGCACACCGCAAACCACAAAATGATATTTGAAAGTCGTTCCATAGCACGAGTAATCAGTCTATTCCGAGTGACATCTATTCTAGTATTAAACTAGTATTAAAAATAAAGTGTGTCAAACAAACTCTCTGGATAGAGAAAAGAAAAAACCTCATTGCTGAGGCTGTGAAAGAGGTGTAGAAGATATAGATCTGAAATTCCCTCTTATACTTCCACTCTTGGGTCCTTTTTGATTGGCTTCCCAAAGAGATTTATGAGACGGTAATAGAGATGTTCAGGAGGTACCTCAATTTCGATACAATGTACAGCTTCTTCGTATACCTCCTCCAAAAAAAGCGAGTGAGGAGGGGAGAACCTGAGCCTACCATATTTATTAAATGGTAGAGCATTCAGACCATTCTTCTCTATTATTTCCTTCCACCGATCGATTTAGATCTTACCATCCATCCCGAGAGCAGCATAGACAAATGACCTTCGCCAATGGAGACTCCTTTCATACTCCGCCCAGAAATAACAGGCGGAGATAATGACAAAGGCGATACCGATAAACAAATCGCCGAATCCCCAAAGACCAAAAGCAAGAAAAACAATTCCGATACCAAAAAGGGCTATTCGCATGATCTTAAAGAGCTTGTGATAAATATGGTTCTCTTTGAAACTAATATAAACACGGAGACTGTCAAGCGGATATGAATTTGTCAATCATCCTTTCCTCTCTCCACTTAATTCGATAGTATAGATATATATGAAAGATGATAAAGACTCGCTACATAATCTACGACACACACTTGCCCACCT
>JBBDUG010000032.1:0-25754 GCA_040904025.1 Minisyncoccota bacterium
CGGCTAAGTTAAATATTATGGCACTATTCGGCAAAGACAAAAAAGAAAAGAAAGAGGAGAAAAAAGAGACAGCACAGTCTCAGGCTCCGACAGTAGATCGACCTGAAAAAGGTAAGCGAATACTCCTTGCTCCTCATGTTACCGAGAAGGCAGCGATTCTCTCGGATGAAGGTATATATACCTTCCAAATTGCAGGTGATGCAAGTAAGAGTGAGGTTGCACAAGCGGTCGAGGAGATATATGGTGTAACACCAAAAAAGGTTCGGACCGTTCGTCTTCCCGGTAAGGTTGTTCGACGCCGAGGGAGTACTGGTATTCGTCGACGCCCAAAGAAGGCGTATGTCCAACTTAAAAAAGGTGACAGTATTGAACTCTTCTAGATTATGTCTGATTTTAAACCAACAACACCATCACGACGTCACATGACACGCTCAACAGCAAAGAAGCGTGTGACAAAAGGAAAACCCCACAAAGCACTTGTGGAGGGCTTTCGTCGTGGGTCAGGTCGCAATAATGCCGGACGTATCACTACTCGTCATAAAGGGGGTGGGCATAAGCGAAAGTATCGTACAATTGGTTTTTCATATGACAAAAAGGATATCCCTGCAAAGATAGAATCTATTGAGTATGACCCAAACCGCACTTCATACATTGCACTTGTGGTATATGCAGATGGAGAACGTCGATATGTCATTGCCCCTCAAAATCTTGAGGTGGGAGATGAAATGCTCACATCTCAGAAGGCGAAAGTGAAGCCAGGAAATAGTCTTCCGCTTAAGAAACTTCCAGTGGGAACATTTGTATATAACATTGAGATAAAGCCAGGAAGTGGTGCACGACTCGTTCGCTCTGCGGGAACATATGCAGAAGTTGTGGCACGGGATGCGGGGTATGTAACACTTAAGATGCCATCTTCTGAGATACGAAAGATTCATGAAGAAGCCTGGGCATCTGTCGGAGAAGTTTCTAATGCGGAGCACAAGCAGCTTGTTATCGGAAAAGCAGGACGTGCACGTCACATGGGACGTCGTCCAACGGTACGCGGTACAGCCATGAACCCTGTTGATCACCCCATGGGAGGTGGAGAGGCACGAAGTCGTGGACAACGACCAAACCGAAAGACAAAACAAGGAAAGCATGTTAATCCGGGATCAAAAACGAGAAAGCCGAAGAAGTATTCAAATAAACTTATTGTTCAGCGCCGGAAAACAAAGCGACGCGGAAAGAAGGGAAAGTAAAAACTACCGAGTACTCGGTAGTTTTTCTTTGTATGTGTAAATTTAAGCGAAATGTAGCCCCGGGACGCTTGTTCTGCGTACCGGGGCTCTTTTAGGTGTAGTGAAGGTTTTCTTGTCCGCCTGCTAAGCTTATCCGTCTACGTTGCGTACGTGAGAATGTTTTAGCAGGTAACTTCTGACTTCTCTGTCATCCGCGAAGCAGCTCGGATCGTCCACGAAATCCGACCTGTGATTCAGAGGATCTTCATGAGAAGAAGCTGCGCTGCGCTGCTGTCTGGGTGACTGCTGCATACTTTCTTCGCTCTTTTTACCGTGGGAGAGAGTCTTCATGGTTCTGTCTTGAATTGAAGTATGAAGTTGAAATGAAGAGAGTAAGAGAGTGATTGATCTACGTTCCCGCAAACCAGCTGGCATCCTCTATCCGATGACTCGGATTCTCGACGATCGTCATTCCTACCCCCTCTCCGGCATTCAGTGCCATATCTCCGAAGAACTCCCGATCACATTCCTCTCCATGAACTTCATGTGTCCTCGAGCGTTTCATGCAGAGCCTTGCAGCTGCTTGCTGTTGTTGGAAGAGATCGTCTTCGATCTCATCCAACTCCCTTGGGAAGAGCGCGTTGGTAGAACGTCCTCTTTCTCGGATCAACTTAGGCATTGTAACCTCCTATACTATAGTGCAAAAAATAATGATGGAATGTGCCTTAAGCATTCCTGGAACTTAATCCACTCTAACTGTAACAAAACAAGCAACAAATTTCAAATATTTCAACTTTTTATATTGCAATTTTATCTATACCTCGGTATAAAGGGGGTCGCCCGCCTCTCTCCTTGTGTCCACCCGGAGGTGGCTGGAAGTAGATACAGGAGCTGCCTTAACTGTATCTGCGAAGGGGCCGGCCTTTTGCCAAGTCCGGTCCTTCTTTTATTTCCCCTCGCATTTCTAGTTGACTTTCACCCTTGCTTTGCTAATATAACTCCCGCTCATTCAGGGCCGTTACGGCCCTTTTGAAATATCCAAAAACATGACGCGATCACTAAAGAAAGGACCATATGTATACGAAAAGCTCCTCAAAAAGATTGAGGGCAAGAAACCTGCAGAAGCAGGGGTCATTAAGACGTGGGCGCGCGATTCTCAGATATCACCTGAGATGGTCGGATATAAATTTGGTGTACACAACGGACGCGAGCATGTTGAAGTGCTCGTGACCGAGGATATGGTCGGGCACCGATTTGGTGAGTTTGCTCCCACACGAACATTCCGCCGACATGGAGGAAAGATTCAGAAGGAGCTCGAGATTAAAGCAAAGGAGACTGAGATTGCGGCAGCAAAAGCTGCAAAATCAGTAGCTAACGCCTAAGGTATGCAGGCAACACTCCGACAATATAGACAGTCTCCGCGCAAGGTGCGTCTTGCCGCGGATCTCGTGAGAGGGAAGACAGTTGAGCAGGCGCTCACTGAACTCGAGTATACCCAGAAGCGCGCAGCGGAAACACTTGCAAAACTCATTCGTTCCGCGGTGGCAAATGCTAAAGACAAAGAAGGGAAAGAAGCTTCAGACCTTGTTATCGAAAATATAACAGTGGATGAAGGGGAGACATTAAAACGATTTCGTCCACGTGCACGAGGGCGTGCATCACGTATAAATAAGAGGACATCCCACATTACCGTCACGCTTCGAGAGAAGGTGAAGGCAACTGCAAAATAATATGACACATACCGTACATCCATATGCACATAGAATAGGAATCCTTCGAGGTTGGAAATCTCGTTGGTTTTCTGAGGGAGATGACTACAAAAAGTCACTTAAAGCAGATGTTCTTATTCGTGAGTTTCTCGAAGAGAAGCTGCGTACATTCCACGTCTCATCCATTGAGATGGAGAGAGGGAAGGATCAACTTTCTATCATCATTAAGACATCTCGCCCTGGACTTGTCATTGGACGAGAGGGAGAAGGGGTAACCCAACTAAAGAAGGATCTGGATGTCTTCATGACACGCAACAAAATTCGAGACAAGAGAGATGTTCGCATTGATGTGCAGGAAGTACGCTCTCCGGAGTCTAATGCCGCAATCGTGGCACAGATGGTGCGCGAAGGACTCGAGCGTCGTCTCCCATTTCGCCGTGTGCTCAAGCAGACGATTGATAAGGTGATGGCAAATCGTGATACAAAAGGAGTGCGCATTGGACTTGCTGGACGTCTTGGTGGATCTGAGATGTCACGAAAAGAAGAGCTTAAAAAAGGTCGGATTCCACTTCAGACACTTCGTGCGGATATCGACTTTGCACAAGAGGTTGCACGGCTTCCATACGGTGTGATTGGGGTGAAGGTCTGGATCTATCGCGGAGAAATATTTGAATAAAATAACAGTATGCTATTCCCCAAAAAAGTTAAATACAGGAAGTGGCAACGGGATCGGAAGAATGCTGATTCTGTTGGATTTGCATCACGCGGAACAACGCTTGCGTTTGGTTCATATGGAGTAAAGGCAGCAAGCTATGGTCGTATCAACTCACAACAGATTGAGGCGACACGACGTGTGATAAAGCGTCACATCGGAAAGTTTGGACGTGTATGGATCCGTATCTTTCCTGATCGTCCATATACAGCAAAAGCTCCTGAGGTTCCCATGGGAAAGGGAAAGGGAGATCTCAAGGGGTATGAATTTGAGGTAAAGCCGGGACGTGTCCTCTTTGAGGTTGAAGGAGTTGAAGAGGATGTGGCACGAGAAGCCTTCCGTAAGGCAGGTGCAAAACTTCCGGTAAAAGTTAAGGTAGTTGTTCGATAATATGGCAAGGGATATCAAACAATTAAGTGACGCTGATCTTAAAGAGAAACTTTCTGATCTCCGCACGGCTATTCGTGATATTGATCTCGGGCGCAAGGCACCCGGGCATCCACGTGAACGTCGAGAGACACGAAGAGAGATTGCACGTATCATGACTGAACTGAGTGCGCGTAATAACGTACATGCATAACATGACAACCAAAACCACACAATCAAAACAACTCGAAGGCATTGTTGTCTCAGACAAGATGAAAGACACTGTTGTCGTTGTTGTAGATGAATTCATTAAGCACCCGAAGTATCACAAGTTCATCCGTCGGCAGAAGAAATATGCTGCACACGATGAGGGTAATCAGGCGCATGTTGGACAAAAAGTCACCATTGAGGCAACGCGTCCGATATCAAAGACAAAGCGCTTCAAAGTAGTTTCTCGAGAAGAGTAGCTTGAAGTGTACACCACTTTACGATACTCTCTTGTGCGTTAAGAACGATATATGATTCAACCACAAACACTGGTAAAAGTAACAGATAACTCAGGAGCCAAGATCGGCCGCGTTTTTAAAGTGCTCGGCGGATCAAAGCGACGCTATGCACGAATAGGTGATCTTGTGGTACTTTCTGTTCAAACAGCGGAACCACGAAAACAGGTAAAGAAAAAAGATGTCCTCTATGGACTCGTGGTACGTCAAAAACAGCCATTTCGTCGAAAGGATGGGTCGTATATCCGTTTTGATGAAAATGCGGTTGTGATCGTGGATAAAGAAAAGAAAGAACCACTCGCAGGACGTGTATTCGGACCTATTCCGCGCGAGATATCATCTGCGGGATATCAGCGTATTGTCTCACTTGCACCTGAAATTGTTTAACATGAACTCACTTCACGTAAAAAAAGGAGATTCCGTTATAATCCTTACGGGCAAAGACCGGGGGAAGACTGGTACCATTGCAAAAGTACTTCCTAAAGAAGGACGTGTGGTTGTTGAGGGAGTGAATATGATAAAGAAGCATACAAAACAAGGTATCATCGATATTCCACGTCCAATTGATGTAAGTAACGTTGCAAAGAAAGCAGAGAAGAAGACAACAACAAAATCTAAGAAATAGATATGAAAACTGCTCAAGAAAAACAACAAGAGACATTCGATGCCCTAAAAGGAGACTTTGAGTATGAAAATCCTATGGAGGCACCACATCTTGAAAAGATTGTGATCTCAACAGGGATTGGATCAATCACCGACAAAACAAAGATAGACCTTATCCCCGACCGTCTTGCACAGATCACTGGGCAGCAGCCAAAACCAACACAGGCAAAGAAGTCCATTGCCTCCTTTAAATCACGGCAGGGAGATGTAATTGGATATCAGGTGACACTGCGTGGAGAACGCATGCGCTCATTCTTTGATAAGCTCATTCATATTGTATTTCCGCGTACGAAAGACTTCCGCGGGATTGACCGCAATACAATTGATGAGATGGGGAATATTACCATCGGTATCTCAGAACATACCGCATTCCCAGAAGCCTCAGATGAAGAACTCAGGAATGTTTTTGGACTTGCGGTAACCATTGTCATCTCAGCTCCTAATAGAGAGGTGGCGGAAGCATATCTGGAGCATCTTGGAATTCCTTTCAAGAAGAAGGAGGAGTAGGGCTATAGACAGCTTCGAAAGTGTTTGACTCGGAGCTCTCATCTTGCTAATATACGCCTCGCTCGACAGGCTCCATGCCTGTTTAATTATTTACCCAAATGGCACGTAAATCACAGATCGCAAAAAGTAAAAAAGAGCCAAAGTATTCAACGCGAATCAATCGCCGCTGTTTTCGCTGCGGACGAGTGCGTGGATACATGCGCGACTTTGATCTTTGCCGTATCTGTTTCCGAGAACTTGCCAATGAAGGCAAGATTCCCGGTGTAAGGAAATCCTCATGGTAAACGACCCTGTTGCAGACTTCATAACTCGACTTCAGAATGCAGGTATGGCCGGTAGAACTGAAGTGCGTCTACCATACTCCATTCTCAAGCACCGCATTGCGGAGCTTCTTGAGGAGAAGGGGTATATCGCATCTCTTGAAAAGACAGGCAAGGATACAAAGAAGGAGCTTGTTGTTACACTCGCAGAGGTAGATGGAAAGCCTCGTATTCATGAGGTGGAGCGCATTTCAAAACCCTCACGACGTTTGTATACAAAAGCAAATGATATCGGGAAGGTGAAGGGAGGTAGGGGTATGTATGTTCTCACCACTTCTAAAGGTATTCTCTCTGATGAGGATGCACGAAAAGAAGGGGTGGGAGGAGAACTCCTCTTTAAGATCTGGTAATAGATATGAGCCGAATCGGAAAAAAACCAGTTGCAATACCACAAGGAACTGAAGTAAAACTTCAGGACGGTTCTTTGACGGTAAAGGGACCAAAGGGGGAGATCACCCGTTCCTTTAAGCCAAGTATTGAGATCAAAGTGGAGAACGGTGAGGTGACATTTCAGCCAACTGAGGAGAGCAAAGAAGCTCAGGCACTCTGGGGTACATACGCCTCTCATGTCTCCAATATGATTAAGGGAGTCAATGAACCATATGAAAAGAAGTTGGAGGTAAATGGAGTGGGATATCGTGTTGGGATTCAAGGAAACAAACTTGTACTTAACGTTGGGTACTCACATCCAGTTGAGATTGAGATTCCTGATGAACTCGATGTCTCTGTTGAGAAGAACGAGATCACTGTGCAGGGAATTGATAAGGAGAAGGTTGGACAATTCAGTGCCAATGTACGTTCCGTACGCAAACCGGAACCATACAAGGGGAAGGGTGTCAAATATGCTGATGAAATTATCCGACGCAAAGAAGGTAAGAAGACCGTATAATGAAAACCGCTAAAGAAAAAAGAGCGTCACGTCGACGTCGTATACGAGCAAAAGTACGAGGTAATACAGACCGTCCTCGTCTCTCGGTCTTTAAATCCAACAAACACCTTTACGCACAGATCACTGACGATGATTCAGGGAAAACCCTTGCCGCAGTGTCTTCAAAGGATCTCAAAGGAGAGAATCCAGCAGAAGAGGTGGGAAAAGCTATTGCTAAGCGTGCTAAAGAAGAAAGCATCTCAAAAGTGGTATTTGATCGTAGTGGATATCCATATACTGGTAATGTGCAAACAATTGCAGAAGCAGCGCGTAAAGGAGGTCTTGAATTTTAAATATGAACACAGAAACCAAACAAAAAGATACAAAGAAAGATTCTGAGAAGGATTCAAAGAATACTAAGAAGCGCTCTAAGAAGAAGCGTCGCTCTGGACGTGGGTCAAAAGCACGAAGGAGCGAGTTTGATCAAAAGATCGTTGATATTCGACGCGTAACCCGTGTGGTTGCTGGAGGACGCCGATTCAGCTTCTCTGTTACCGCAGTTGTGGGGGATCACAAAGGAAAGGTGGGAGTGGGTATTGGAAAATCCAGTGACACCTCACTTGCTATTGGAAAGGCAATGCGTAATGCAGAGAAAAATGCCATTACCATCTCTCGCACAAAAGATGGATCTATTCCACATGATGTGAAGGCAAAGTTCAAGGCATCTGAGGTGATAATTCGTCCCGCAGCAGGACGTGGACTCGTTGCTGGTTCCTCGGTGCGAACAGTCCTAGAACTTGCCGGGGTAACTGATGTGAACGCAAAGCTGGTTTCGCGATCAAAGAACAAGTTGAATAATGCGCGCGCTGCAATTAAAGCACTTCAAGGGCTAGAGAAGGTAAATTCATAATCATGGCACAGCTACACGATATACAGCCAAATACGTCACAGAAGAGCAAAAAGCGTGTTGGACGTGGCGGACGTCGCGGAAAGACATCTGGTCGAGGGCACAAAGGACAAAAGGCACGCGCTGGTGGAACACCGCGTCCTCAAATTCGCGATATTATAAAGAAGATACCAAAGCTTCGCGGGCACGGACGTAACCGATCAAAGACAGTTAACGATTCTCGCACTAAACCTGTGGTTATAAACCTTAAAGATTTGGATGCCTTCAAATCAGGCGATATTGTGAACCCTGAAGCACTTATTGAAAAAGGGATTGTGAAAAAGAAAAGAGGGCGCATTCCTGATATAAAGATTCTTGGGGATGGTGAGGTCAAGAAAAAGCTCACAATCTCTGACCATTTCACACTCTCGGAGAGTGCACGAGAAGCAATAGAGAAGGCTGGTGGATCAATAGCATAGTTATGAATACATTAGTACAGCGACTCAAGACAGCATTTGCGGATGAAACACTCCGTAAGCGTATTCTTTTTGTCTTTGGTGCATTGCTTGCATTCCGTGTACTTGCTGTGGTGCCTATTCCGAGTATAGACGCACTTCGACTTCAGGAGTTTTTTGCAAATAATCAATTTCTCGGGCTTCTCAATATCTTTTCCGGTGGAGGGCTTTCAAACCTTTCTATCGTTATGCTTGGCGTTGGTCCCTATATTACTGCTGCTATTATCATGCAGCTCCTCTCGGCAATGGTTCCGAAGATAAAGGCAATGTACCACGAAGAAGGGCAGGCGGGACGTCAGAAATTTACTCAATACTCTCGTCTTCTCACCATACCTCTCGGAACACTCCAGGCGTTTGGATTTCTTATGCTCCTCCAACGTCAGGGGGTTATCGGCATGCTTAGTCCTGTTGAGTTTGCAACAAACGTGATTGTTATCACTGCGGGTGCTGTGTTTCTAATGTGGATTGGAGAACTCATCTCCGAGTTTGGTATTGGAAATGGTGTATCTCTCCTTATTTTCGCCGGTATCATCGCACAACTTCCATCTGCGATATCACAACTTCTCTTTACATATGATCCGACAATGCTTCCGACCTATATTGGGTTCCTTGCTGCAGCTGCGATCATTGTATTCGGTATCGTGTATGTTAATGAGGCAGAACGACCAATTCCTATAACATATGCAAAACAGGCACGTGGATTTCGCAAACAGCAGGGGGATACACACCTTCCACTACGTGTGAATCAGGCGGGTGTTATGCCCATTATCTTTGCGCTCTCGATCCTCCTCTTCCCACAGATGATGATCAACTTTTTTGCGGGACCACAAACGACAGGAGGAATAGTGGGATTTATTCTTGGAGTAATGGAAAATATGTGGATATATGGTGCTATCTACTTTATCCTCGTATTCCTCTTCACGTACTTTTATACCGCCATTACTTTTGAGGTGGAATCTGTCGCGGAGAATCTCCAGAAGACAGGTGCCTTCATTCCCGGAGTACGTCCTGGACAAACTACTATCGAATATATCTCTACCATCCTCACCAGGATCACCTTTATCGGAGGTGTCTTCCTCGGTTTGATAGCAATACTCCCCATTATTATGCAGGCGATAACTGGTCTTCAGACCCTTGCAATTGGTGGAACCGCACTTCTCATTGTGGTTGCTGTTGTGGTTGACTTTGTAAAGCGGCTTGATGCACAGATCGCAATGCGTGAATATTAAGATATATGTCTGGTATTTTTATACTCTTAGTTGGACCTTCGGGAAGCGGAAAGGATACGCTTCTAAAATATGCTCTGTCTCAGTTTCCTGATCTTGTCTATCCTCCCTCATACACCACACGCAAGATTCGCACGGGTGAATCTCAGGGAAATCCATACAACTTCATCTCACGAGAAGAATTTGAACAGATGGCAGGGAACGATGAATTTCTTGAATGGGCAGAATATGCTGGCAATCTATATGGCACGGCAAAGAAGGGAATATATGACCCCATTAAGAATGGAGATGTGGTGATAAAGCAGGTGGAGGTACAGGGGGCACGACAGCTTTTGGGGGTAATGCCTAAAGAAAATCTATACACTATCTTTATTTCAGCAGGACCCTGGAAAGAACTGGAGGAGCGTATTCGCGGACGCGGTTCGATTACCGAAGAAGCAATTCAGAAACGCAAAGCACGATTCGAGGATGAAATGACATTTATGGAAAAAGCGGATGCAGTTGTTGAGAACAGGAATGGGAAGCTCGAAGAGGCAAAACAACAATTGAAGGAAGTTATATCGGAGGTTAAAGAAACGCGGGTGTAAAGGTTGCAGTACCTTTCATTTTTGTTAGGCTTATTTGCGGTATATGGATAAGAAAACAATACTATTCTTTGGTTCGCAGGGAAGTGGTAAGGGAACTCAGGCGAACCTCCTAAAAAAATATCTCGAAGGACACGACTCTGAACATGAGGTCTTTCTTTTTGATACTGGTTCAGCACTCCGTGGTCTTATGAAGGAGGGGGGTTATACCGCAGACCTTATGCGCGACTCATTGAATCGCGGTGAGCGTCAACCAGTGTTCTTAGCCGCACAGACTTGGTCTCGTGCGCTGGTTGATAACTATACCGGCAAAGAACATATTATTATGGACGGGTCTCCTCGCACACTTCTTGAGGCAGAGGTTCTTGATTCAGCATTTCGCTTCTACGGCATTGATCCTGTTGTTATCTACCTCCATATAAGTGAGGAGGTGGCACGAGAGCGCCTTTTGGATCGCGGGCGAGCTGATGATACCCCTGAAGGTATCAATCGTCGACTAGCCTGGTACAAAAGAGAGGTAACACCAGTAATTGATTTTTATAAAGATTCAGACCATACTCGCTTCGTTGAAGTCGGTGGAGAAAAAGAGATCGATGAAGTACAGGATGCTATTGTCGAAGTACTTAATATATAGTTATGACGATTAACGCGAATCGAGAGAAAACAGTCATTTCACTCGGAGGATCGCTCGTTATTCCCAATTCAATCAATATCGAATTCCTCCAGGAATTCAAGGATCTCATTTCTCGACATGTAGAACGTGGTCGGGAGTTCCTTATCGTTGTAGGAGGTGGAGCAACTGCCCGCAACTATCAACGTGCCCTCCGGGAACTTGATGGTGTCGATATAGACTCCCTCGATTGGATAGGAATTGAAGCAACACGACTCAATGGTGCATTGGTCGCACGAGCTTTTGGTGATCTCACAACCCCCACAGTGATAGAAGGAGAAGAGGATGTAACAGAAGGAAGTACACCAGTAGCGGTTGCGGCTGGTTGGAAGCCGGGACAAAGTACTGATGCTGTTGCCTTGCAGGCTGCCGTACAGATAGAGGCAAAAGAAGTCATCATTCTCTCTGATATCGATCGTATCTACTCCGCTGATCCCAAAAATGATCCTGATGCAAAGCCACTTGATGAGGTATCATGGAAAAAGCTCGAAGAGCTTCTTCCAGACAGCTGGAATCCAGGAGAGCATGTACCACTTGATGTTGAAGCACTGCGTACTGGATTGAAAAACGATATGCATGTGATTTTCATGGCTGGGGCGAATCTTTCAACTCTTGCAGCGTATCTTGAACGCGGAGAGATAGAGGGGACCCGTATTCATCCATAGCAGATATGGCAATACAGAAAAAAACAGAAAAAGAAATAGAGATACTCAGAGAAGGCGGCAAAAGACTTGCCGCGGCACTTTTTGAGGTGGTGGATATGATTGTACCTGGAGTGCGGACTGATGAGCTTGATACACGGGCAGAAGAGCTTCTCTCTCACGGCGATGATCGTCCCGCCTTTCTCAACTACACCCCCTCAGATGCATCTCGTCCGTTTCCGGCAAGCGTCTGTGTTTCGATAAATGATGAGATTGTACATGGGATTCCCAATGAAAATCCCCGCACCCTCAAGGAGGGGGATATTGTCTCACTTGATATGGGACTTGTTCATAATGGACTCATCACTGATTCCTCATACACAGTACCGGTGGGAGAGGTCTCTGACGAGGCTCAGATGCTCTTAAAAGCTACTCAGGAGGCCCTCAATGCCGGAATATCCACTGCGCGGGGAGGAAGCCGTGTGGGGGATATAAGTGCAGCGATAGAGGCAGTAGGGCGCTCATACAATCTTGGTATTTTTCCAACACTTGTGGGGCATGGGGTCGGCTATGAACTTCATGAGGAGCCGTATATCCCTAATATAGGGAGAGCGGGAACTGGACCCATTCTTGAACCAGGTTTGGTTATCGCAATTGAGCCCATGTTTTCTTTGGGTTCTGATGCAATCAAGACACTTGATGATGGATATACATATGCAACAAAAGACGGATCACTTTCTGCGCAATTTGAACATACAATAGTTATCACTGAAGAAGAGCCCATCATCCTTACACAAAGACCTGTATAGGTATGTTCTAACGCCATATAATCTTGTTGGATTCTATGGCGTTCCCCCTTTATACACACCACCTTTCATCGTAATGGGGGATTTGTGTATATAATGGGGGTACTTATCCTTAATCTTCATATATATGCTTGCAGACGCGGTTAACATTGATTTAATAGAAGAACTTGGACTCTCTGATCTTCCAGAAGAGAAGAAAAAGACTTTTATTGATAAACTTGAACAAGTGTTTGAGATGCGTTTGAATACTGCTGTTCTCCAGCGTCTCTCAGAGGAACAGAAGAAAAAACTTGATGAAGTCCTTGAAAATGATGGAGATATGGTTGGCTTCCTAAAGGAGAATCTTCCTGGCTTTGACCTCCTTGCCGCAGAAGTTCTTGCAAATTTAAAGGCAGAGATGGTTGACTTAAAACAATTAGTGCAATCAAGTGGGGATACAGAAGAACCCTCTTCAGATGCAACGAAACCCCAGGCTTCAGAATAGAAGCTGGGGTTTTTTATATCCAGTACTAAAGGTGCAATAGGTGTTGCGTGCGCGGTATGCAGGCCGACATCATAACGGGTATATACTTCTCCCGTCATACCGTGCTACAACTTTTAGACTAACTAATCCAAGGGGATGTTATAGATTCTAAAATGATCGCGGAGTTGATCCGCACGTTTATCATCGGAGTAGAGCACAAAGTTTTTTGCGCTCTCTTCATTCATCTCCATGCTGCCGATTGCAATATTATCACCATGTCCTCGTGGGAGGTATATCATGTTGCCTAATCGACTTTTCACGTGGGGCGGGAGATAAACAGTCCTCATGGTGAGATTAAGGGTATCCCACAGAGTGTTACGCTCATTAAGGGCCTTGCGAAGTTGATCACGTTGAGTTTGGAGTATTTTTCGAAACTCTCTAACTTTCCGTTCTCGCCAGACAAGTAGACCACAGGCGAGAAGGAAAAGGGCAATCGCCATAATTGCAAACATCTTCCAAATATTCCAATCATCTTGAGGAAGGACCGCTTCCTCTTGAGGTGACTGAATCTCTTGCCCGTACGACATGATTGCCGCATTGAGGGAATCATTTTCTTGTTGCAAGGACTGATTATCTGCAAGCAGATTATCGATTTGAGTTGAGATTGGCTCCAGACGATATACCGGAACCATCACTTGGATTTTTTTGAGTGAACGCCAGGCCTGGTTGGTGCATGGGATTTCATTAAGGTGGCACACTTCACCCCAAAATGTTGCCCACCCTCCTTCTTCCGCCGGATAGACCTGCTGGAAAACGTTCGATTTCCATGTTTCCCAGACATTTCCACTTACTTCAATCTCGAAAGAGAGAGCATGACGGTTCGGCGTCTCTACCACTGGGACGCTGTAGTCCTGGGCGTGAGCTACCTGTTGCAGGGTGATGAGGGTACAAATGAATACCCCGATAAGCCGAAATGGTGTTCTCGAACTTTTCATCTCGATCTCCAGTTTGGTTTGGGCATCGTGCAGATTATGTCTATCTAAAATACTAACATTGAAACTCACACTAGTCTAAGTCGTAGCTTATCTAAGGGGTTTCTTTCTCCATCTTGTTTTTGCCGTTTTGAATAAATAATCCACATAACTCAGGGCGCATATATGCTCAGACATGTCATAATGAGGGTATGGCAAGAAAACTTAGTAAGGAAGAGATAGGTATACTCTTAGGAACAGAAGGAAACTCTTCTCCTGAGACACAATCTCAAGAAATATCTCCTGAGGTTACAAAAGGAATCGAAAAGGAACTCGGAGCCTTTCTCAGCACCCTTCTGGGAAAGGATCAGCCCCTTGATTTAAAGATTGTTCCCTCCTACAAACCCTCCCCTGAAGACATTGCTGTTTCGCAGGGTAACTCGGTATCTGTCATATTTACCGAAGATGCCTTTCGGAGCATGTCTAAAGGGATGCTCGGGGAGAGTTTCGGGACGAAAGAAGCTGGAGCGAGTGATTTGGCAAGAGAGCTGGCATATCAAATGATTGGTTCTATACGAGAACAGCTTTCTTCTTTTGACCTCTCGCCCGAGGTATTTGAAAGGTTGGGTACGAGTACTGTTACTGTTGGGGAGGATATAAAGAGAGTTGATACCCCCCTTGTATTCAGCATTGGTTCTGGTGAAAAAGAGGGAGAAATTTATCTCTCATTGCCTGGTCTTTCTTATAAAGAACAGACAGAGAATGTGCCTGAAGAGAAAGAGGACCCTTCTCCTGAGGTGCAAGAATTAACAGAACGCATTGAGGATGCAATACAAAATATTGAATATCTCAAAAAGAGCCTTCATACGTTCATCCAAGAGGCTGGAGAGAAAAAGCTTCTGATTGACATTGCTCCTTTTCTCGACATATTAAATGATCCAAATATCTCTGAAGAAAAGCTCGCTCAAGCGCGAGAGATTATTTCTGATACTGAAAATCCAGAGCATAAAAAAGAGCTAAATGCTCTTCTCAAACAGATACGAAAACACCTTGTAAGTCTCAACAGAGCTGATAGTGAACTCGAAGAGAAAATCACCCAACACAACACAAAAGAAGATACTTCTATAGAAGTAAATACTGAAACTGCAGAATCTGAGGTGATAGAGACAAGTGGGTATGTTGAAAAGGATCTTGAAAAAATGACTCTTAAGGAGATTTTTTCGGAGACTGAAAAAATGCGAGATATTCTCTACGACTCTGAATTAAAGAGCGCAGAAAAGAAAAAGGAGATAGCACAGCGATGGGATGCATATATTGACCGTGCGTTTGAGATTACCGAATCTCTTCCTGAAGAAGATCGAGACTATCGAGTGCTATATAATCATGCTCGTTCAGGGTCGGCTCAGATAAAAAGGGCATTTGAGCATCTCACAGATGAAGAGAAAGCGGTAGAACAAAAGGGGACAAAAGAAGACAAGAAAAAACCTTCAGAAGAACGGGGAGAAACGGATCCCAAGAAAGTGACTGAAAAAAGATATGAACACGAGATCTCACCCCAAGAAGAGACAGAGAAGGAACCAGCATCTTCTACAAAACCAGTAGAGATCGATGTGCCGTATACCCCCGAAGGGGGCGGTATACCTCCTGAGGGTGGAACAGAAGAAGGGGAAGAGATGTCACCACTTGATTCTGCTCGCGTTGCGTATCTGAAAGCACTTCGTCTCCGAGGAAATATTGTTCGTGGAAAATTAGGTGCTCTTTTTGGGCGTAAGATGAAAGTAGGTGAAGAGAATCAGAGCTTTGCAGAAAACTTGGAAGGAAATCGTGCTCTCCGGAAATTAGAGAAAGCATACCGTACTGAACTTGCTGCGCATATCAAAGAATCTCTTGAAGAAGAAGTCTCAGATTTACCAGAGGAGGCAACAGAAGAACAAAAGACATATATAAAGTGGCTGAAGACAGAGGACATCCTTCGTGAGGACCAGGAAAAAAGAGACGATGTTGTTCTCAATAAGTTTGACCAAACTCTTGGAGAAAAATTTCGACGTGTGTGGAGGAATAAATTCTTTACCCGTGGTCGTATTGGTTTTGGCGCAGGGATGCTGGGTGCTAGTGCAACGGGTGCATTTGTTGGTACGGGTATAGGGGGTATTGCTCTCCTTTCTCTTCGTGGAGTTCTGGGAACTGTTGGTATGTATACAATGAGCGAAGCATGGCTGGAGAGAACACGGTGGATAGGCCATAAGGGGCTTGTTGAGGATATATACAACACCTATACCAGTACTGAAGAGATACAAGAGGCGTTGAGAAATAAGTACACAGAAGAAGAAATCAAGAAGGAGGCAGCTCGTCTCCAAATGCTCCAGATTGTGAAAGGTACAGCTGTTGATTCAAGCTATCACACAAAAAAGACTCGGAAAGAAGTTATCCAACTTATCTTAGAGCGAAACAGAGAACTTGTTGCCCAAAATGCCATTAAAGAACGTACTGAAGGGAAGGAGGATACAGATATTCTTTTTGAATCAGCGATGGACAAGCTTAATAGAGAACTCTCTGAAGGAAATAAAGTACTTGAAGAAGCTGGAGAATCGGAGAGAAACAGAGCTATGGTCCGCAAGGGACTTGCGGCAAGTCTTGGGTTCCTTACCGGTATACTTGTTGGCTCAAAAGCAAACTCAGTGACAGAAACTACAAATCCCGCAACTGGAGCAGTTCTAGAAGGACCAGATATTTCTGAAACCATCCCTGATACAGCTGAGATTCCTATCACTCCGGCAGATTCAACAGACGCAGCCACCGATACAACAAATATTGCAGAGTTGAGTCCTGCTGACTCAGCAGATGCGGTGACTTCAGCTACACCTGAGCCTACACCAGTAACTGAGACTCTCGGTGTTGAGCGTATTACCATTGACCAAAAAGGCGAGGGGATGATAACGGCAATTGCTCAGCATCTTGAGACAACACATGAGATTACACATGAGAAGGCAATGGAGATTGGAAATCATATGTATATCGATGGACTAAAGGAGTACACCTCCATTGTTGAAAATCTAGCAGGAGAAGGAGTTGATATTGATGCACTTAAAGAACTCGAATTCTCTCTCACCGAAGAAGGAATCGGTCAAGATGAATGGACGGGGCGTATGCAAGAGTTTCTCACCTCACACGGTGTTGATGAATCTCTGGCACAAGAGAGTGCAGAGGCGCTCTATGAAGACGGACGTATGTTCAATCTTGTGCAACTCAATGACTCTTTCACACTTGATCTCAGTCAGATTAGTGCAGAAGATCTCAAAAATCTCTCCGCAGAAGAGATAGTGGAGGGAGCGGGAATAGACTATGACAGCGGTACCTTTACCTCCACAGAACCCACCCCTGCTCCAAACTACGATCTCCCCACAAATACACAATCTATTGACGCTGCACTTGAGGCGAACGGAGCGGTGAAAGAAAGCATTCTTTCACCAGATGTTCGAGAGGACTATGTCACAAAACTCAAGGCGGCACTTGAAGGATTTGATGCACAACAAGCTGAATATACCAAGGGAACTCTTGACATCGATGCCCGACTTGCACTTGCAGAGCAAGAGGCGGAATACCGAGAACTGCTCAATGGTCTTCTTGATGACAGTGTGGATGTCGCCATATCTCAAGATCAATGGGACTTCTATCAATCACTTGAAAGTGTTGAAGCTGCTCGTGAAGCGGGAGCACAACAAGTCTTTGAGAGAATACAACCGATGGAGACGCTTCCTCCAGAGCCAATCTCTGGTGCAAATATAGGACAATCTGTAGAAGCAAGCCCTTCGCCAGAGGCAGTCTCTCCGTCTGAGATACTATCTTCTCTCTCTGAGCAAATGGTATCGCAGACAGAGATTGCAACACAGCATACAATGGATGCACTTGATGAAGTATATGGAGACGGTGAAGGTCCAAACGCATCGGTAATTGCTGGGTTGTATAGTACATTCTCTGAAGCGGAGGCACCGATAACGGAGACATTTAAATCACTCTCCGATGAAAAACTTCAATTAGTGGACAGTATCGTTGATCAATATGTCGAGAATCATACAGAACTCCAAGAACTTCCACGAGAAGAACAGCAGACCATCGGTCAACTAAGGGAATATATTGATGCCCTTCTCAAACAACGCGGAAAATAGGAGACGAATATAATTGAATTGATATAATAGAGTCTAATGCCAGAAACACTTCCTAATCAACCACTCAAGAGTCAAGCTGAAGAGGCGGATTTTTTGCGTGAGAATATACGAATGAAAGAATCTGCCGAATCGGCAGTTGAAGATATTCAATCAGGAGCTTCTGCACAAAAGGTGGTAAAAGAATACGCAGAAGCTCCCCATGAAGTGATCACTGAAGAGCGACAACTCTCTTCTCAAGAAGAAGAGGGGATCATGCTTGATCTAGAACCCGAAGAGCATGACTCAAAGATGAATGAACTTCTCGGTATCATGCATGAGAAGGGGATAAAGAACACGCTCTCAATCGTCCGCAAGATGGATGACCCACATATTGAAGATGATTTCCATCGTCTACTCGTGCAGTATCTCAAGGCAGGGTATCCTGTTGAAGGACTCAAGGAGTCCTCTGATCTTGCCCATGCACTTAAGATGACACTCTTTGAGGTGGTACTCCCTCAAGAAGATGAACATGATCGAGAACGGGAGCTTAAACAACTCGTCTCTTCAATGGAGCAGTTCTATGCTGGTATGCTCACACAAGAAAGTGGAAAGCGAGAGCATATGACAATAGAACTTGCAGTTGAACACGTGGGAGAACGTGTCTCATTCTATGTTTCTGTACCGAATGAAAGAAAGTCTCTTTTTGAAAAACAACTTCTTTCTGTATTTCCCGATGCTGTTATGACAGAGAGGAAAAACGACTACAATATATTTAACAGAAAAGGAGAGACAGTGGGGTCGTATATACAATCAGGTAATGAGGCGATTTATCCGATAAAGCTCTATGATGCCTTTGATCACGATCCACTCTCTGTCATACTCAATGCCTTCTCAAAACTCAAACAAGAAGGAGAAGGAGCTCTCATACAGCTCTCTATTGCCCCAGATTCCCACAATCGTATTGAGATGTATCGACAGGCGATTAAAGAGATAGAAGCTGGTACGCCGCTCAAGGAAGCTATACATACACCCACCTCTTTTAAAGGAGGATTTATGAAAGCGGCAAAGGAATTTGTGCGCACAGCAAAGGAGAAACCTGAAGATACAACGAAGAAGGAGCAGAGCGATCACCTTGATGAATTGGAGAAGACAGCGGTAGAAAAGATACAGGAAAAGATATCTTCTCCCATCGCAAGTACAAACATTCGTCTTGTTGCGTCCGCTACATCAAAAAAGGAGGCGGAGCGTATTCTACATGAGCTTGAGGCATCATTTAGTCAGTTCGCTTCATCTGATGGTAATACACTTTCATTTAAGAAGGTGAAGCCAAAGGCATTAGACCCATTTCTTCATAGTGTTGTTTTCCGACTTCATGAAAATGCTCGTGATATTCCGCTTAATATCACAGAACTCACATCACTCGTACATTTCCCAGTACGTGATGTAAAGGGCGCGCGGGAAGTTGAACGCTCTAAGGCGCCAACTGCTCCAATCTCTCTTGATGCTCCCGAGGAAGGGGTTCGACTCGGAACAAATGTTCATCGCGGGGTAGAAACCCCGGTGTATATGACTGATGAAGATCGACTGCGTCATATGTACATCATTGGGCAGACCGGAACTGGAAAGACCACCCTCATGACCAATCTTATAACCCAAGATATAAAACGAGGGGAGGGAGTCTGTATGATCGATCCGCATGGATCTGACATCGAGAGTGTCCTCTCGACAATCCCACAAGAACGTTTTGATGACGTTATATACTTTGACCCTTCGCAGACTGCTCGTCCCATGGCACTCAATATGCTTGAGTACGATGAACGATTTCCGGAACAAAAAACCTTTGTTGTTAATGAGTTACTTGGAATCTTCAACAAACTCTTCGATATGAAAACGGCAGGGGGACCTATGTTCGAGCAATACTTTCGAAATGCAGTTCTCCTTACCATAGATGATCCGGAATCAGGAAACACACTCCTTGATGTTTCTCGTGTTCTTTCTGATCCCGCGTATCGAAAACTAAAACTTTCACGTACCAGCAATCCGGTGATAAAGCAGTACTGGGAAGAAGTTGCTGAGAAAGCTGGAGGAGAAGCAAGTCTTCAAAATATTGTTCCCTACATCACATCAAAGTTTGATGTCTTTCTCTCTAATGACATTATGCGTCCAATTGTGGCTCAACCTCAATCTTCTTTGAACTTTAGGAATATCATGGATGAGCAGAAGATATTGCTTGTAAATCTCTCCAAGGGACGCCTGGGAGATATTAACGCAAATCTCATTGGTCTCATCATAGTTGGAAAGATTCTTATGGCAGCCCTTTCACGTGTTGATACCCCTCAAGATGAGCGTCCACCATTCTATCTCTACGTCGATGAATTTCAGAATGTTACCACTGACTCTATTTCAACCATTCTCTCCGAGGCGCGGAAGTACAAACTCTCTCTGACTATGGCACACCAATTTATTGCGCAGTTGGAAGATTCAATCAAAGATTCTGTGTTTGGAAATGTTGGATCAATGGCGGTGTATCGAACAAGTTCTGAGGATGCCGAGTTTCTCTCTAAGCGGTTTGAACCAACGTTCTCCGAGCGGGATATAACAGAGCTTGATAACTTTAACTTTTATGCAAAACTTCTCATGGATGGGCAGCCAGCACCACCGTTTAACGTGCGGGCAGAAAAGCCGATAGAGGGTGATGAATCCATTATCTCCAAGCTCAAAGAGCTCTCCTCACTTACATATGGACGTCCACGAGAAGAGATCGAGCGGGAGATTATGAAGCGATATGAGTCAACCAAGAAGGAGATTTGATTGAACTGAGGAGATTCCTCTGGTATTATCCCAACAATTAATCCTAAGAAAATTTAGTAATGGCAGAACACCCAAGTACAGAACGTACACTCGTTGTTATAAAACCCGATGGTATCCAACGCTCCCTAATCGGAGAGATAATCTCGCGATTTGAGAGGGTTGGACTTAAACTTGTTGGAATACGATTCTTTGTTCCAGAAGAAGATTTTGTAGAACAACATTATCTCCTTGATTCCAACTGGAAGCAGAATGTGGGAGAAAAAGCAATTGCAAGCTACAAGAAAAAAGGAGAGACCCCACCGTCTGAAGACCCAATTGAAGTTGCCGATCGTGTTCTTGAAGGTCTTAAAAAGTACCTTACAAGCGGTCCAGTATGTGCGATGGTATGGCAGGGAGCGCATGCTGTTGAAATCATACGCAAGATTACCGGAGGAACAGAACCGCGCTCGACTGATGTAGGTACGATTCGGGGTGATTTTGTACTCGACTCATTCCAAATGGGCGATACAGACGGCCGAGCTGTACGAAATCTTCTCCACGCTTCAGGTTCACCAGAGGAAGCGAACCAAGAGATTCCACATTGGTTTAACAAGGACGATATTGTAGATTACCGACTCGTACAGGAGCAAATACTCTACGACGTTAACCTTGATGGAATTTTAGAGTAGAAGGACACATTCTCTCTATCAACGGAAGATTTCAAAAAGTGGGATTGTGATATACTAAGTGTAGCCGGACGAGCTAAGAGAAAACCACTAACTCTTAACTCTAGGGGGCCTGATAGCGTCCCAAAGAGTATGTCTGCTGATTCGTTCAGAGACATACCACTGAGGGCACCCATTTTGGTAACTCGGGCTTTCTCCGCTCGTCTGGCACCTAAAGAACCCCGCATCAGCGGGATTTTTTAGTGCTAGATGATATACTCTAGCTATGCAACAGGCAAAAATAGGAATGCATGCAATGCTATTCGGGGTGGTACTTCTGTGGTTGCATATGACCGCACTGAGGCTTCACTGGTATTGGCATATGCCCTGGTTTGATGTTCTTCCTCATTTTATAGGGGGCATGTTTGCCGCATTCTCACTCATTTTTATCTCCTTCCTTTATTATCGGTCTCAAGGAAAAGAGACCGAAAGAGCATTTAGTGCGGCTATAATTCTCTTTGGTACATTCTTGGTCGGTATTCTTTGGGAGATCTTCGAATATATCTTTGCTGTCTCCGTTGATCCACTTGCAAGTTTTGATACAGTTGTCGATCTATTCATGGATACTTTAGGGGCACTTGTTGTGTGGTGGTATGTACAAAAGGGGAGGTTGGATAAAGAGAAGAAAATATGAAAGCAACAATTACAACATATGGTGGTGCAGGATCGGTAACGGGAGCAAATTTTATGCTCTCTGCCAACAACACGAATGTATTAGTGGACTGTGGTCTCATTCAGGGGCAAAATGAGGCGCGAAATGCAGAAGAGTTTCAATATAATCCAACAGCTGTGGAGGCATTATTTGTCACACATGCACACATTGATCACATTGGACGTATTCCAAAACTTGTTCGGGATGGATTTTCCGGACCCATCTACTCAACTCCACCCACAAAAGCGCTGGCACAAGTGATGCTTCGAGATGCACTCTCTGTGATGAGGTATAAGCATGAGGCAGGTGGACCAGCTCCAATATATGAGCAATCTGATATTGATAAGGCACTTACACAATGGAAGACAGCTGAATATGGAGAAAATATATCCGCTGGAGATATTCAGGCACAGATGAAGAACGCAGGGCATATTCTTGGCTCAGCCATGGTGGAGATACGCGTAGGTAACTCAGATCCCGTCCTCTTTACCGGAGATCTTGGCAATCCGGATACACTCCTCATTCCAACTACAGAGAGTCCAGGAGATGCTCGCTATGTACTCATGGAGAGTGTCTATGGTGACCGACTACATGAGCGGGCGGGAGACAGGAAGAAAAAGCTTCGAGAGATAATACAGCACACAGTAGATGTGGACGGAGAGCTCCTTATACCCGCCTTTTCTCTTGAGCGCACCCAAGTCATGCTCTATGAGCTTAATGAGCTCATAGAGGCAGGAGAGGTCCCACAGATACCAGTTTATCTTGACTCACCACTTGCAATCGAGGTGACAGAAGTATATTCAGAGTTTACCGACTATTTTAATGAGGAGGTTCGTGACGATATTGCATCGGGAGATGATATCTTCTCATTTTCGGGATTGAATATAACGCGCTCGACTGAGGAATCAAAAGCGATAAATAGAGAGGGAGGGGCTAAGATAATTATTGCTGGTGCTGGGATGTCTCACGGTGGTCGCATCATCTTTCATGAAAAGGAGTATCTCCCAAAGAAGAGCACAACTCTTCTGATTGTGGGATATCAAGTTCCTGGTAGTTTAGGACGAAGACTTCTTGAGGGGGCAAAGGAAATAACTATAGAAGGAAGGAATGTGCCAGTACATGCACGTATTGAACGTCTCCACGGATATTCTGCCCACGCAGATAGAGAGGACCTTCTGACATTTGTAAAAAAGGCAACAAAGACGGAGCAGTTTATCGTTGCAATGGGAGAATTAAGCGCAAGTTCATTTCTTGCACAGCGTATTCATGATTATGTGGGGAAGAGTGCACATATCCCTCAAGAGGGAGAACGGATAGAAATTGAGATTTAAAAAAAGACCGGATGATTGTCCGGTCTTTTTTATTTAACCTCTTCAACAATTCGTTTAAATGTATCAGGGTTTTCTTGTGCAATCTGCGAGAGAACTTTTCGATCAAGTTCTATTTCTTTCTCTGAGAGTTTATTTATAAATTTAGAGTAGGAGAGTCCGAGTGGACGTACGGCATAATTAATTATTGTAGTCCAGTGTCGGCGAAAATCATTCTTCTTGTCTTTACGGTGTGCAAATGCATGTGAACCCGCCTTGAAGATGGCCTGTTTTGCCTGCTTTTTCTTTGATTTACGCGCCCAACGATATCCCTTTGTTTTTTTAAGGATACGTTTTCGCTTCTTATTCTTTTGTGTTCCTCGTTTTACGCGGGACATATATTAAGAATGAGGCATGACACCATCCAGTGTCTTTTTAGATATATTTACATCGTTCATGCGGTTTTTTGCACGTGTCTTACTACGTGACTCTTTCGCATTAAAATGATTCTTTCCCGGCTTGCGACTCTTTACTTTACCGGTTCGCGTCTTTTTAAGACGCTTTGTAAATGATTTGTTTGTCTTTTCGCTCGACATAATCGTAGCTAGATTACAGTAAATAAGGGGACAAATCAAGCATTAATCCTGTTCTATGATCATATAGAGACCTTTCGGCCCCTTTCTGGGAGGTGTTGCAACTTTATATTCAGTGGTGATAAGTTTGAGAACACGATCCATTCGTTCCTCAAGGAAATCTTTTTCCATATACTTTGCGCGGCCGCGTAGATACAGCTCCACCTTCACTCGATGTCCCTCTTCGAGCCATTCGCTCGCACGTCGTGCCTTGAGTTCGAGATCATTCTTTCCTGTTCCCACCTTTACTTGAATCACTTTTGTCTCTGTGGAGGATGACTTGGCACGTGCTGCACTCTCTTTTTTAGACTGTTCATACTTGTACTTCCCATAGTCCATGATTTTTACCACGGGAGGTTTTGCTTTTGCTGCCATCTCGATAAGGTCTAGTCCTGCTTCTTCTGCGCGTTTAAGCGCTTCCTCACGCGAAACAACTCCGACGTTTTCTCCGTCGTGTTTGATGAGACGCACTTCTTTTGCGCGTATTCGTTCATTTACTCTTGTTCTGTCTCGTCGTGCCACGTAAGAATATGTGTTAATTACAAAGGATTTATACCATTTTTAGCCTCTTCTCGCAATTTAGAGAGTTTCTTCCTGGAACCATGAGTGAAGTGTTTCTGTATCGGATACATGATCTTCTGATCCCAGTACTATAATTACGATTGGGTACGTTCTGCCAGCTAGCTCCATTTCAAATACAGAAAGGAGCGTTTTGCGTGCATTATCGGTATATCCATTCTTTCCTCCAATAAATCCGGCTGCTCCTGCAAATGGATTGTTGTTATAGAAACTCTGTTTTAGACCAGTGCCTTCGATAAGAAGGGTGGCAGAAGGAAGAGTTGTGATATCAAATATGTACTTCTTCTGATTATAGATGTATTTAGCAAGCTCAAAGAGGTCATTGGGTGTTGAGGTGTTTCTATCAGAGAGCCCACTTGAGTCAGAGAAGTGAGTGTCTTTCATCTTGAGTGCAATTGCCTTTCGATTCATAAGGTCATAGAAGCGAGTTTGTCCAAGATGTCCAGCTATTGCCTCTCCTGCATCATTTGAGGATGAAAGAAGAAGGGGATGGAACATGGTGTGGAGTGACATGCGCTGTCCTTCATACAATCCGCCCTGATTACCATATGTTCGTACAGCTGCATTGCTGACATATACAAGTGTGTTATATCCAATAGTCTCATTGGCAACAACGGCAGTCATGAGCTTTGAGATTGATGCAATGGGGCGTACCACATCTGCATTTCGCTTAGCGTATACTTCTCCGGTTTCAAGATTACCCACGAGATATCCAGCAGCGGGGATGGGAGGGGGAGATGTTTCTATCTCAATTTCAGGATGTATACTCGTCTCTTTCTCCTCAATATTCTCCTCGTGTACTGATGCCTGTGTATCCGAGCTAAATGGGTATGCATTCACCATATGGACTCCCAACCCTATTACAACCAGCACAAGAAGTGCCTTGAGGATGAAGAAAAAGCCGTTTGTATCAAAAGAATGTCCGTGCATAGCTTAATGTGGGCGTATTATATCATGGACTGATGGGGGGTATACCCCTTTGAATTTGTGAAAAACGCGGTATAGTGAAGATGTTACTAGATAACACGCATGTTTTATGGCAGATCAAGATAATATGCAGCAGCAAGGAAATCAGGGGCAGCAGCAACCACAGCAGCAGCCACAGCAAGCTCCTCGTGAAGGACGCAGTGGCGCAGGGTGGATAATTGCTGTTATCATTCTCATTGTTCTCGCTCTTCTTCTCATCTTTGGAATTCCAGGAGGGGGAGGTGAAGAACCAGCAACAGATGATACCGCTGATGTATCAGAAGAAGTCAACGTTGACCTCAATACACCAACAGGTGATGCTGATGCAACA